>JAJYCT010000279.1 GCA_021778125.1 Myxococcales bacterium
GGCGAGCTCGTGCCTCGCGGCGAGCCGCTCGGCGCGTCGAAGGTCGACGCGATGGTGCTCGACCTCGTGCCCGAGCGCCTGCGGGACGTGCTCGAACGCGAGGGGTCGTGCGACTTCGCCCTCGACCTCGGCGAGGGCGGCCGCTTCCGCGTCAACGTGGGGCGGCAGCGCACGGGCATGAAGGCGACCCTGCGCGTCATCCCGCGCGCCATCCCGACCCTCGCCTCGCTCGGCCTCCCCCCCGAGATTGAGCGCGCGACCCGGCACCACCAGGGCCTCGTCATCGTGACGGGCCCCACCGGGCACGGCAAGACGACGACGCTCGCGGCCATCGTCGACATCCTCAACGCCGGCACGACGCACCACGTGATCACGGTCGAGGACCCGGTCGAGTACGTGCACCCGCGCAAGAAGGCGATGATCAGCCAGCGCGAGGTCGGCTCGCACACGCGGTCGTTCGCGAATGCCCTCAAGGCGTCGCTGCGCGAGGATCCCGACGTCATCGTCGTCGGCGAGCTGCGCGACACCGAGACGGTGCGCATGGCCCTGTCGGCGAGCGAGACGGGACACCTGGTGCTCGGCACGATGAACACACCGAGCGCGGCCAAGACGATCGACCGCCTCATCGACCTGTTCCCGCCGGGCGATCAGGCGCAGGTGCGCATGACGCTGGCGGGAGGGCTGCACCTGGTCGTCAGCCAGCGCCTCGTGCCGGCGGCGAACGGGAAGGGGAGCGTCGCGGCGGTGGAGCTGCTCCCGGGAAGCGTCGCGCTCTGGACGCTCATCCGCGACTCGAAGACCTACCAGATCCCCAGCCTGCAGCAGCGCGGGCGCGGCTTCGGCATCCTGCGCCTCGACGACTCGCTCGCGGAGCTGGTGAAGGCCGGGCGGGTGACGCGGGAGGCCGCGCTCGCCGCGGCCGAGTCGCCCGACGAGCTCGCGGCGACCCTCGCCGGCCAGCGCGCGCCGGGGCCGGCGCCCGACGCGCCGCCCCCCAAACCGGCCGCCGCGGGCGGGCTGCTCGGCAAGGCGGGGCAGATCTTTGGAAGGAAGGGAAGCTAGGTGGCGGCCATCGACGCGCTCTTCGACGCCCTGCTGGCCGCCGGCGGCAGCGATCTGCACCTGGGCGTCGCGTACCCGCCGCTGATGCGCGTGCGCGGCGACCTCGTGGCCCTGCGCGACGCCCCGCTGACCGAGGCGGAGATGGAGTCGCTCCTGTTCGAGATCGCGACGCCGGAGCAGCGCCGGACCATCACGGAGGCGCTCGACCTCGACTTCGCGTACGCCTACGGCGAGCGCGCGCGGTTCCGCGCGAACTACTTCCACAAGACGACGGGCCTGGCGGCCGTCTTCCGGACCATCCCGACCACGATCCGAACGCTCGCGGCTCTGCGGTGTCCGCCGGCGATCGAGCGGCTGGCCGACCGGCGCACGGGCCTGGTGCTGGTGACGGGGCCGACGGGCTCGGGCAAGTCGACGACGCTCGCTGCGATGATCGACCACATCAACGCGACGCGCGCGTGCCACGTGCTCACCATCGAGGATCCGGTCGAGTTCGTACACGCCCCGCAGAAGGCGCAGATCACGCACCGCGAGATCGGACCGCACGCGGCGACGTACGCCCACGCCATCCGCAGCGCCGGGCGCGAGGATCCGAACGTCATCCTCATCGGCGAGCTGCGGACCAACGAGACGATGAAGCTTGCCCTGCAGCTCGCGAGCTTCGGGATCCTGGTCTTCGCCACAGTCCACACCAACAGCGCCTCGGCGACGATCGACCGCATCGTCAATGCGTTTCCCGCCGACGAGCAGCCGCAGGTGCGCGGGATGCTCGCCGAGAGCCTCGCGGGCATCGTCGCCCAGCAGTTGCTGCGCACGGCCGACGGCAAGGGGCGCGTCGCGGCGCACGAGATCCTCGTGGGCTCGCCCGCGCTCGCCTCGATGATCCGCGAGAACAAGACGTTCCAGATCCCCAGCCTCATGCAGGGCGGTCAGGCGCAGGGGATGCAGACGATGGACATGGCCCTCGAGCGGTACGTGCGCGACGGGACCGCGGCGCTCGAGGTCGCCCTCGAGAAGGCGCTCGACAAGGAGAGCTTCGCGCGCGCGTTCCACAAGGACGAGCTCGCGCCGCTCTGAGTGCTCCGCGGGATGCCGTCGTGCCCCTCGAACGACGGCCAGGCGCTACGCCGCGCGGCGCGCGAGCCGGGCCCAGCTCCCGACGATGCCGGTGGCGATCATGTGCGCCACGCCCATGATGGGCAGCTGCGAGTTGACCCCGATGCTCGTGGGCAGGACGCTTCCGTCGGCGACGTAGAGGTTGCTGATGGCCCACGTCTCGCCCGTTTCGCGCACGACGCCCGCGCCCGGATGCGCGCTCATCTTCGCCGTGCCGAGCGGGTGGTACGCCGTGCACTCGATGCGCTGCATCGGCGGCGGGCGAGAGAGGAGATCGTCGAGCTCGCGCTCGCTCTTGAGCGTGTCGATCCCGAAGACGGGCATCGCGATCTCGCGGGCGCCCGCGGCGAAGCCCATGCGCGCGAGGATCTCGATCCCGCGCAGCAGGCGCGGAGCGTCCTTTTCGGCGAGCCGGTACGTGACGAGCGGCTCGCGCCCGAGCCAGCGCCACACCGTGCCGCCGCCCTCGTCGTGGATCATGCCGCCGAAGACGGCCAGGTTCGGCATCTTGCGGACGTGGGCGCGGTGGCGGGCCCCGATCCCCGGAAACGCCGCGGCCAGCACGCTCGGGGGAGGGAAGACGCTGACGAGCGTGATGCCGTCGCTCGCGAAGTGGTCGCTGTAGACGCTCTGCATCGCGCCGTCCCAGCCGTCGACCTCCTCGTCGAAGATCGCCCCCACGCGGAAGCCCGGGTGCAGCGTCATGTGCCGCCCGACGTGCGGGGAGTCGACGCCGCTCGCCCGCAGGAGCAGCGGCGTGTGCAGGGATCCGCACGCGACGACCACGACCTTCGCGCGCACCTCGAGTTCGTGCCCCGGCCGGCCGTCCTCGCCGAGCAGCCGCCCGCGGACGCCGCGCGCCACGCCGCTCGTGACGTCGACGCGGTCGACGAGCGCGTCGCTCACGATGATCGCGCCGTGCGCGCACGCGTCGGGCAGGAACGACACGTCGACGCTGAGCTTGGCCCCGTGCGGGCACCCGAAGTTGCAGCGCGACACGCCTCGGCAGCCGGACGTGTTGCGGCGCATCGGCTTCATGGTGACGCCCATCTTCGCGGCGCCCTCGAGGAAGAGCTCGGTGCTGCGCGACCACATGTTCTGCGGCACCGTCTCGACGTGTACGACGTCCTCGACGACCCGGAAGTGCGCGTCCACGACCTCGGGCGTCATCGTCCGCAGGCCCAGGTCGTGCGACCACTCGTGCAGCACCTCGTCGGGGATGCGGAAGCACACGCCGCCCGTCAGGACGCTGGAGCCGCCGACGCACTTGCCCTGCAGGACGCTGATGAAGGGCGTGTTGCCGAGCCCCACGGCCGCCGAGAGGCCGGCCTCGCGCCAGGCGCGGCGCAGGGTGCCGCCGGGGGTCAGGCGCCCGTACTCCTCGGGGCGCACCCAGTCGCCCTCCTCGAGGATGACGACGCTGCGGCCCGCGCGCGTCAGCTCCCGGGCGACCACCGCGCCGCCCGCCCCGGAGCCGACGACGACGACGTCGGCCGATAGGGACAGGCGGGCGCGCAGCTCGCGCCCGCGCACGACCGTCAGGCTGCCAGCTTGAGCCATCGCTTCCTCGCGTCGTCGCCCGGGTAGCCCATCGCGCGCAGCTCCTCGGGCTGCTCGAAGAAGAGCATCGCGAGCAGCGTCTTGAACGCCACGACCGGCAAGTAGAGCAGCAGCGATTTCGAGCAGTCCATCCGCTCGAGCAGCGCCACACGCCGCGCGACGGGCAGGTCCTCGAAGAGCGTCAGCCCCGTCAGCAGGAGCAGCGGCAGCCACCGCACCAGGTCCAGGGCTAGCAGCAGGAACGACCGCTGCGCCCGTCTGACGGGCGCGAAGTGCGCCTCCACGGCCAGCGTGACGGCGTCGAGCTGCTCCGGGCGCGGCCCCGCGTCGTGGTGGAAGAGCGCCTCGACGAGCGAGCGGACGACGGCGCGGTGCCGCGGGGCGAGGGTGAAGGCGGCCATGGCGGCTGCCAAAGGATAGGACAAAGCGGGCGAAGTAGGGTGGATCGTCGAAGACGACCCGCCACAGCCTCCGAAGGTCGACTAAGATGACGGCGATGCCCGGCGATGATCCGGAGTGGGGCCAGTTCCTCGAGGCCGCCTTCCTGTCCGTGCTCGAGTCGGCCGACGAGGGCTTGCTCGTGTTCGACGGCAGCGAGCGGTGCTGCATGATCGGCCGGCGCGCCGGGGAGCTCTTCGGCGTGGAGCCGGCCGCGTACGTGGGTAAGGCGCGCGCCGAGGTGCTCGAGGCGTTCTCGAAGGCGTGCGAGGAGCCCGAGACGTTCCTCGAGGCCGTCGCGGCCGACGCGCCCCTGGGCGTGCCCAAGCTCGTTGCGGACGTCGACGTCATGCGCCCGCGACCGCGCACGGTGCTGTGCAAGGGAGCGCCGATCTCGCGGCCGGGCCGCCCGCCGGGCAGGGTCGTCTTCGTCCGCGACGTCACGCGCGAGCGGGCCGCCGAGCGGTCGTCGCGGCAGCTGCAGGCGCGCCTCGCGGAGCTCACGCCATACGACACGCTTACCGGCCTGCTCAACGTGCGCCGCTTCCGCGAGGAGCTCGATCGCGAGCACGGGCGCAGCTCGCGCGCGTGGGACAGCTACGCCGTCGCCCGCCTCGACGTCGACGGGATGGGGGCCATCAACGACGAGCACGGCGCGACCATGGGCGACCTGGTGCTCGAGCAGGTCGCCTCGCGCCTCAAGAAGTGCCTGCGCGAGTACGACATCCTGGCGCGCCTCGAGGACGACGAGTTCGCGATCCTGCTGCCCGGCGCCGACGCCGTCGCCGCGCGCGCCGTGGGCGACCGCATCCTCAAGGCGATGGCCGCCGAGGCGTTCCTCGAGGGCGCGCGCGCGGTGACGCTGTCGTTCGGGTGTGCGCTCTGGGTGCCGCCGTCGGGCGAGGGGGCCACCTCGATCCTCGAGCGTGCGGCCGCGGCGCTGCGCGAGGCTCGCACGAAGGGTCCCGGCGGCGCGCACGTCGACGGGTAGGCACGGGGCGCACCGGACGACGCCTCGCGCCGGTGTCGGCGTACAGCTCTTCTCTGGACGGGCCGCTTCTAGGCCGTCGCGCGCTGCTGACCGCGCTCGAGGTACTCCTCGTAGGTCCCGCCGAACTCGACGAGTTCGCAGCCCTCGCCCGCGTCGCCGGAGGAGCGGTCGCGAAGCTCGAGCACACGCGTCGCCAGGCGCGCGACGAAGTGGTGGTCGTGGCTGACGAAGAAGACCGTGCCCTCGAAGGCCTGCAGGCCCTCGAGCAGCCCCTCGATCGACTCGATGTCGAGGTGGTTGGTCGGCTCATCGAGCACGAGCACGTTGTGGCGCCCCAGGACCATCTTGCCGAGCAGTAGGCGCGCGGCCTCGCCCCCGGAGAGCCCCTCGGTCGGCTTGAGCGCCGCCTCGCCGCTGAAGAGCAGCCGCCCGAGGATCGCGCGGATCTCTTCCTGCGGCCGCCGCGTGTCGAAGCGGTAGAGCCACTCGTAGGGCGTCGTCCCCTTGCCGGTCCGATCGAGCGCCTCGTGGTGGTCTTGCGCGAAGTAGCCGACGCTCGCGTCGTTGCCCCACCGGACCTCGCCGGCGTCGGGCCCGAGGACGTATGGCCGCGTCTCGTCGTCGAGGCCCTTGTAGGCGCCGACCAGGAGCTTGAGCAGCGTCGACTTGCCGATACCGCTGCGCCCGATGACGGCGATGCGGTCGCCGCGGTTGACGTGCAGGCTCACGCCGTCGAGCACGACCTTGTCGCCGAAGGCCTTGCGCGCGCCGGTCACGCGCGCGACGTCGCGCCCGCTCGGCTTGGCGATGTCGAACCGCACGTACGGCCGCACGAGGCTCGAGCGCTTGGACCCCTTCGTCTCGACGATCTCCTCGAGCTTCTCGATCTGCTTCAGGCGGCTCTGCGCCTGCTTGCTCTTCGAGGCGTGCGCGCCGAAGCGCTGCACGAAGTCCTGCAGCTCGCCGATCTTCTTCTTCGCGTTGTTCGCCAGCGCGTCGGCGCGCTGCTTGTTCTCGTACTTGGCGGCGACGTACTCGGCGTAGTTGCCGGTGTAGACGGTGATGGTGCGGTAGTCGAGGTCGGCGATGTGCGTCGCGACCGAGTTCAGGAAGTGGCGGTCGTGGGAAACGACCAGGAGGGTGCCCTTGAACTCGTCGACCAGGAAGCGCTCGAGCCAGTGGATCGACTCGAGGTCGAGGTGGTTAGTGGGCTCGTCGAGCAGCATCACCTCGGGCCGCCCGAAGAGGACCTTGGCCAGGAGGACGCGCAGCTTGTAGCCGCCGTTGAGCGAGCGCATGGGCTCGAGGTGCTTCTCGGGGGCGATGCCCAGGCCCACGAGCAGCTCGGCGGCCTCGCTCTCCGCCGAGTACCCGTCGTGCTCGGCGATGATCCCCTCGAGCTCGCCGAGGCGCAGGCCGATGGCGTCGTCGACCTCGCCGGCCAGGAGCTTCTCCTTCTCGGACATGGCCGCCCATAGCTCGGCCTTCCCGGCCAGGACGGTGTCGAGGATCCGCTGCTCGTCGTAGGCGAAGTGGTTCTGCTCGAGGAAGCCAACGCGCATGCCGGAGGGCACGTCGACCGAGCCGGTGTCCCACTCCTCGTGGCCCGAGAGCATCTCGAGCAGCGTCGACTTGCCGGCGCCGTTGGCGCCCGCGACGCCGTAGCGCTTGCCGGGGTCGAACTGGAGGCTGACGTTCTCGAAGAGGATCTTCGGCCCGTAGCGCTTGGTGACCTTGTCGAGAACGATCATAAGGAGCGGCCTCTGTAGCATGCAGCCTGCGATGCTGCATTCCCTCGGCGCCCTCCGGGGCGCTATCCTGGGAGCAGCGTGCGGGACGCGACCTTCTACGCGAGCGGGCTCCTCGATCTGCCGAGGGCGACGGGAGCCGGGGAGCGGCGCACGGCGTGGCGCCAGTCGATGGCTGCGCTCGCGCGCGTCGCGACCGAGGATGGGCCCGGGCCGCTCGAGGGGCTGCACCCGCAGGCGCTGGTGGCAGGCGTCAAGGCCGCGCTGGCCGACGGGCTCGTCGACGACCTGGACTGGCTCGAGCCTGCGGCGGCGGGGGCGGCGCTCTTCGAGCTGGGGTCCGCGCTGCCGCTGGGCGCCGAGCAGCGCGAGCTCGGCCGGCGCGTGCTCTCGCGCCTGCTCTCGGCCAACGCGGCGACGTTCGTCGTCATCGCCCGCCGGATGGCCATGGCGACGCCCAAGAGCCTCGGCAGCGCGGCGATCCGCGCGCGTGTGGCGCTCGTGGCGGCGCTGCCGCTGGCGGCGGGGGTCTCCGACGGGCCGCTCGCGCTGGCGATCGTCGCGCGGCGCGACCTGGCCCGCGAGTGGATCGAGCGGCCGTCGACCGGCTCGCTGGCCTCCCGCCGCCTGGCGGCGCG
>JAJYCT010000280.1 GCA_021778125.1 Myxococcales bacterium
CGAGGGCACGCCGCGCCGCGGCGCGCGCAGGGCCACGACGCGCAGCCGCCCGGCACCACGGCCGACACGCGCGCGCACAAGCTCCACGGCGTCCTCGAAGCCGCCCATCTGGTCGACCAGCCCGTGCGTGAGGGCGTCGGTCCCGCTCCAGACTCGGCCCTGGGCGAGCGACGCGACCTCGTCGACGTTGCGTCGACGGCCGTCGGCCACTGACGCGCACGAACGCGCGGTACGTGCGGTCGAGCTCGCGGTCGATGGCCGCGACGTCGTCGACGCCGAGCGGCAGGAGCGGATCGAGCAGGCGGGCGCGCGCGCCGCGCGCCAGGATCTCGGTGGCTACGCCGAGGCGCGCCCCGATGACGCCGATGGACCCCGTGATCGTCGTGGGTCGCGCGACGATCGCGTGCGCCGCGACGGCCACGTAATAGCCGCCGCTTGCGGCGACGTCGCCCATGCACGCGACGAGCGGCTTCTCGGCGGCCAGGGCCCGCAGCTCGTGGTGCATGCGGTCGCTGGCGAGCGCGCTGCCGCCGGGCGAGTCGACGTGCAGCACGACGCCGCGCACGCCCGGGTTGGCGCGTGCCAGGCGCACTGCCGCGATGACGCGATCGTCGACGGCGAGGTTGCCGAGCGGCAGCCCGCCCGAGCCGGCGATCGTGCCGTGCACGCGGATGACGCCGGCGCTGCGCAGGGCGGCCGGACGCAGCGCGAGGCGCGGTCGCCACCACCCGTCGGCGACGACGAGCGGCGCCTTCGTGCCCGCCGCGCCCAGGCGCACGGCCAGCTCGTCCTCGTAAGCAATGTCGTCGACGAGGCGCGCCGCGACCGCCTCGTCGCCCTGGTAGGGCGCACCGTCGATCATCGCGCGCGCCGTGGGCTCGTCGACGCGCCGCCCCTCGGCCAACGCGCGCACCAGCTTGCGGCGCGCGTTGTCGAGCACCGCGCCGACCTGCTCGCGGTGCGCGTCGCTCGTCGACGTGCGCTCGAGGCGCTCGGCGGCGGTCTTGAAGCGGCCGCGCGCGCGGATCTCGGGGACGACGCCGGCGCGGTCGAGCGCGCCGCGCACGTAGCGCGTCGCGGACAGGAAGCCGACCGGCGCCAGCGAGGCGCGGGGCCCGAGCAGCACGTGGTCGGCCGCCGCCGCGACGAACGCCTCGCGCGTCCCGCCGCCGAGGGGCAGATGCACGACGGCGCGCTTGCCTGCCGCCCGTACGCGCGCGAGCAGCGCGCGCACCGAGGCGGCAGTCGCCAGGCCGCCGCCCACGCCGCGGACGACGAGCGCGATGCCCGCGAGCTTGCGGTCGCGCACCGCGGCGTCGACGAGGCGGTGCAGGCGGTGGAGCGACACGACCGGCGGGGCGGGAGGCCATACGAAGCGCCCGCCGACGGGCGTCTCGCGTACGGGCCCGGCGATCTCGACGACGAGGTACGCCCCGGCCCGCGTGCGCGCTGCGAAGCGCCGGGCGAGACGCAGCGGCAGCGCCAGGAGCCACCCGACGAGCCAGACGAGGCGCAGCGGCAAATCGATCACGCCCGCGAGCGTAGCGCGCCGGTCAGGTGCCTCCCACGACCTGCGGCGCGGGCACCAGGACCATCGCGCGCTGGGCCGGGACGCTCACCACGAGCTTGCCCATGCCATCGACCGTGTACGCCGCCTGCTGCGGGTCGAGCACGTCGACGAGCTTGGTCCCGCCCGGCGCCGACGTCTGCATCGCGCTGCCGGCATGCGACGTGCTGCTCGCCTGGAAGTCGCTGGTGTTGAGCACCACGAGCGCGTACGCGCTGCCGCCCGCGTCGCCGCCGGCGCGCTCGAACGCGAAGATGCCGGCGTCGTCCTCGGCAGCGTGGTCGTCGGTCGACCAGACGACCTTCGTGTCGCCTCGGCGCAGCGCGACGTACGCCTTGCGCAGGCGCGCGAGCTTGGCGATGTGCGTGAAGGTCGCGCCGTCAGTCTGGAAGCCCGCCGTCCAGAGCACCTCGCGGTTGGCCGGATCGTTGCCGCCCGAGAAGTCCTGCTCGGTGCCGTAGAAGAGGTTGGGGATGCCGTCCTCGGTGTAGAGCAGCGTGAGGGCGTTGTGCAGCGCCGCCGTGTCGCCGTGCGACGCGAAGAGGAAGCGCGGCACGTCGTGGTTGTCGATGAAGTTGACCAGGGCCTTGTACGGCGCAATACCGATGCCGCCCGGCTGCGGCGTCGTCCCGTAGTGGATCTTCTTCTGGTCCCAGAGGGCCTGGATCTGCTTGGTGCCCTGTGCGGTCTGCTTGCTGTAGGCGTTCTCGAACACATTCGAGAACGCGGTGAAGTGCTGCGAGAAGTAGAAGACGCTGTCGAGCGCGCCCGGCCCCGTATAGCTGCCGATGAGCGCGTCGTTGCCGTCGAACGCCTCGCCGAACATGAGGAAGTCGGCCTTGTTCTCGGCGGCAAGGCGCTTGCGCGTCGCCTGCGCGAAGACCGGCCAGAATTCGCTCTCGACGTGCTTGATCGTGTCGATGCGGTAGCCGTCGAGATCGGCCTGCTCGACCCAGTTCGCGAAGGCGTCGACGAGCGCCGCGCGCACCTCGGGCTCCTCGGTGGCGATGTCCTTGAGGCCCCCGGTGAAGTCGCCGAGCGTGCGCTGCGCGACGTCGTCGAAGTTCTCGATGTGGCCCATGCCGTGGTACGCGCCGGCGTTCGCGAAGATCGCGGGCAGCGGCGGCGTCCGGTTGATGCTGGGATCGTCGAAGAAGAGAATGGGCGCGCGCCCGCTCGAGCCCTCCTGGCTGAACGACAGCACGCCGCCCGGCGTCCACGGCGGGTCGTACTCGCTGATCTGAACGACGGGATCGCCCGGGCCGCCGCTGCCGTTGACGTAGTCATCGGGCCGGCCGTTGCGGTTGATGTCGTAGAAGAAGACCTGCCCCATGTGGTTGCAGACGATGTCGAGCACGACCTTCATCCCGCGGTCGTGCACGGCCGCGACCATCGAGCGCAAGCCCGCCAGGTCGCCGAAGTGCGGATTGAGCTTGGTGAGGTCCTGCTGCCAGTAGCCGTGGTAGCCGTCGATGTCGGCGTCGCTGTCGACGTTCTGCACAACGGGCGAGATCCACAGGGTCGTGATGCCGAGCTTCTGCAGGTAGTCCAGGTGGTCGACGATCCCCTGCCAGTCGCCGCCCTGGTACTTGCCGAGCGCGCCCGGGGCGACGTTGAAGTCGTTGTTTACGTCGCCGTCGGCGAAGCGGTCGACGATGAGCTGGTAGATGACCTCGTCGCGCCAGTCCTGCACGTGCGTGGCGAGGGCGGGCTTGTTCCCGCTCTCGGGGATCTGGACGCACGCGGCCTCGGGCGCGAGGGCGGCCGCGGCGGCGAGCACGAAGGCGAGTGTGGGGGCGGTGTGAAGGGGGCGCATGGCAAGGCCTCTCACGGATAGGACGACGAGTTGAACCACCACTCGGCGCCCATCCCGAGGTAGTGCTCGACGGGCCGCTGGCTGAAGACATCGAGCGCGGGGTAGAGCTCGCGTGCGGCCTGGTTGCGCGCCGTCAGGTTGTAGAGCAGACGCAGCTGCGGGCGCTTGTACGACCCTCGGCCGCTCGGCGAGTAGTACGGGATGACGCCGAAGCGCCACTCGCTGGCGTCGAGCGGCTGGTCGGTCTGGGGGTCGATCACCGCATAGCGGCGCGCCTCGAACGCACCCTCGAACGCGAGGCCCCAGCGCTCGCCGATGAACAGCTGCGGGCGCACCGCGAAGATGCCCTCGTCGTACTTCTCGGACGTCGTGGGGCTCGTGCTGGCGTCGCGGAACGAGCGCACGTAGGCGCCCACGAGCACGCCGATAGGCCCTGTCTCCCAGTTGCCGCCGAGGGCGGCGAGCGTCTCGCTCGCGCCCTGCGTCGTGCGGTTGTTGGCGAACGTCAGCGGCACGGCGAGCGGGTCGTACGCGGCGAGGCCCTCGGCATGGCGCAGGTACAGCTGCACGAACGTGTCGCGCTGGCCGGTCCAATACGCGAGCTCGGTGCCGACGAGCCAGCCGGTGTCCGCGGGCAGCCCGGTCTGAGCGGGCGGGCTCTGCGTGTTGTCGGTGTAGACGCCCGCGGAGATCTCGTGCGCCTCGCCGTAGAGGATGACCTTGAAGCCGTCCTTCTGCGCGGGGTTGGTGTGCTTGAAGAGGTGCGTGATCTTGAGCGTCTCGATCGTCCGCGGGCGGTCGAGCGTCGTGACGTTGACCGCGCCCGGCCCCCCCTGCGCCGCGAGCACCGGCGGGATCGGGGCCGGCGACGTCTCGTACTGGTAGGGCGAGTCGAGCCGCTGCATGCCGACGTGCGCCGCGATGAGCGTCTCATCGGTCGTCCACTTGAGCTTCGTGCCTACGCCACCGCCGACCGTGTTCTGGTTGTCGAGCGGCCACCAGTCGAGCAGGTAGATGTCGTCGCCGCGGTACATGCGCGAGCCAATCCACAGGTTCCAGTCGCCGAACGTCGCCTGCGCGTAGAGGTTGCGCATGGCCATGGCCTGCGTGGCGTCGCCCGAGAAGTGAAAGAACGGCGGGAAGAGGGCGAGCGTCGCGACGACCTTGCTCGTGACGTTGGGCGCGAAGCGGTCCTCGCGGCGAAGCTCGAGCTCGGCGTAGCTGTCCTCGTCGATGCGGTCGCCGTACGCGACGATGTTCGCGCTGCGCCCGGTGCCGCCGCGCAGGTCGCTCCCGAGCTGCAGGCGCCCGTACGAGCCGAACTCGAAGCGCCCGCCGTCGGCGGTGTTGGGCATCGTCTCGACCGGGCCGGGGATGGCGCCCGTCGGCGGCTCGGCAGGGGTCACGGGGACGGTCGGCGTCGGCGTCGAGGTCGCGTCCCCCTGGGCGCGGGCCGGGACGGACAGCGCGAGGACGGCGACGGTGACGAGCGAGCGGGCGGTGGTTCGCATAGAGGATCAGGGCGCGAGGATGGCGACGCCCTGGGCGCCGAGCGACAGCGACAGCGTGCCGCCGCTCTGCACCTGGACGTCCGGGCTGCCCATGTGGTCGTGCAGCGTCGTGCCGGCGGCGAGGCCGAGCGAAGGCGGGAGCGCGAAGGTGACGCTCGTCGGCGTATCCAGGCGCGAGATGGCCTCGAGCGCGACGTCGCCCGCCGGCGTCTGCCTCGCGAAGACGCCCACGTCCGCGCTCGTATTGTAGACGGGCACGTACGCCCCGCGGCGCATCGCCGCGAGCGCCTGGCGCGCCTGGCCGAGCTTCTGCGTGAAGGCGAGCGTCGCCTGCTCGTCGGACGTGAGGTTGCCCGAGTCGCCGCGCCAGTCCATGCGGTTGTTCGGGTCGACGCCGCCCCACTGCCCGTACTCGTCGCCGTAGTAGATCATCGGCGCACCCGGCTGGCCGAGCAGCCACGCCAGCGCATCGCGGTGGCGGCCGTACGTCTCGGAGTCGGGCGGGGGCCCCGCGATGTTGGTCCACTGGTTGTACGGGATGCTCGGATCCCACGCCGAGCTCTGGCCGCGGTAGCTCGCGATCGTGATGAATCGCGCGGTGTCCTCGCTGCCGATGTACGGGCCCATGATCGAGCCCTGCGGGTACTCCCAGCCGCTCGCCTGCGTCCAGTAGTCGGCATGGTCCAGGCCGTAGCTCCGGCTGGCGAAGACGTTCATCGGATCGGCGTAGTACAGGACGAAGTCGAACTGGCCGTCGAGACCGTCGTTCACATACTGGCTGATGAGGTTGTACTGCGACAGGTTGTCGCCGAGCGTGTTGTCCACCCAGCCCATCGCGGTCTCGCCGATCATGTAGAGCTTGTTGCCGGACGCCTCGAACTCGTCGCGCGTCGCCGACGACAGGTTGATGACGGCGATGTCGGGGACCTGCTTGACGGCGTCGACGCGGAAGCCGTCCAGGTCAAACTGGTCGAGCCAGTAGATCGCGTCGGCCTCCTGCTGCGCGGCGCCGTCGGCGTTCGTCCAGTCGATGTTGGGCATGTAGGAGGCGAACAGGCAGTCGAGCCGGTGTGCCGTCCAGTCGCAGTTGGCCGTGCCGCAGATGCAGCCCGTGGTGTTGAACCAGCTCGGGTGCTGCGCGAGGTACTCGTGCTCGATGTGGACATGTTGCACGACCAGGTCCATCAGGACGCGGATGCCGTGCGCGTGCGCCGCCGTGACCATCGCCGACAGCGCGGCCGCGCCGCCCCAGCGCGGGTCGACCTCGCGCGCCTTGGTGGGCCAGTAGCCGTGGTAGGCGGTGACCATGTGCACGCCGTCGGCGGCGGGCCAGGCCTCGGAGGTGTTCGTGTTGAAGGGCGACACCCAGAGCACCCGCACGCCGAGCGCGTCGAGCGTGCCGTCGCTGATCTTCGCCGTTACGCCCTCGAGATCGCCGCCGTGGTAGTCAGTGCGCACGTCGACCGTGACCGCGCCGCCGTCGCCACCGACGGTGGTGGGGGGCGGATCGTTGGACGTGTCGCCGTTCTTGAAGCGGTCGGTCATCGCCATGTAGATGACCGCGTCCTTCCAGTCCCACGTCTCGGCCTCGACCCAGAAGACGAGGCGCAGCGGGTGCACCGCCTGACCGGCGAAGTCCTTGGCGGCGACGAACACGGTGTACTTGCCGTCGGCCAGGCCCGGCACGTCGACGCCGATCGTCTCGTGCCCCGCGTCGACGGTGACGCCGCCGACGGGGCTGGTCTGCCCGTCCTTGCGCAGCGTCACGGTCACGCTCGACGGATCGACGGGCGGCGCGCCCTCGCCGGGGTGAAACTGCACGCTCGCGGTGTAGTGCCCCTGGCCGGCCGACGGCCGCGCCACGGCGTTGGTGACGAGCGAGAGCGTCGGCGCGTGGCAGCTCGCGACCTGCACCGCCGAGTTGGCGACGCCGCCGACGTACTTCTGCCAGTGCTCGTTCGGGTCGAGCTCCCAGGTGCCGTCGACGAGGAACTTGTATGCGGTGAGGCCCGGCGAGAGCTGCACCTGCGCCGTGAACGCGCCGCTCGCGTCGGGGCCGGTCATCGCGACGCCTGGGTTGGCGAAGGCGTTCCACTCGCCCGTCACCGAGACGGCGTGCGCCGTGGTGCCCGCCGGCGGGACGAAGCGGAAGGTCGTGACGCACGGCGACGTCGAGACCGACGCGTCGACGGCGCTCGCGTCGACGCTGTTGTCGACGCCGGACTCGCGGCCCCCGTCGGCTGTCGTGGAGCCGTCGGGCGACACGGTCGACGAGTCGTCCGAACCGGCGTCGCCGCCCGGCGCGAAGCCGCGCGAGCTGCCAGAGCCGCACGCGCCGAGCGCGAGGACGACGGTCGCCGCCGAGGCGGTCGCGAGCACGCGGTTCATCGAGACCTCCTTCGAAGAGCCAGAAGTGCGAGGGGGGCGAGGGCCAGGAGCGCGAGCGCGTCGCCGGGACCGCGCGCGACGCGGCACCCACAGCCGCCGCCGCTGGTGGTGTGCGGGCCTCCGGCGTCGATCTCCTCGCCTGCGTCGGCGCCGGCGTCGCCGCCGGCCGTCCCCGCGTCGCCGGGGTGCGTCCCGGCGTCACCCGCCTGC
>JAJYCT010000281.1 GCA_021778125.1 Myxococcales bacterium
CAAGGCCCTACCCGAGGCGAACGGCGCATGACACAGGCGACCACCAGGGGGGCTCGCACGGCGCGTCAAGGGCCCTCGGGACGTCGCTCGCGGATGGCTTACGTTTCTCCTGAAACTTCGAGAGATCCACTCCGAGCACTACGCGATGACCTACCTCGGTCTCATCACCGGGCTCCGGCCTTCGTCGCTGCGTCCATTACGGCGCCGGGGCGACGACCCCGATGTCCTCTGGGACGGCGGGCGCCTCCGGGTGCGGCGGTCACACACGCTCCACGACGAGGTCATGCGCACCACCAAGCAGAAGCGGCGCTACAACATTGACCTCCCCACCGAGGCGATGGCGGTCTTGAAGTGGCACGTCGAGACGCAGCTGAAGACGCCGGAGCAGCAGGACTCCGACCTGCTCTTCCCCGCAACGACGGGCGGCTTCCGGTCACCCTCGGTGCTCAACAAGCCGTTCGCCAACGTCGTGGAGGAGCTCCAACTCGGCAAGAAGATCACGCAGCGCGCGCTGCGCCGCACGTTCAACGACCTGGCGCGAGCTGCTCAGGTAAACGACCTCGTGACCCGATCAATCAGCGGGCACCAGACCGCGGAGATGCAGCGTCATTACTCGACGGTCAACGCTGACGAGCAACGTGCGGCTCTCGCCAAAGTGATCTCGATCGTCGACCGACGTACTGGCTGACGAGTGCTCGGCGTTGAACGCTACCCAGTGATTGAGCACTCGGTGGAGCCCCGTGGACCGGCGAGCGGCTCTTGCTGCCACCCCGGCCGCACCGAAGCGAGGGTGGGGGCGACGAGCGCTGTGGATGCGGCTGTGGACGCGGGACGGCAAGGTCTACACGCGTCTCCTTGATGCGCCCGCCGCACTCCGATACGCCCGCTCCATGAGGTACCGCTTCGTTCTTCAGGTCGAACTTCCGTTCGTTCTCAACATCCCTGAGCAGTCGTTCACGATCCGGGTCGACGCGGGACCGACGATGCCCTTGCGCGTCCGCAACGACTGTCTCCTCGCCACCGCTGCGGACGGCGCGCCTCTCATCGGGACCCTCGACGAGCTGCGTGTCGCTCTCCCACCAAGTGGTCAAGCGGTAGTCGCCAGGCTGAAGACAGTCATCGAACATTCGTTCGAGGAGGAGGTCGCGGATGCGGACCTACCGCCCGGGCCGAACGATCTCGTCCCAGTCGTTCAACGAGCGCTACTGCTTCAGGGGCAGAAGTTTACCTCGCCCGAGGACAGCCGTGCCGCGGCCGCCGACGTGCTCACCAACCTCACGGAAGAACAGAAAGCCGTGCTTGCCCTGGGTGAGCGGAAGCTCGCGCTCGCACATCAACGGGTCGGACGCCTCGACGAGCGATTCGTGCTGGCATTGAACCGGTTGCTACGCTGGTACTCCGTTCTCGCAAAGGACTTCTTTGTCGAGGAGATAGGTCTGCACCAACTCGCGCTGACCACGCCCAAGGGGGTGCTGCGATCGACCTACGTTGATGGCGTTGCGATCGAGAGCGTTCCGATCATCGGGAAGTTTCCTGCCGTCGCGCGCATGCCCTGGATGAGCGTTCCAGCAGCTACAGTCACGGACTTGACGACCAAGCTTGCGGCCGCTGATGACCCCGATTTCACGGTCGTTTTGGAAAACCGCGCGAAACACCTCCTCGAGCGAACCGCCTTCCGCAACGCAATCGCGGAAGCCGCTGCTTCGCTGGAGGTCAGCGTGGCCCGCAAGATCCGGCAATACATGCTGGCCGCGGGGAAGACCGAGGCCGAGGTCAACGCCGAGCTGGAAAAGACAAACATGAAGTTCCCAGACCGCGCAGAGAAGACGCTCAAGACCTTCGCTGGAAGAGGAGTCAAGGAGCTCGACGATCCCCTTTGGACGCAGATCAAGGCGGATCGAAAGAGCGTCCGTAACGCCGTCGTCCACTCCGATAGGGAGCCAACGGTTGTCGAGGCAACTGCTGTCGTCGAGCGCTTCCTGAAGATGGCCGCGCTCGTTCGCGCACTTTGATCGGCAGCAGCACAAGACGACGGGACTGGTTCACGGCCGCGTCGTCGGGCGCGAGTCAGCGCTGCTTCCTCTCCGCCACGGCCGCCCGGCGCACTGCGGCCGCAATGGCATTCCAACTCGGACGGGCCGCTGGCAGGTTGCACCCGCTAGGCGCGACGGCTATCGCCGACATGACGCGGGGCCAGCCGCGCAGCCGGTTCCGGGCCTTGCTGCCCAGAGCAGCAACGATCGCGCGCGGGAAGAGTTGGAGCTGAGCCTCGAGATAGCGGCTACGGCACTCGCGGGCGACCGCGGCAGGGACGCTGCCCCCCTCCACCCTCGCTGAGCAGAGAACAGAGTCCGTCACCCAGGTGCGGCACATCTGCTCTCGGAACGTGCTCCCCGGGAACGCCTGATCGAGGATGTAGCGGATGTTCCGGTGATAGAGGTCGGGCCCGTCGCGCAGCACCTCGTAGACGTGGGTGCACGAAGCTTCGAGCTGCTCTTCGAGCGTGCCTTCGCTCGGATAGGACTCCCAGTGGTAGGGGTCACCCGGTTCCGCGGTCACGAGGACCAAGCTGACTCGCGCCGCTCCGCGTAGTGCGCCCGCGAAGCCACGAGGAACGTGGCCGGCAGCCGGATCCCAGCGCATCGAACTGCACGCTCCCGCGAAGCCTGGGCATGGCCCGTACGCAGCGCGGAGAACTTCGAGGACCGAAGAGTCCGGGAGCATGGCGGCGACGCCAGCATACGCTCGGGCTCGAGTAGGCGCTCGACGAGCCCCACCGCAGCTACTCGGTCGAAGAAGATCGGAAGACCGCGCACGCGGCAGCCGAGGAGCGCAAGCGACAGCGAGAAGCGCTCTCGGCTGCCCTTCAGGAGCTCCGCTCGCCGAAGACGCGGTAGCTGGCGTGTGGGCCCTCCTGTGGACCCGGCACCCTCCGGGTCCACAGGAGGGCCCACACGGACGCTGGCGAAAACGGGTCGGGGAGGCGGGATTTGAACCCGCGACGACGAGCACCCAAAGCTCGTGCACTACCGGACTGTGCGACTCCCCGGGGGACGGATCCCTCATAGCACCGGCTCGGGTCGGCGGACACGCCCGGACGCGCGAGCGGCCAGGCCGTGGACGGCGCGAGCGCCTCGCCGCCGGCTGCCGTCAGCCGCAGGTCCCGAGCGTCGCGTCGACCCCGGGCGCCAGACCGGTGAACGCCTTGCACGTTCCGGTCGTACACGCGTGCGCCGAGTCGCAGAGCGCCGCGCACGTCCCGCTCGAGCACGCGAGCCCCGCGCCGCAGTCGGTCGCGTACTTGCAGGTGGCGCCCGCGGCGCCCGCGCCCGCGAACGAGCAGAACGTGTCGAGGACGGGGGTCTCCGGCTGCCCGAGCGCGTCTACCGGGCGACAGGTGTTGCCGGGGCCGCACCCGCTCCCCGCGTCGCCGGCCCCGCCGAACACGCTGCACTCGGGCATGCAGGCGCCCGTCTGCGGCGCGGAGCCGATGGCCTGGCACGCCGTGCCCGTCGCCGTGCAATCGGAGGCCTGTGCGCACAGCGGACGGCAGAACCGGGTGTTCGCGTCGACCGAGCCGAAGTTGGCGCAGTAGAGCCCCTTCGCGCACGTGTCGCGGCCCACGTCGGTGATGTCGGCCGAGGCGCGCGTGCACGCGTCTCCGGCGTTCCCGGTCCCCGTGTCGGGGATGCACGCCGTCGCGAGCGCGGCGCCGGTGACGACTCCCACCGCCGTGCAGCGCGCGCTCGTGCCGCAGTCCTGCGCCATGACGTCGCAGCACGTCCCGGTGCTGTCCTTGATCGTCGCGGGCGCCGCGGTGCCGGCGCACGTGATGACCGAGGCCGTGCACGAGATCGACTCCTGCCCGGCGCCCGCGTCGGCGGCGCCGCCGCTGCACGTCTCGGTGATCCCGCTGATGGGCCTCGTGACCGAGTACGCCGAGCCCGTCACCGTGCCGGTGAAGGTCACGCCGCCCGTGTCGGAGAGCCGCAGGGTGCAGCCCGTCTGGCGCAGGCACACGATCGAGGGGAGGACGTACGCGGAGCTGGAGCAGCCTCCGCTCGTCGTGTAGACGCCGCCGAGATCCTGGCACGCACCGCCCTCGGCCCCGCCCGCGTCGGCGGCGGGAGCGGAGTCGCCGCCCGTCGCCGCGTCGCCGGAATCCTGGCCGACGCCGCTGTCTCCGCCGGAGGGGGTGCTCGCGTTGCTGCTGGAGCACCCGGCGGAAAGCGCGGCGACGAACGTCAGGGAAGAGAGGAGCTTGAGGGGTACCATGGTCTTTCACCATAGACCGGCCGGGGAACCGGGAACGGCGAATCGCGCAGGCGGGCGCGCGGGCGTAGCCCGGCTTCCCCCTCTACCCCTTCCTACCCCCCTCCTACCCCCCCTACCGCCCGCGGATCGCCGCCAGCGCCCGCGGCAGCCCGCGCGGGCTCGCGCGCAGCGCCACGTACAGGTGGTCGCGGTCGGTCTCGACCGCCCGCACGTTCACCACCGGCGTCACGATCGCCAGCGCGCGGCGCAGCGCGGCGTTGCTGGCGATCTTGGGCACGTTCATCAGGTCGATGACGATCCGGTCGCCCTCGGCCTCGACGATCGCCGCGGGGCGCTTGGGCAGGAACTTGAGCAGGTTGCCCGGCTTGGACAGATCGAGCGCGCCGCTCTTGATGAGCGTGGCCACGGGCGCGTCGCTCTCGCCGAGCAGGGCGAGCTTCACGTCGTGCAGGCGCAGCCCGATGCGCATCGAGCCGGGCGACAGGTCGATCTCGTCGACGCGGATCGCCGCGCTCGCGCGCACCGGGGTGCCCATCGCGTCGATGGACAGGCTCACGCGGATGGCGGGCGGCGCGCTGCCGATGTCGATGTCCCTGGGCGCCTTCTTGGGCAGCGTCGCCTGCGACGACAGGAAGCGCAGCGCCGCCAGGGGCACGCCGAAGCGCAGCCCCGCGGCGTTGATCGCAGCCTTTACCAGCTCGTCGGGGTTACGGCGGAGGTAGTCGACGGCGGCGTTGACCAGCGTGCGTGCATCGAGCATCGGGTCGCCGAGGCTACCACGGGCGCGCCCGAGCGGAGGTGCGAGCGCCTACCGCCCCCAGCCCCCCCCTTGCCCGCCTTGCCCTCCCTGGCGAGGGTAGGGCGGGTAGCTCGGCGGCGGATAGCCGGGGTACTGCGGCGCCGGGGCCTGCGCCGCCACCGGCTGCGGCGCCCACCCCTGCGGCTGCGGCAGCGCGCGGCCGAGCGCGCGCGACATCGCCAGGCGAAGCTCGCTGATCTCCTGACGCAGCGGGACGATCCAGTCGACGCTCACCGTCTTCTTGCGCCCCTGCATCGCCCGGCCCGTGTGCCACTTGCTCAGGCCCAGGCGCGCCACCGTCCGCACGAACCGGCGCCCCGCGGCGCCGCCCCACCCGAAGCTCGCGCGCAGCCCCCCGAAGGCCGAGCACACGAGCTCGAGCTCCTCGCGCGTGATCGTGCCGAGCAGCACCTCGTCCTGCAGGTGCGCGCGGATGATCTTGCCCTTGCGCCGCACGAGCGCCGCCAGGATGCCCAGAAACGCCGCCACGAACAGGAGCCACAGCGGCAGCATCACCAGGAAGAGGAAGCCGCTGAGGGTCGAGGCCGTGTTCCACACCGAGTGCAGGAACATCGCGGCGGCGTAGCCGCCGAGCGGCGCGACCCACCGGAGCCACGCGCGGTGGGTCTCGCGCGCGACGCCGAAGCCGATGCCGGTCATCGACGTGTAGAGCGGGTGGCCCCACGGGGTGAGGACGCCGCGCAGCACGAACGTCGAGGCGAGCGCGCTGCCGGCCGGGTCGGCCTTCACGGCGTTCGCGTAGTAGATGATGTTCTCGGTCGCCGCGAACCCCAGGGCCGCGAAGGTCGCGTAGATGACGCCGTCGACCACGCCGTCGAACTCGCGCCGCAGGAAGAAAAAGACGCCGAAGACGGCCATCCCCTTCATGCCCTCCTCGACCAGCGGCGCCGAGATGCACGCCCCCGCCACGTCGGCGAAGCCCTTGCCCCCGACCGCGCCCGCGACCATCTCGACGCCGGTGTTCACGGTGCACGCCACGCCGCACGCCGCGACGGCGCCCCAGGCCAGCACCAGCGCCAGCGCCCACCACGGCTCGGGGTCGTAGCGGTCGAGCAGGCGCGGGATCCACAGGTACACGAGCAGCGGCGGCAGCGCGCACACGGCGCCGACGCCCATCGCCACGTACTCGCTCGCCGGATCGCCCGACGCGAGCGGCATCACCAGGAAGAAAAAGACGAGGGCCAGGAGGCCCCCGGCCATGAACAGCGCGTAGAGGACCGCCCCGACGATGCGTCGGTTGCGCTCGGGATCGGGGCGGGGAAGGGCCATGGCCGGCGTCGCAGGGTATCAAAACCGCCGGGCGCGACGTGGCCCTGTGCGATTCGAGCACGGGGCCCTAGTCTGGCCGTCCATGCGCGAACCACCGCGCCGCGCCGCGATCCCGTTCGTGCTGGTGACGGTGCTCCTCGACACGCTCGGGGTGGGGCTCATCATCCCGGTGGGGCCGCGCCTGGTGGCGAGCTTCCTCGGCGACGACCTCGGGGCCGCGTCGCACTGGTTCGGACGGCTCGTCGCGCTCTACTCGCTCATGCAGTTCGTCTTCGCGCCCGTGCTCGGGGGCCTCAGCGACCGCTTCGGACGGCGCGTCGTCATCCTGGGCTCGCTCGCGGGCGCGGCGGCGAGCTACCTCGTGAGCGCGCTCGCCCCGGCGCTCGGGTGGCTGTTCCTCGGCCGGCTGGTGGCGGGCGTCACGGGGGCGAGCTTCTCGGCCGCGGGCGCGTACGTCGCCGACGTCACGCCGCCCGAGAAGCGCGCCGCGAGCTTCGGCGTGATCGGCGCCGTGTTCGGCCTCGGGTTCATCCTGGGGCCCGCGCTCGGCGGCGCGCTGGGCGACTACGGCCTGCGCCTGCCGTACTTCGTCGCCGCGGGCCTGAACTTCCTCAACCTGCTCTACGGGCTGCTCGTCCTGCCCGAGTCGCTGCGCCGCGAGGACCGGCGGCCGTTCTCGCTCGCGCGCGCGAACCCCTTCGGCACGCTGCGCAACCTCGCGCGGCACCGCATCGTGCTCGCGCTCACGGGCACGATGCTCTGTGCGTTCCTGGCGCAGATGATCCTGCAGAGCATCTGGGCCCTGTCCAACCAGGCGCGCTTCGGCTGGTCGCTGCGTCAGGTGGGGCTGTCGCTCATGGCCATGGGCTGCGGCATGGCGATCGCGCAGGGCGTGCTGATGCGCCGGATCCTGCCGCGCCTGGGCGAGCGCGGCACGCTGCTCGCGGGCCTGGGCGTCGGCGTCGCCGGCTACGCCGCGCTCGGCCTCGTGACACGAGGCTGGATGGTCTACGCGCTCATCTTCGTCCTCGCGATGAGCGGGGTCGCGGGGCCGGCGACGCATGCGCTCATCTCGCGCGAGGTGGGGGCGAGCGAGCAGGGCGACATGCAGGGCGGCGTC
>JAJYCT010000282.1 GCA_021778125.1 Myxococcales bacterium
CCGCAGGGGGGCCCGACCGAGGGCGGCGGGGGCGCCGCGCCCGCGCACGGCAGCGCGCCGGCCCTGAGCAGCGCCCCCGCGCGCGCGCAGAAGGCGCCTCCCGCCGTCACCGAGAGCCGCAGCGGCGAGGGCGGCGACGGCGACAGCGCGCTCGATACGCGCTGGCAGGTCGCCGGCATGCTCGGCCTGTCGACCGACTACCTGAACTTCGGCCTCGGCGTCCGCGGCGGCAAGACGCTCGACAGCCACATCTACATCGGCGGCAGCCTCGTCTATCACTTCGCGAGCGGCGCCGGGTACTACGCCTCCGGTCCGTACGGCGCGTACGGGACGTCCGGCGCGGCCGTCTACCTTGGCCCCGAGGGCGGCTACGACTTCGACCTGCACGTCGTCGTGCTGCGGGCGTATCTGGGCCTCGGCGCCGCGTTCTTCAACTACAGCGTGAACACGCCCAGCGGCACGTTGAGCAGCAGCTCCGCGCAGTTCGTCGTCTGGCCGGGGGCCTCGGTGATCTGGTCGCCGCCCGACACGCCGTTCTTCGTCGGCGGTGACCTGCGCCTCGTCAGCGTCCCCGACGGTCCTGCCGTCGGCTTCTTCGCGATGGGCGGCATCCACTTCGGCTCCTGAGGCCGGGCGGTCGCAGAAGTACGCGCTCGACTCGTCGAGCACGACGCTGGGCAACGCGGTGAGCCCGTCCCCGCACCGAGCCCGAGGCCGCCCGCTCGTCCGCGAGCCAAGGGCTTGGCGCGAGGGACTCCAGGCGCAAGTTTTTTTGGCCTCGTCAGGCGAATCTGTGGGTGAGCCAGTCGGGCTCGGGTCGGTTGCCGAGCGCGTGGTACAGGGCGATCTCGGCGTGCTCGTAGGTGCGGAAGCCGTACGCCTTTCTGGTCGTGATTGGTGCCTTGTTGTTGAACCCCTCGGAGGCACCGGCGGCGAACGGGCCGCGGGCGGCGAACCAGTTGAGCCACTCGCGACGGTGCGCACGCAAGGTCCTGGCGAACTTGCCGGAGACAGACTTGTAGGACCAGAATCGCTGGGACTGCTCCTTGAGCAGGTAGGCGCGCACCGAGCGCAGGTTGATGCTCACGAGCTCGCGGAGGCGGCCTCGCTCACCGCGTTTGAGATTCTTGGGGCGCTTGAGCAGCAGCCATCGGGTCTTGGTCAGCAGCGGGGCTCGGCCTTGGGCGCGCAGCAGCCGGACCTCTTGTCGGCGCGTGTCGTCGATGGCCTTGCTCATCAGGTGCATGACGTGGAAACGGTCCAGGACGTGTACGGCCTCCGAGCAGCGTCGGCGGACGACGCTGAGGAAGGCCTTCCACATGTCGCTCGCGACGAAGGCGATGGCCTTGGTGCGCTGCTCGCCGAGCATGTCGAAGAACCCCTCGAAGCTCTGGGCCGTCCTGTCCTTGGCGACGTGCAGCAGGCGGCGGCAGCCGTGGTCGATCTGGTAGACGAGCGTCAGGTACTTCTGTCCCTTCTTCCACGCGCAGCTCGTCGACGCCGATGCTGCGGATGCCGTCGAGGCTGCGGTGCTCCAGGCCCCAGCGCACGGCGTGCGCGACCGCAGATCATCATCCCGATCAACGTCAACGGCGCCTCGGCGACCAACCTGGGCTGCTACGATCCCACCGCGGCGGGCGGAACGTGCGCGGGAAGCTGGCCCGTGTCCTCGGGCGTCAGCTTCGCGACCGCCAACGGCCCGGCGTTTCCCATGCTCAGCAGCACGGGCTCGGTGACCGGCCTCTGCCTCTCCACCGGCGCCGACCCCTGCTTCAACCTGAGCGGAGCGTCGGTCGCGACACCCTCGAATCTCGCCGCGGTGGTTCACGCCAACGACGCGTGGAACGGGCCGGCCGTCACGGTCGGCACGCGGGTGTACGTTCCGCGCGTGATCCTCGATCACGCGCAGGATCGCATCGAAACACGCGAGGCCTCCTGCGGTCCGGGACGTGCGAACGGCCCAGACCGCAGGAGGCCTCGCGCTTTTAGTCGGCCGCCGGTACCTCCGACGCCTCGTCGCCCCGGAGCCAGAACAGGCGCGCGCCGTCGCTCGCGAGGGCGTCGACGCCGTCGACAGCGGGGCTCTGCGCCGCGACCTCGCCGCCGTCGAGGCCCACCGAGAGCACCCGGAACGCGCCGTCGACCGCCGCCTCGTCGACCCACGCGACGGCGCGCCCGCGCGCCACGAGGTGCGCGAACCCGGCGAAGTCCTGCGTGATCGCGCGGGGCGTGCCCCCCGCCTTCGGCACCGCGAAGAGCGACTCGCTGCGCCGCTCGACCCACACCAGCGCGTCGCCGACCATCACGAGCTCCCCGGGTAGACCGCGGTCCGTCGCGAGCACGCGCGGCGCCCCGCCGGCCTTGGGCACCGCCACGACGGAGCCCTCGAGCGGATCGCAGAAGTACGCGCTCGACTCGTCGAGCACGACGCCGGGGATCTCGCCCTGCGCGCGCGCGAGCACGACGGGGGTACCTCCCGAGGCGGGCACGCGCACCAGCGAGCTGCGCGGGACGAGGCCTCCGCCGCCGGGATCGACGTCGACCACGAAGACGGAGGTCGCGTCGACGGCCAGGGCCCCTGCGCGCGATAGCCCGTCGGTCACGTGCACGTCCGGCCCGCTCGCCACCGGCACGCGGTGCACGGCGCGCCCCGCGGCGATCCACACCGCACCGGACGCCGCCGCGAGGCCCCCGACCGGCGCGCCCACCTTCGCGAGCGTGCGCGCGGCGCCCCCCGACCGCGGCCGCGCCTCCACGAGCCCCTCGTTCCCGCGCGCGACGTAGAGGCCGTCCGCGTCGACCGCGAGGTGCTCGGGGGCCGGCGGCGGTCCCGCGTCGAGCCCGCGAGCGAGTAGCTCCAGGTCGTCGTCGGAGGTGCCCGTCACGTGCGGCGCGGGCGGCTCCGACGACAGCCACCAGCCGGCGAAGCCGACGGCGCAGAGGCCGACGAGCGCGAGCGCCGCCACGGTCTGGGTTCTCACGGGGGCGGCAGGATAGCCCGCGCTCCGCGCGTCGCCGCTACTGCAGCAGCAGCGGAACGATCTGGCTTCCGTCGCCCTTGCCCGTCTTGGTGACCGGGCGATGCTCTTCGCCCCCCCCTCGCAACCGCGCGTGGCGGATGGCGGATGGCGGACGGCGGACGTGCCATGCGTCCTTCGACGCCAGCGGCCGCCGGCGTCACGATGGCCGAAGGATCGCTGCCGCAGAGCGCCTGGATGCGCACCCTGGTGTGCGGGGGCGCGCTCGCGTGCGCGTTCCTGGCGGCGCGCATCGTCGCGTCCTGGTGGTGCGGGCGCGACGCCGGACGGTGGATGGGGGGTGACCGCGCGCTCTCGGACGCCCTCGCCGAGGGGCGTCACCCGCCCGGACAGAACGTCCAGCCGGTCCGCCGTGCACGACCGGAACCCGCTCTGCCCGGCCGCCGGCGGGTAGTCGTCGTAGGCGAAGGCGTAGATGTCGGGACACGTATCGTGCACCCACTTCGCGTACGTGTTGTAGGGCGCCGTCGTGTAGTACTGCGTCGCGTCGGTGCTGTCGGGCTGGGAGAGCATATGCCCGCGCAATCGCCCCCCAACCTCAACGACTTCGACCTCGATCGACTCAAGCTCCACGTGTCGCAAGCGCGCAGTCACCTGCGCGCGATCCGGCTGCTGCTCCCCGGGATGGAGCTCCTGTCGGGCGACGACCGCGAGCCCCTCCCCGCGATCGTCGACGACGAGATGGCCCGCGCGATCGGCCCGGTGCTCGACGTGATGGAGCGCGCGCCCGAGTCGTTCGAGCCGCTGGCGCTCGATCCGTTCGTCTGGGGCCCCGACCTGGAGGGCTTCAGCGTCGAGCTCGCGCGCGAGCTGCTCGAGGTGTGGCGGACGTTGCGCCCCGTGGGCGACGAGCTCGAGCGGTTGTCGCGACTCGTCTCCGACTACCTCGTCTGGGTGGGGGCGCCGGTGCGCAACCCGGCCGGGCGCCCGCGGACACGGCGATGAACCTCGCGGACAGGGACCCTGGAGTGAAGGAGACGCTCGGCGACGCGTACCCGTACTGGGACAAGTACGCGCCGCGGCGGATGGCGAAGCGCCGGGAAGGGGAGCGGCGCACGAAGAAGGGGCCGCGGAGGTGAGGCCGTTGCGTCGGGACGCTGCGAAGAGTGGACCGCGCGTCGCGACCCCGACCTCGATGTCGATCTCGACCCCAGGCTCCAGGTCCCCTCGACTGCCGCGCGCGGGCGCGGTTGCGGCGCCTCCGTTCCGCCGGTACACACGCAGTCCCGTGGCCCCCGACCGCAACGTCGACCCCCTCGGCCCGACGATCGGCTCGGAGCCGAGCCACTCCGGTCTCCAGGAGCGCCTTCCGCGCGGGGCCCAGGTCGAGCGCTACATCATCGTCGACACCCTCGGCGAAGGGGGTATGGGGATCGTCTACGCCGCCTACGACTCGAAGCTGGACCGGCGCGTCGCGCTGAAAGCCATGCACGCGACCGGCGATCCGGCGCGCGAGTCGGTCGGGCGCGGGCGTCTGGTCCGTGAGGCGCGGGCGATGGCGAGGCTGTCGCACCCGAACGTGGTGACGGTCTACGACGTCGTCGCGATCGGCGAGGATCAGCTGCTCGTGGCCATGGAGCTGGTCGAGGGACGGACCCTGCGCGCCTGGCTCGCCGAGAGGCTGCGCACCTGGCGCGAGGTCGTGTCGGTGTTCGTCCAGGCGGGGCGCGGCCTCGCCGCCGCGCACGACGCCGAGCTCGTCCACCGCGACTTCAAGCTGGACAACGTCCTCGTAGGCAACGACGGGCGGGCGCGCGTCGGCGACTTCGGGCTGGCTCGGAGCCGGTCCCCGGAGGAGGGCGCGGGGCCGGCGTCGAACGCCTCGCCGATGGCCTCCAGCGTGACGCAGGCCGGGGCGGTGCTGGGGACGCCGCAGTACATGGCGCCCGACCAGCTCGAGGGGGCGCCCTCGGACGTGCGGTCGGACCAGTTCAGCTTCTGCGCTGCGCTCTACGAGGGACTCTACGGGGTTGCGCCGTTCGAGGGGACGTCCATCGCCTCGCTGTCGAGCGCCATCCGCGAGCAGCGCCTGCGGCCGCCTCCGCAAGGCAGCGCGGTGCCGGGGTGGCTCCGGGCGGTCGTGCTCCGGGGCCTCCGCGCCAGGCCCGGAGAGCGCTTCCCGACGATGCACGAGGTCCTCGCGGCCCTCCAGGCCGATCCGACGCGCACCCGGGCCCGGTGGGCGGCGGCCGGCCTGGTCGTGGCCGTCGCGACGGTCGCCTCCGTCGCCCTCGTGCAGCACCGCCGCGCCGCGGCCAGGGCGTGCGTCGCCGAGGAGCACCGGGTGGACGGAGTGTGGAACGGCGCCGCGCGCGACGCGATCCGCGCCTCGTTCCTCTCGACGGGGCGCCCCTATGCGCAGGCGACCTTCGACCGCGTCGCCCGCGCCCTCGACGCGTACGCCGCAGCGTGGTCGCACCAGGCGGGCACCGCCTGCGAGCAGGCCCGGACCGCCTCCCCCGGCGACGACCGGGTGGCGTGGCATGCCGACTGCCTGGAGAGCCGCCTGGGGGATGAGCGCGCGTTCGTGACGGTGCTGCAGCGCGCCGACGGAGAGTCGGTCGACCGTGCCGTCCAGGCCGTCCATGCCCTGCCCAGCGTCGCGTCCTGCGCCGCCTTCGACCCCCGGGTACGCCCGTGGCCCACCGATCGCGCCGTGCGGGCGTTGGTGCGGGCCCTCTCGGGCCCCGTGAGCGAGGCCTCGGTGCTCGACACCGCCGGGCGCTTCACCGAGGCCGCCGCGCTCGCGGCGCGCAACGAGGCCGAGGCCGAGCGGATCGGGTTCATGCCCCTCGAGGCGGAGACGCTGCAGGCCCTGGCCGCGACGCAGGAGCACACGGGAGACCTCGAGGCCGCGAAGGGCACCTACCTCCGCGCCACGCTCGCCGCCGAGGCCTCCGACACGGCGACGGTCGCCGCCCGGGCCTGGACCGACATCGGACGCCTGGAGTCCGACGCCGCGGACTACCCCCGGGCCGACGAGAGCTTCGCGCACGCGGGCGCGTGGGCCGGCAGGGCGGGCGACGACGAGATCCGGGCGAGGCTCTTTCTCGCCCAGGGAGCCCGCTTCTCGGACGAGGGACGCTACGACGAGGCGCGGCAGCTCCACGAGGCGGCTCTCGCCATCTACCAGCGCACGGGCAGCGAGGCGGTTGCCAACGCGCTCAACGAGCTCGGGATCGACGCGGACCGGAGCGGCCACTACGACGAGGCGACCGCGTACTACGAGCAGTCCCTGTCCCGCGACGAGCAGATGCTCGGTCCGGACAACCCGGCGGTTGCGGTCAAGCTCACGAACATCGGGGAGATGGATTCCGACGAGGGCAAGTTCTCCGAGTCCATCGCGAAGCTCGAGCGCGCCCTGCAGATCGAGGAGCGGGCGCACGGACCGTCGCACTACCTCGTCGGCGAGGGCTTCTTCAACCTCGCGTCGGTCGACGTCTCGGCCGGCCGCTTCGCGGACGCCCTGGCGAATGCGCAGCGGGCCGTACCGATCATCGAGGCGAGCCAGGGCCCCGACTCAGTCGGCATGGCCTGGGCGCTGCAGGCGCTGGGCGAGGCGCTGACGGGTGTGCACCGGCCGCTCGAGGCCCTCGCGCCGCTCGAGCACGCGCTCGCGATCCGTCTGCGCGCGAACGTGCCCCTCTACCTGTCCGACGCTCGCACCGATCTGGGGCTCGCGCTCGCCGAGGCCCACAAGGATCCGGCCCGCGCCCGCGAGCTCCTGCAGGCCGCCCGCGACACCTACGTCCAGATCCAGCACCCCCAGCGTCTGGCCGAGCTCGACGCCGCGCTCGCGAAGCTGCCGCCGGCGCGCTGAGCCCCGTCTCACGGCGGCGGATTGGCTCCCCGGCTTCGCCGCCCGGTGGCGGAGAACATGACCTTCAAGGGGCTCGCGGCCAGGTGCGCGAAGGTCGAGTCATGTGCACGGCACCCTAGTTGTCACGCGGCGTCCTCAGGTCCACGTCCTCGACCTCGGCGCGGGCGCGCGTCACCACGTCGTTCTTGTGCACCTCGGTCGCCGCGAGCGGCTCGTCCATCACGCGGCCGGTCACGTGGCCGGCGTCGGCGCGCGTCACCTCGAGCCACATCGACTCGCTGCCGCCGCCCGGGATCGCGAACGGCACGAGCACCAGCAGCTGCGCGCCGCGCGCCTTGCCCGCCTCCCAGCGCGCGATCGACGAGGCGAGCCCCTGCTGAACGCGCGCCTGGCGGCCCGCCATCACGTCGGCCCCCGGCGCCGCGGCCAGGAGCGGCCCGAACCATCGTTCCGCCAGCGCCATCGTCGCGAGCGGCGTGTCGCCGGCCTCGGGCTCGACGCGCGCCATGAAGTCGTTCGGATCGCCCGGCTCGGGGGGCACCGAGTCGACGTCGATCTCGACCGGCGCGTCGGGCGGCAGACCGGCGTCGACCGGGTAGGCCTCGCCGCGCGCGCGCG
>JAJYCT010000283.1 GCA_021778125.1 Myxococcales bacterium
GCCCGGGGGGCGGAGGTCGTGCTGGAGCAGGGCCGCGCGCAGGTCCACGTGGAGCACCGCGACGGCACGACCTGGGTGTTCGACGCGGGCCCCTACGCGGTCCGCGTGACGGGGACCGACTTCGTCCTCGCGTGGGCCGCGGACGTCGAGACGCTCGACGTGTGGATGCGCTCGGGGCGCGTCGTGGTGACCGGGCCCGTGCTCGGCGAAGCCCTGACGCTGGCCACGGGGCAGCATCTCGTCGCGAGACTCCGGGAGCGGAGCGCGCAGATCGACGCGACGCCCGAGCCCCCGGCGGGCGTCACGCCGCCTGCACCCCCGACGCCCACGTCGACCGACCCGGCAGCGCCGGCCCCGAGCGCCGTGGTGCCGCCGCCTGGGGCGACCGCGTCGGCCCCCTCCCCGGCCTGGTCGAAGCTCGTCGCGACCGGCGACTACGCGCGCGTCGTGCGGGAGGCCGAGGCCGAGGGCATCGCCCGGGCCCTGGGCGGCAGGCCGCTCGCAGACCTGCGCGCGCTGGGCGACGCCGCGCGGTACGCAGGCCGCGCGGACCTCGCGCGCCGCGCGTACACGGCGGTACGCGCGCGCTTCCCGTCGAGCGGCGAGGCGCGCACGGCGGCGTTCCTCATCGGTCGCGTCGCCGAGGAGCAGGACCACGCGGTCGCCAGCGCGCTGCGCTGGTACGATACCTACCTCGCGGAGGCCCCCGCCGGGGCGTTCGCGGGAGACGCGCTCGGACGCAAGATGGTCCTCGTTTCGACGACCCAGGGACGCGACGCCGCCCGGCCCCTCGCCGAGCGGTACCTGCAGCGCTTCCCTGGCGGCCCCTACGCCGGCGCCGCGCGCGATCTCTCACCATGACGAGGGGCAGGGCAGGCGCCGCCGCGTGCGCGGCGCTCGCGTGCCTGGCGTGGGGCAGGGCCGCGCCGGCCGCGGGCTCGGTGGTCGTACTCCTGCGCGAGCCCGGAGAGCAGGCCGGCGTGGAGCGGGCCGGGACCCGCCTCGCCGCCGAGCTGCGAGCGGCGGGGTTCGCGGTCGACGAGCGCCCCGCGAGCGGCGCCGACGACGCGCGGCGCCTCGTGGAAGACGCGGAGGCGGGCGGGCTCTTCGCCACCGTGCTGCTCCGGCGCAGCGCAGACGAAGCAACCACCGACATCTGGGTGACCGATCACGTGACGCACAAGACCGTCGTGCGACGTGTCGCGGCGCGGGGCGCGGGCGACGCGGCCGATCGCGCGCTCGCCCTGCGCGTCGTCGAGCTGATGCGCGCGAGCCTCGTCGAGGGCCTCGTCCTTCCGCCGCCGGTCCCGGATCCCGCCGCGGGGCGCGCGCCGCGACCTCCGGCGGACGTCGTCGCGTGGACGCAGGCGGTGATGCGCACGCCACCGGCCGCGGCGCCCGCGCCCGTCGACCTCTCCGTCGGGATCGCGGGGGTCTTCGGCGGGCCCGACCTGGGCGTCGCCGTGGCCCCTGCGCTCCGGGTCTCGTGGCGACCGTGGACGACGGGCTCGCTGTCGCTCCTGGGCGTGGGGCCGGCGTTCGGGGCGCGCGCCGTCGGGAGGGAGGGCACCGCGACCCTCCGCCAGGAGCTCGCGCTGCTCGAGGGGGCCTTCGAGCCCGCCCTGCGCGGCGCGCTGCGCCCCTACGTCGCCGCGGGCGGCGGCGCGTACCACCTCGACGCGACCGGGTACGCGGCGGCCCCCTTCACGAGCGGCCACGACGAGGCGTGGGCCGCGCTCCTCGCCGCCGGCGCGGGCGCCCGGCTTCGGCTCGCGGGCTCCGCGTGGCTCGTCCTCGACGCGCGCGAGCTCGTCGCGCTGCCTCGCCCCGTGGTGACCTTCGCCGGACACGACGTGGCCGTGGCGATGCGCCCGGGCACTCTCGCCGCGCTGTCGCTGGCCGTGGAGCTGCCGTGAGGGCCGGGGCGCGGTGCGCGCTGCCGGGGCTCACGGCGGTCGCCTTGCTCGCGTGCGGGGACGTCGTGTCGCAGCCGATCGGCGCGGCTGCCGGCGCGGACGCCGGCGCCGACGCGAGCCGCGACACGACCACGCCCCCGGGCGACGCGTCCTCGTTCTGCGCCGGGCACGGTCCGATCCCCGTGCCCGCGACGAACGTGTGCCTGGGCGATCTGGCGGACGTCTTCCGCTTCGCCGCGTGCGCCTGCGACTCGCTCGACGTCTCGGGCGTACTCACGACGGACTCCTTCGACGGGACGGCCGACGCGGGCCCGTCGAGCGGCGACCTCGCCTCCATCGCCTCGAACGGTGAGCTCTCCGCGAACTCCACGACCTCTGTCGGTGGCTCGGTGTGGGCCGGAGCGCCTGCCGGCCCGGGGGTGCCGGCGCTGACGCTGCGAGGCAGCGGGACGATCGTGCACGACGCGCGCGCCGGAGGATCGGTGGCGGTCGGCGGCAAGTACCTCGTCGAGGGCGACGTCTGGGCGAACGGCAGCGTGGTGCTCGATCCCGGCGCAAGCCTGGCGGTCGTCGGCGCCGTGCACCTGCCCCCGGGGACACCGCGCCGGGGGTCCAGGGCACGGTCGTGCCCGGTCCCGTCTCGATCGCCCCGCCGTGCGACTGCACCAGCCCCATCGACGTCGGCGCGATCGTCGCGGCCTTCGCCAGCGACAACGACGACGCGACCGTCGGCCTCTCGCCCACGACAACGCTCGGGGGCACGGTCTCGCTGCCGTGCGGTCGCTACGCGGTGGCCACGATCCAGGGGGCATCGGTGACGCTGCAGATCAACGGCCGGGTGGCGCTGCTCGTCACGGGCGACCTGGCGGTGACGCGGAGCCTGCAGATCCAGCTGGCGGCGGCCGCCGAGCTCGACCTCTTCGTGAGGGGCAACGTCTCGATCGGGGGCAGCCTCGCGATCGGCGAGGCCGGCCACGCGGCACGGACGCGCCTGTACGTCGGCGGCAGCACCGTGGCCCTCTCGGCGACGGCGGCCCCCCTCGCGGCCAACGTCTACGCGCCGAACGCCGTGCTCCAGCTCGCGAGCAACCTCGAGATGTGGGGCGCGCTCTTCGCGAAATCGATGCAGTTCTCTGGCGACCTCACCCTGCACTACGACACGTCGGTGCTCCAGGTCTCGCAGTCATCGGGGTGCGACGTGGCCGGCGGGTCATGCACGAGCTGCGGCGACTGCGGCGGCGCGGCGCCCGCGTGCACGGCGGGCACGTGCGTTCCCTGCACGACGAGCGCCGACTGCTGCGCGCCGCTGGCGTGCGCCGCCGACGGACGGTGCGTCCTGGCCGCCCAGTGAGGGCGTTACCGATCGCGCCCGACGTCCGCCCGAGGTAGCGGGCGGGACGTCAGTGCAGGAGCTCGAGCGCGCGCCGCGCGATCTCGCTGGCGCCCGCGGGATCGTCCGAGGTGATGTCGACCTGGAAGCCGTGCGGCACGACCGACACGGTGGCCGTGGCGCCGCGCGGTACGAGCGGGCAGTACGAGAGCTCTGGCACGTCGTGCCCCATCGCGTTGTCGCGCGCGATCTGGCAGTCGATGACGTGCTGCAGCCAGCTAGCCGTCAGCTTCTCGATCTCGTGGAAGCGGACGCGCGCGCCCACGACGCGGCGGCTGCCGTCCGGCTCGGGTACGGCCAGCACCTGCGCGTCGACGATGTCGGCGCGGTGGGAGAAGGGGCTGTTGACGATGTCGGGCTCGGCGATGTCGGCGCACGCACGCGCTTCCGCCTCGCGCAGGGCCTGCGAGACCTTGCGGTGCTCGGCCGCATCCTGGCGCTGCTCGGACGCGCGCAGCGTCTCGTGCTGAGTTGCCCCCGAGACGCGCGGATTGGCCCAGCAGATCTGTCCGGGCGTCCCGGGCGGCGTCCCGGGCCCGCACTCGAACTGGCCCAGCTCCTCCGAACGGGCCTGGCGCTCGAGGACGCCGGCCGCGTGGTCGTGCTCGCGCGCAGCGCGATCCTCGGCGGCGGCGCTGCCGTGCTGCGACGGGATGGTGGCGGGGGTGGCGGCGGGGGTGGCGCACGCGATGGCGCCCGCCGCCACGAGGCTCGTGATGATGTGGCGCATGAGGACTCTCCTTGCCCCATCCGTCGAGCAAAGATCGGGCCCTCCGCCAGGGCTGTCTTCGCGCGGCAGCTCGCGCAGCCGCTGCGTCCGGCGCAGCTCTACGGCACCGCGTGCTGGAACTGGTCGCGCACGTTGCCCTGGTCGTCGATGGCCTTCGCCGAGATCTGCCCCGGTGTGATCTCGAACATCATCGCGTGGTAGAAGGGCCCGCTCGCGACGCGCTGGTGGCAGTACGAGCGGCTCGTGTTGGCGTTGACGTCGTTGATGTTGCCGCCGCCGCCGCCCGTGGTCACCAGCGTGAGCCCCGGCGTCTCGAAGCGCTCGTAGCCGTGCATGTGCGCCTGGATGACGAGCGGCACCTTGTACTGCGTGAAGAGCGGCTGCAACTGCGCGAGCGCCGCCGTGTCGTCGCCTGTGTCGCCGCACGTGAGAAAGGGCCTGTGCAGGTAGAAAATCGAGAACCGGTAGCCGGGCGACGCCGCGGCCTTCGCGAGCTCCGTCTGCACCCACTGGTACTGCACGCTCCCCTGGGTGATGGGCTCCTCGGTGTCGACGGTGAGAAACCACACGCCGCCCGTCTGGTACGCGTAGTACTCGTTCGCGCCGTCGAAGCCCGCGTCGCCCCAGAACCGCTCGGTGTACTGCTCGTACTTGTCGTTCGGCTCGCCGGTCTGGTCGTCGCTGTCGTGGTTGCCGATGGCCGGCAGGAACGCGCCGCCGCGCAGCAGCGGCGGCATGAGCTCGAACCAGTACGAGTACGTCTCGATGGCCGAGTCGTAGTACTCGATGTCGCCGCCGTGCATGGCGAAGTCGAATCCGAGCGGCACGGTGTGCTTGAGGATGTCGCGCGTCGAGAAGCCGAGCGCGGGGTTGGTGTCGCCTATCGCCAGGAAGCGCACCGTGTCGCCGGGGTTTCGCGCGGTACAGAAGCGCGCCCGGATCGTGCCGTCGGCGTCGAGGCCGTACGCGTAGCAGGTGCTCGGCGCGAGGCCCGTGAGCTTCGCGTCGTGCATGTACCAGGTCCCCGCGTAGTCCGGGATCGGCGAGAAGTTCTTGAGCGTCCTGTCCACGACGAACGCCGACTCGACCGCGGTCGCGTGCAGCCTGGCGCCGCCGGCCTCCGGCGCGTACGAGACGCCGAGCGGCGTGCCGGCGCGGCACGTCTCCCACCGGACGATCGCGCTCGTGCCGTCGACGTGCAGGACCCACGGGCCCTTGCTGACCGTCGCGTCGCAGGGGAAGCCCGCGTCCGCGTCGTCGAGGCCGGCGTCGGCGGGGGCGGCGGTCGCGCCCGGGCTCGTGGAGCAGGCCCAGAGAGAGAGGAGCGCGAGCGGGGCGAACAGCCACTTCATGCGGAGCAGCGTAGCTCAGCCCAGGTGGCTCACGTCACCCAGGCGCACCAGCATGCCTCCCCGCTCGCCGAACTCGAACGTCGTCAGCGACGCCGTGGGGCACGCGACGCGGTCGCGAAAGCGGCCGAGCGGCACGCCGAGCAGGGCGCACACCAGCACCCGGATCGTCGCCTTGTGGCTCACGAGCAGGATGTGACCGGTCGGATGGTCCCGGCGCGCGCGCAGGAGCACCGGCAGGGCGCGCGCGGCGATGGCGAAGGCGCTCTCGCCCCCGGGCGGCGCGACGAGCGCGGGATCCGCCGTCCACGCCGCGAACGCCTCGGGGTCGGTCTGCTTGATCTCGCTCTCCTTGCGCCCCTCCCAGGCGCCGTAGGCGATCTCGCGCAGCCCCTCCTCGACGATCGGCTCGAGGCCCGCGGCGCGCGCGACGGGCTCGGCGGTCTGACGCGCGCGCAGCTTGGGGCTGACGTAGATCGCCTCGAGCCGGAGGGAAGGGGCGAGTCGCGCGACCGCCTCGGCCATCGCGCGGCCGCGGTCGGTGAGCGGCGGATCGATGTCGCCCGCGAAGTAGCCCTCGGCCGCATGCGTCGTGTCCCCGTGCCGGACCAGGTGGAGCGTCAGCATGGCCCCAGCGTACGCCGCGAGTCCCCCCGGTAAAGAGCGGGCGCGCGGCGCGGGCGCTATGCTGGCGCGCGTGGACGACGTGGCCTTCGCGCTCTTCGACACGCCCATCGGCCGGTGCGCGGCGGCCTGGACGCCGCGGGGCCTGCTTCGCGTGCAGCTCCCCGAGGCCGACGACGACGCGACGCGCGCGCGCCTCCTCGGGACCCACCCCGCCGCGCGCGAGCAGCGGCCCGGCCGCGAGCCGCGCGCGGCGATCGACGCTATCCGCGCGCACCTGGGCGGCGCGCTCGATCCGCTCACGTCCATCCGCATCGACACCTCGGGCCTGCCCGCCTTCCACGTCCGCGTGTACGAGGCCCTGCGCCGCGTGCCCCCGGGCGAGACCCTCGGCTACGGCGAGCTCGCCCAGCGCGCAGGGTCGCCGGGCGCCGCGCGGGCGGTGGGGCAGGCCGTCGGCAAGAACCCGTTCGCCGTCGTCGTGCCGTGCCACCGCGTGCTGGCGGCGGGGGCGCGGCCGGGGGGCTTCTCGGCGCACGGCGGCCTGGGCACCAAGGGGCGCATGCTCGCCATCGAGGGCGTGACGCTCGCGCGCGCCGGGCGGCGCGGCGGCCTCGCGTGCGACCTCGACGACGCGGTGGCGCACCTGCGGCGGGTCGACGCCAGGCTCGGCGACGTCATCGCGCGCAGCCCCCCGCCGAAGCTGCGCCTCGACCCCACCGAGAGCACGTTCGCGGCGCTCGCGCAGTCGATCGTCTACCAGCAGCTGTCGGGCAAGGCCGCCTCGACGATCCACGGCCGGCTGCGCGACCTGTTCCCGCGCCGCCGCCTCACCCCCGAGGGCGTCCGGGGCGCGACCGACACGGCCCTGCGCGCCGCCGGCCTGTCGCGCGGCAAGGTGCTGGCGCTGCGCGATCTCGCGGACAAGGCGCTCGACGGCACCGTGCCCGACGTCGGGGCGCTGCGCGGCATGAGCGACGCGGCGATCGTCGACCGCCTCGTCGGCGTGCGCGGGGTCGGTCGCTGGACCGTCGAGATGCTGCTCATCTTTCGCCTCGGCCGCCCCGACGTGCTCCCGGTGCACGACTACGGCGTGCGCCACGGCTTCCAGCTCGCGTACGGCAAGCGCGCGATGCCCGCGCCGGGCGACCTCGCGCGGCACGGCGAGCGGTGGCGCCCGTTCCGCACCGTGGCCAGCTGGTACCTCTGGCGCGCCGTGGACCTCTCGCGCGGCGGTCCGGGCGGCGGGCGAGCCTCGGAGGGCTAGGGCCGCGGGCGCCCCGCGAGCAGGCGCGCCACGATCTGCGCGCCGACCGGATCGCCCGGCGCGAAGGCGTCGAGATCGGCGACGGCGGCGCCCACCAGGTCGCGGTCGCCGCTG
>JAJYCT010000284.1 GCA_021778125.1 Myxococcales bacterium
TGCCTGGCCGCGCGAAGGCCGTCAGTCACCGATGGGTTACTCTAGATCGGCGCGCATGGTGTTCCCGCCATCTTCGTTCCAGTACACATGCGCCGGCGTCACCACGATGCTCATCGGGACGGCTGACGCGAACGCGAGGGTTGATGGCGCGCCCCCGTTGATCGGCACCCTCGCGACGAACCCATGGCCGTCGCTCTCGTCAGCGGCCGTCCAGTACACGTATGCCCCGCCCAGAGCGATCCCGCGGGGCCTCATCGCACCGGACGCCAGTGTCAGGGGGCACCCGATACACGCTGCGTCGCCCGCGTCAGCAGGAGAGAAAGCGTCTTGTCCACCGCACCCGATGACGCCCGCCACAACGGCAAGCGCTATCCACGCCGGGACAAATATGCGAGTGTACATGACTGCTCAGTTGGGGCAGGTGACGCTGACAGGTTTCAGCGTTCCGGGCAGCCAAGTAGACCACGGTCCAGTAGGGATGGAACGCCCCGAACGGGGAGTATGTGACCTCGGCGTTCTTGCGGCCCGCGACGCCCTTGGACACACTGCTCGCTCGTGGCGACGGTTTCGGTGATCGCTCACCGACCCGCGAGAAGTCAATCGATTCAACTCGGGCGCAGGAGCTGGTTCGCCTCCATGACGCTGACGAGGAGTTCTCCTTAGGGCACCGTCGTTGGCGAAGCGGTTGCAGTTCGTTCGGCTTCTTCGGGCTGTCGACACTCTGCGCAACCGTGACGCTGCGATCAGGACAGTTGTGCCAGTTGGAGGCGGTGGCACACTGCACGCCACGCAATGCCGCAGCAAATTCCACGCCCAATACCTGGAACAGCTTTTGCTGCGACGCGTTTACCATGCGCGGACAACTTGCGGTGAGTCTCGTCTCCTTGACCCTAATCGGTGGATGCGAAGGAACGGTCTCGCCTTTGCCTCAGCCCAATCCGAGCAATCCGGGCCCTTCCACGGGAGCCCCGGCCACGACGACGGGGCACGAGCTGCTGTTCGCTTCGACGTCCGCCGGAAGCCTTGGTGTTCTGCGCGTTGATCCTGGAGCGGGAAGCGCGCGGGCGTACGGACCGAGTCTTCCAGGCGCCGGAGCCGACGTGGCGGCCATCGCCGCGATCTGGTCGAGTGAGGATCTGGCGCGGGTCCTCGTTCTCGTGTCGACCGGGGGCACGGCGGTAGGCGCGACGGGGACCTCGACCCTCTACGCGGGCGATGCGATTTCGTGGCGAGCGATCACCACGTGGGGCCTTGCCGCGAGTGACGCGCTCGACAGCGTCGAGGTCTCGGCCGACGCCGCGATGATGTACACGTACGAAGCCGTCGCCAATGGTGGCGAGAATCTGCGCCGGTTCGACGGGACCGTCTTCTACTCGCTCACCGGCGGCGCGTCCCTTGTTGGCTTCGCGCCCGACTCGTCGTACTTCCTCTACAGCGACGGCGCGCAGGCACTCCACGCGCGGACCCCAAGTGGGTCCGACAATGTCGTCGCCTCTGCCAACTCGGTCGGGGGGCCGCAGACCGTCGAGGTCCTTTTTCCGAGTAGCCTGATCCTGTCGACCAACACGACCGGTGGAGACCTGCCGGCTCAAGGAGCCGGGCTGCTCCACTTTGTCGACGTCGACGGCAATGCGCTTTCCGTCCCGGGGTTCGACACTGACCCATCGGTGCTCAATGCTGTTTCGACCTCGCCTTCAAACACGACGCCCACCAACATCTTGGACCGGTTCGAGGTCGTTGGCGGTCGCGTGATGCGGATGACCGACCGGGGAGCGGTGCCCCTGGGTAGCGTCCCGACGTCGATCGGAGCGGGCGTGGTGGTCGCCAACGCGCAGGGCACGCTGGTGGGTGACAACTCCACATTGCAGTTTCTCGACGCAGCCGGCAACGTCAAGTCGACCTTCCAGCCGTCCGACCCCATCCTCTGCCCGAAGGATCCGAACGCCCCGAGCCCCGGCGCGTCGCTGCTCCTCGCCTCGCTAGACAGCTCGCCGCGGTGGGCGCTCCTGCAAGTGGGACACGCTATCGGCGTGCCGGGATGCACCGGAGGGCCGAACGGCTCGATTGGCGAGACGGACGACGTTATCTGGGACATGGACGGCAACCGGACGAAGGTCCTCGATGCGCGCCTCGGCGACACGTCGTGGTACGGGCCGGAGTACCAGCCGTCGCCCGACGGCTCGAGCCTCGTCTGGATTCATGGGGCGGCGCTGACTCGCTTCCGGATCTCGGCGTTCGCCCAGGACGTGATCCCAACCGCTGCCGTGCCCGTCGAGTCGCGCGTTCGGCGGTAGGCGACGGAGGGAATGGCGACGCGCCGCGTAACCTCGCTTCGGGGCGATCCAGCTACTGCTGGAACGTCGTCTGGCTTCTCGCGCAGCCGCTCGAGCAGCGCCGAGCTCGAGCCCGACGATGCCCGAACGCCACCCTGAAGCTGCGCGAGGACCTGCGCGCCCTGGTGGCGGAGATCGCCGAGAAGGACGACGGCGCCACGTTCAAGGAGCTGGGCATCGACTCCATGATGGGCGTCGAGATCGTGGCCGCCGTCGAGCGTCAGTACCAGATCAAGATCGAGGACGACGATATCGCGAGCTTCGACCAACAATTCGAGCAGAAAACGTAGGGCGAGGCCTTGTGCCCGCCCCGCCGCTCCGGTTGCCTTTGACAGAACCATGCCATACCCTTGAAGCTCCGCCGTGGCTCTCGACGATGACGGCTACCGCATCAAAACTCCGGACCCGCTGGTCATGCATCAGAAATGGCGCCTGGACTTTGCGTCGAGCATGACGACCGGCTTGGGTGTCGCGCTCTCGGTATCGACCCTATGCCTCCCCGCATGCGCGACGTGGAGAGCGAGCGACGGGAGCGTGGGTGGCGTCCCTCCCGGCGGGACCTTCGCCCCTCTCGTCGGCAGCCTTGCTGCGGCGCTCGCAACGAGCGCCGCGCACGACATCCCCTGCGACAGGTCCATGCTGTCCCTGAGGAACAGCGGCGGCACTGGCAACGTCTTCTCGGTCGACGGATGCGGCCAGCGGGTCACGTACGCGACCAACGTGACGCCCGCTGGGGATTTCGAGCTGGTTCTCATCAGCAGGCTGCCAGTGACCGCCGCGAGCTCGAAGTAGCATCGCGCCGCCGCCACGACCCTCGTCGCGCCAAGGACGATCGCCGCCGTCATCGCTACGATCGTCGTCGCCGCCGCCACGGTCGTACGGACCGCCCGGAGCCTCGTGCCGGCCGCGACGACGATGGTTCCGGCCGCGACGCGCCACGTAACCCGTTCGGGGCGTTCCATCCCTACTGGAACGTGGTCTACTTGGAGCCGCTGCCCAGGACCAGGACGCGCACGGCCTTGGTCTCAGGGATTCGCGACGGGCAGCGCGACGACGTGCACTGCCCGGCCGTTGGGGACGACGCCCGGGCCGGCGCCGCCGGCAGGGCCCCCGTCGGCCGCGTTGACCCACCACGCGCCGACGGACGGATCGCCCGCGAGCACGAAGACGTAGCCGTCGCCCAGCGCGAGCGGGCCGGCCTCGACGAGCGCACCGCCCGAGCGGAACGTCGTGACGTCGATCTCCTGGACTCCCCCAGCCGCGAGGGGCCACGTGAGTGGAGTGGGCCCGGCCGGACCGCCGTCCGGGCCGAAGACCGTCGCGAGGAAGGTGGCGCCGCCGTCCAGCAGGACGCCGTCCGCCTGCACGAGCGTCGGCGGCACGACGGAATCCATGCCCGCGTCGGCCGCGACCACGGTCAGATGGCCGGCGTCGAACGAGGCGATGGCTGCCGTCGTGACGCCGCCCGCGTCGGCGCGCAGCGACTGCCATGCCGACGACGCCTGCACGAACTGCGCGCCGAGCGCACCCGGCGCGACGGCGCTCGCGACGTCGAGCGGCAGCACGGAGAGCCCAACGCCATCGGTCACGAGCGCGAGCGACGTCGAGCCGTGCGCGAGCTGCCCCGCCGGGATCGTCCCGGCGAGCCAGTAGTCCCGGCCGAGCGTCAGCGCGCCGCCCGCGTCGCTCGCGGCGCCGAGGCCGTCGCCGCCGATGAGCGCCGCGCACGGGATCTCCGCGGCTCCGTCGGGACCGCCCGCCGCGGTGCTCGACGCGACGAGCGGGTTGGTCGCGTCGAGCGCGAAGACGTCGACCGTGAGCGTCGAGAGGTCCTGGCCTTCGTCGTCGAGCGCGCCGGCGAAGCCCGGGTAGAGGGCCGGCAGCGGGAAGCCGCCGGAGGCGACGTCCGGCAAGGGCAGCGCGCTCGCTCCGACGAGCACGGCGCCCGCGTCGGACGGGCTGCCCACGCCGAGGCAGAAGCGCAGCGGCGGCGCCGCCTGCGCCGCGTGCACGACGTAGACGCGCGGGCGCACGACGGGCGGCCCCGCCTCGGCGTCGACGACCGGCGTGGAGCCGTCGTCGCCCGGACCGCCCTCTTGCGCCGCGAGCGACGCGTCGCCGCCCGAGGTGAACTGCGGCGCGGCCGGGCTGCCGGTCCCGCCGCAGCCCCCGGCGCCCGCCGCGAGCACGACGCCACTGCCGAGGGCGGCCGCCACGAGCAGACCCGGGAGGAGCGTCCGGCGCGCCATCGTCCGCAGCCTAGCGCACCGGCGAGTGTAGTGTGTCCAAGGGGGGCGCGGGCGCCAAGGACGCATCATCCGACGTAACGGGCCTTCGGGGCCATCTCGACGTTCAACCCACTGGAACTGGCCGACCAACTGGTTACCGCCAGCGCGCGCTACGCGTGTTCGGAGCCCGTTAGCGGTCCCACGCCCGTACCACGGGGGAGCCTCACAAGTCGCCGCTCGTGCCTGTGCAGGTCTGCAGCGCGTTCGCGCGGCACGCCTGAAGGTCGGCCTCCAGGCAAGTGGCACACGGGATCGCCTCTGAACCGACGTAGTAGCTGGCACTGACGCACGATACTGGGCCACCGTCCGGCGTGAGCGCAGGGTAGTAGCAGAAGACGATCCCACCGCCGGCCTGGCATGTTGGCGGACTATCTCCACCGCTGCAGAGCGGACCGCTCAAGGGGCCAGCAAGGCGACCCCCTCGCACTGATTCGAGGGCCCTTCGCGGGTCCCCCCCAAGCAGTGCGTGTCCTCGCAAGGACCGACCAGCTTCCTGCATTCGACGCATGCTTGGGTGAGCTTGGGCTGGCAAGCGGCGATGCAAGTCGAGCCGGTCGCGGCGCACTCGCACAAGCAGGACCAATAGTCCGTTCGGGGCGTTCCATCCCTACTGGAACGTGGTCTACTTGAGAGATCCGCGCCTTCTATTCCGTTGCCGAGCTGGCTCGCGCCGCGGGTCGGATCGGTCGACGGCGCGCCGCGATCAGCATGGCGACGGTGCCGAGCAGCAGCGCGCCGACGTTCGACTCGCCGGTCGGACCGACGTCGCAGCTGCAGCCGCCCCTGCTCCCCCCGGCGCCGCCGCTGGCGCCCGCGTCCGGAGGCAGCGTGCTCGCGCCGTCGGAGCCCGCGTCGTCGGACGGTGCGTTCGCGACGCACGTGCCCAGCGGGATGAGCGCCGTGCCCGCGGCGCCGTCGAACACGCCGGCGTCGGTGACGACCTCGTTGAGCGTGCCCTGGTCCTGGCACACGCCTCCGTCCCCGCACTGCGCCCCCTCCCAGCCCGTGATCGGCGGGGGACAGTACTGCGGGCTGTTGGGGAGGGCGCCGCTCGGCATACACACGCCGCACGTGAAGCAGCCTGCCGCGTCGCCGCCACCGTCGGCGCTTGCGCCGAAGACGAAGCTGCCCGCATCCCATCCGCCGGCGCCGCAGTTCCCGCTGGGGCCCGCGGGGATGCACACGGCCAGGACGCACACGCTCTGATCCGAGCTCGCTCCGCAGCTCAGTCCAACGACGGAGAGGGGGCACGGATCGCCCGTGGCCGCGGAAGCCCCATGAGGCAAGTAGAAGATGGCGACGCCGATCAATGCGGAGAGGGTCACGCGGTTCACGGGTCTTGGCTCTCCTGACTCCGGGCGGCTCGAACAAGCTGCGAAGCGAACGCCGTTTGCTATCACGGCGAGGAGCGCATGCAAACCGGGTCCCCGGGGAGGAGCGCCCAGGCCGAGGACGCGCCGCCGGAACAAGAGTCGTCGGCGTGTAGGCGATCGTAGCGCCGTTCGCGATCAAGCGCGCCGAAAGGCCCCATCGGCTGTCACGTGCCCTCCGGTGGAGACGACCGTGGGAAAGCGCGGCGTTTTGATCGCGCTCAACGCGATCGTTTCTGATGGCGGGCAGAGAGCGCCATGCCCGACGTCTGCGGGGCTGCACGACAACCGCTGAGCGCGCGCGGAGCCATGCCGACGGTCGTCTCGGGCGCGCGCTCCAGGGTTCGTGCAGTTCGTCTCACACGTTTTGGGATTGAAACCGCAGCGGCCTCCTGGCCGGGTCGCCCGGCAGCGTGAGCTTCTGTCGATTGCAGCGAGTGAAGAGCAGCGCGATCGCGTCGCGTTCACCACGATTCGCGGCCGGGGCGAGACGCACGGTGATCACGGACTTCTGTGACCGCACACCCCAGACTTGTCTCCCGCACACCCCGGACTTGTGGCCCGACGATCCCGCTCTTGTCGCCGATCGGCACGCCTTTCGTCGCCCGCGATCCCCGGACTCGTCGCCGGCACGATCCGGACCTGTCCGCCGGCATCTTCGCACTTGGCGCCCGCACGATCCGGATCGTGCGCCCGGCCGATCGACCTTTAAGCCACGCCTCATCTCGATCCCTCTCCCGCGTGCCCCGGTGTCGTCGCGCCCCATCTCTGCTCTTGTCCCGCGCAGGATCGAGACTTGTCGCCCCTGGGATCCGGTCTTGTCCCGCACAGCAAACGGTTTCCTCTCCGCACAAAACCGTTCCCATGCGCGACAAACCTTTCCCATGCGCCGAAATGTTCTCCCTTGCGCGACAAACCTCTTCCCGTCCGCACGTGATCAAGTCCGCCCCCTCGGCCGGTACGATCGCCCTCCCCCACGCCCCAAGTCCCCTCGACGCGCGAGACAACTGCCGATCATCCCACGACAAAACCGATCCCCCGGGCCGACAAGACCGCCCTCTCCGGGCCCCAAATCGCCCTTCTCCACCCATGAAGTCCGCCCTCACCGCCCGACAAGACCTGGTCCTGCGTGGGACAGATCGCCCCGATCCGCCCCCCAGATCCTCCCTCTCCACCGCTCAAATGCGATCCGATCGCGCCCCAAGACTGGTTTCTCCGCGCAAGGGAACGGTTTCTCGCGCATGGGGACACTTTTTGTCGCACGGGAGAGGTTTTGTCGCGCACGGGAGAAGATTTCGCCGCAAGGGAGAACATTTCGGCGCGAGGGAGCGC
>JAJYCT010000017.1 GCA_021778125.1 Myxococcales bacterium
TCGCTACGCCGCCGCGGTCGCCCGGCACCTCGGCGTGAAGCACCACGTGCTCGAGGTGGACGCGCGGGCGTTCGTCGACGGCATCGCGCCGGCGCTGACCCACCTGGAGGACCTGCTCTCGGAGCCCATCGCGGTGCCCAACTTCCTGCTGGCGCGCGAGGCCTCGCGCTCGTGCGACGTGCTGTTCACGGGCGAGGGAGGCGATCCGTCCTTCGGGGGCCCCAAGAACGTCGGCATGCTCCTCACGCGCGCGTACGCCTCGTCGCCTCGGGCCCCGTCGCTCGCCGAGGCGTACATGACGGCCCACCACCACCTCGCCGACGACCTCGATCTCGCCCTCACGCCCGGGTGGCGCGCCCTCCACGACCGGGCCGAGCTCTCGCGGACGTTGAACACGCACCTGCGGCCCGCGCGGCGTGGCGGCGGGGCGCCGAGCCTGGTCGCCGCCATGATGCGCGCCAACCTCGTGCTCAAGGGGGGGAACAACATCCTCGTGAAGGTCTCCAAGATGGTTGGCGCTCACGACGTGGCGCTCCGCTCGCCGCTCTTCGACCGGGACGTCGTCGAGCTGGCCCTGACGATCCCGTCCTGGCACAAGCTCTGGGGCACCGACGAAAAGACGGTGCTCAAGCGGGCGGCGCTCCGCTCGCTACCGCGGAGCGTCGTCGAGCGCCCCAAGCGCGGGATGGCGGTGCCGCTGCGCGACTGGTTCGGCGGGGCGCTGGGCGAGGTGGCGCGCGACACGCTGACGCCGCGCGCCGTGCGCGATCGGGGGATCTTCCGCTGGGCGTACGTGGAGCGCCTGCTCCGTCTCGAGCGCCTGCCCACCGACCTGGCGCGGACGCGCACGCCGGAGAAGCTGTGGCTGGTGCTCGTCACCGAGCTGCACCAGCGCGCGCTCGAGCGTCTCGTCCGCACGCCGAGGGCAGCGTGAGGGGCGCGCTCGACGGCGCGATCAACGAGGCCTCCGCCGCGCTGCGGAGCACCTGCCGGGCCTTCACGGGCGCGAACCTGTACCACGCCGTGCTCCGCCTCAGGCCCGAGGCGCGCGGCGCGTGGACGCTCGCGCGGTTCGTCGATGAGGCCCTGGGCCGGCGCCTGCGGCGAGGCCCGATCGAGGGGCTGCTTCCGCCGCCGCGTCGTCGGCCCGGCTGGCGCCCCTCCGGCCTCGCACGGCAGGAGCGAGACGCGTGCTTCCCGGCCGCCATCCTTCTGGTCGACCGCCCCGCCATCGTCGATCTGTTCGTGGCCTCGGGGGCGCTTGTGCAGGCGCGGGTCGCCGTGGTGTGCGTCGACGGCAGCCCCGGCCACGTCATCGGCTGGCTGCGCCGGGGGATGAAGGCGGGACACCGCGCCCCCGTCGGCTACCTGCACGACGCCCAGACCGTGCTCTACCCGTTCCTGCTCGAGCCGCTCGCGACGCTGAGCCGGCTCGAGCGCGGCTCGCGCATCGCGTACCGCGATCTCGGCATCGGTCCCGGCCGCCCGCTGCGCGATCCGCTGGGAATCGCGCGCCGGGTCGCCGCGGGCGCCACGTCGCTCGAGGAGGTGCCTCCGAGCAGCCTGGTCGCCTACGCCTGTCAGGAGCTGCTGCGCATGGTTGCTCCCGACCCCATGCTGCTGCCGATGACGGCCGCGATCGGGTCTGGGCTACAATGAGCCGAAATGGATCCGAGTCCTGGTGCGTCCTTCGGCGCGAGAGTGTTCCCGCCGGAGCTCCCCGCGGTGGTCGAGGCCTCCGCGAGCGATCTCTATTTCTACAGGGCGTTCATCGGCCGGCACGCGGTGCAAGTCGAGCGAGGCGACTGCGCGTTCCTCCTGTCGGCCGACGAGAAGACCGCCGAGCTTCGCCGTGGCCCAGCGACGGTCGACAGTCGGCGCTTCGCCGTCGTGGTGCGGGGCTACATGCCCGACGACCGGAGCTGCGCGCTCGTGACGGGTACGCACCTGCCGTACATCAACGGCTGCTCCAGCCGGCAGGTCTTCCCGCCGGAGAGGCCGGGCGATCCGACGCTCCAGCTGCTGACGGTGCCCCCGTTCTGCTCGGAGCAGGCCCACCACGTGCACCCGACAACGCGCGTCGTGTACGTGCTGCGCGGGCGCGGACGCTGCGTCGTCGGGATGCCGAGGAGGTCGGTGAGCGAGGAGCTCACCGCCGGGACGGTCGTGATCCTCGAGAAGATGTGCCCGCACCACTTCGAGACCGACGACGAGGGGTTGACCGTGCTGCCGGTCCACGTCTTCAGCTCCGTGCCGGGCACCGAGACGTCGCACCCGATGTACGCCGGCACGCACCGGACGTGAGCGCCGCCGCGCCGCGCGCAGCGTACGCGGGCGCCTCAGGGCCGCGCGGGCGCGGGAGGGGGCGGCACCAGCGGCGCTTCCGACATCACCGGCGCCTCCCGCGCGACCTGCCCGAGCACGTCGAGCTTCAGGCCGCCGAGGATCCGCGCCCTGGCGAACGCCAGGCGCGACGACAGGATCGCCTCGTCGCTCGCCCCGTCGACGCGCGTCGAGAAGTCGAACAGGACGCACTTGCGCAGGAAGCCCCCGAACGCCATCACGTGTCCCACGATCGGGCTACCGGGGCCCGCGCCGGGCTCCACGGCGACCACGATGCGCGTGTCGTAGTTCTCGAGCGTCACGTCGACCGCGTCCTCGAGCGTCTGCATCGGCCCCGCCGGCACCAGCTTGCGCGCGCGCGCGATCGCCTCGCACTGGGCGCGCCCGACCAGCTCGTCGGCGTGCGCCACGAGCGCCATGACGCGCGACTGGGTCGGCGCGTGCGTCGCGATTAGCTCGGGGCGCGTGTGGTCGTCGATGCGCCACGTTGGCCCGTCCGGAAGCGGCACCGACAGCCCGAGGCGCCTGGAGTGGTAGCGGGGCAGCGGACGTGGATCGTCCCCGAACGCCACGGCAGGCGATCGGCCCGACGCCTTCTGGGTCGCGGGAGGCGGCGGCGTTGCGGCGCACGCGGCGAGCGCGAGGCCCGCGAGCAGGCCGAGCAGGGCCCGGCCCGCGCCCGTCACACCTTCGTGAGCCACTCGGGGTGCGACGTGTCGCTGCCGCGCGCGACCTCGAAGAACCGGGCCTGAAGGCGCTTGGTCAAGGGGCCGATCGTCCCGTCACCGACGGTGCGGTTGTCGACCTCGCGCACCGGCGTGACCTCGGCCGCGGTCCCGGTGAAGAAGACCTCGTCGGCGAGCCAGAGCTGGTCGCGCGTGAGGCGGCACTCGCTCACGGTCAACCCGAGCTCGCGGGCGAGCGTGATGACCGTGTCGCGCGTGATGCCTTCGAGGATCGAGCAGGACAGGTCGGGTGTGTGAAGGACGCCCTTGCGCACGACGAAGATGTTCTCGCCCGAGCCCTCGCTCACGTAGCCGCTGGAGTCGAGCAGGATGGCCTCGTCGTAGCCGGCGAGCTTGGCCTCGCGCTTGGCCAGGACGCTGTTGGTGTACTGGCCGGTCATCTTGGCCTTGGCCAGGCCGATGTTGATGTGGTGGCGCGCGAACGAGCTGATCTTGGCGCGGATGCCGCTCTTGAGGGCCTCCTCGCCGAGGTACGCGCCCCACTTCCACGCGATGACGGCCGTGCGCACGGGGTTGTTCGGGGCGTAGATGCCCATCGCGCCCTCGCCGACGTAGACCATCGGCCGGAGGTACCCCTCGGGCATGCCGTTGACGCGCAGCGTCTCGACGCACGCAGCCATGACCTGCTCGCGCGTGAACTCTGGCTTGAGCAGGCACATCTTGCAGGAGTCGAACAGGCGATCGACGTGCTCGCGCAGCCGGAACACGTAGGTCTGGCCGTCGGCGCGCTTGTACGCGCGGATCCCCTCGAACGCCGCCAGCCCGTAGTGCAGCGAGTGCGTGAGGATATGGACGTTGGCGGCGTCCCAATCGACGAGCTGCCCGTCGAGCCAGACCTTCTTCACCTTGTCGACCATGGCGCCTCCCTCGGGGGTTCAGGGGCGAACGCGCGGCAGCCTAGTCGGGCGACGTGAGGTCTGCCAGGAGCAATCGCAATGACGCGAAGCGGCGGGGTGACGGTCACCGGGGGGCCGCCCGGGCGAGCCAGAGGGCGAGCAGGTGCGCCAGCAGATCGATCGCCGCGTCCGACGACGTCGTGACGGTGGTCGCGCCGGCGCCGCCGGACACCGCCGCCCGCCCGGAGGCCTTGCGCGTCACCAGGCGCTCGTCGAAGGCGGCCCCCGGCGCCCGCTCGCGCAAGGCGGTCACGGCGCGGCGGAAGTTCTCGGACTCGGTTGCGGCCACCGCCGGCCCCAGGCTCCCCCAGGCGGTCCCGTGCTCGCGCAGGATCCAGGGCGTGGCCCCGCTGCGCCGGAACGCGTAGAGCACGCCCTCGCGCTCCTCCGACGAGGTGTGCGCCCGCGTCGTGACGGTCTTGGTCATCGACAGGCCGCTCGTCAGCAGGGCGCGGCTCATCGAGAACTTCGACTCCTGCGTCCGGCTCTCGGTGTCGGTCCGGCGCCGGTGGACGGCGGCGATCAGGGCGACGATGTCGCCGTACGGCAGCGCAGCCTCGTCGCCGTCGAGCGCCACGGCGCCGTCCTCGAGCCTGAAGCGGCGCATCGCGACCATCGCGCCCGAGCTCACGACGGCCGCCGCGTCGCACGCGACGGCCCGGTGGCCGCGTCCGCGCAGGCGCGCGAGCAGATCGAGCGCCTGCGCCCTGTCGGGCGTCGTGCGCACGAGGGCCGGCAGCCCCGCCGCGAGCAGCAGGCGCGCGTCGTACGCGCTCGTCCCGAGATCCGCGGCGAGGGCCGCAGCCTCGGCGTCCACCGTGCCCGCGAGCTCGGCGAGGGCGACGGCGAACACGGCTACTGCGGGGCGACCGTGGGCGCACATGTCGACACACCGGCGCCCACGATGTCGAAGCCGATGCTCATCATGTACGAGGTGTCGATCGCGCCGGTCGCCGGATCGTAGTCGGTCACGTCGCTGCCGCCGGAGCCGAGCTGGCCCTGCGACGTGTAGAGGTAGAAGTGCCCACCCCAGAACGAGAAGGCCCAGTCCTGCGGCGTCTGCACGCCCGTCATCGGCACCGGGGTCGGGGTGGCGCCGCTCGTCTTGGTGATCTGCGCGACGTAGACGGGGCGGGTGGTGAAGAAGCCGAAGAGGCGCCCGTCGCCGGTGCCGGTGAGCTCCGCGGCCACGCCGGCGAGCGAGCCGCTGAACGGCCCGATGGGGCCGACGGCGCCCTTGCCGAAGTCGACCAGGCCGAGGCCCGAGCCCGTGCCCGCCATGCCGTTGCCGACGCCGTCGACGTAGAGCGTCTCTGCGTTGCCGCCGGTGCTGTCGGTCGAGTAGCCCATGCCGATGCGGTACCAGCCCGACGGTAGCGTGAGCACCGGCTGGGGGCTGCAGCTGCCGTCGCGGGTGCTGACCTTGTAGACGGCGCCGGCGGTGTCGGTGCCGGTCGTCTGGTCGGACTGCACGTAGTTGACGTACGCGTCGGCGTTGCGGTCGATGGCCATCGAGTTGGGCTGCATCGACGTCGCGCACTGCAGGGGGCCGATCTTGGTGAACTGCTGGAGGTTGGGCGCGAAGCTGTAGAGGTCGTTCTGTGCCGAGAGCACGTAGACGAAGTCGGTCGCCTGCCCACTGCACCCGCTGCCACCGCCGCTGCTGCTGCCGCCGGTACCCGAGTCGCCCAGCAGGCCCCCGCTTCCGCTCCCTCCGCTCTGCTGCCGCCTCCGCTGCTGCTGCCTCCGCCGCCGCCTTCGAAGCCCGAGGTCTGCGACGAGCCGCCGCAGGCGAGCGGCACGAGCAGCGGCAGGAGAAGGGCGAGGGGTGCGGCGCGCATGAACGGAAGGTAGCAGCGCCGCGCCGCGCGGGACAATCGAGCCATCCCCGTGGACGAGGGGACCCCGGCGTGGTCAGTTCCCGGCCGATGAAGCCCGACAAGGCGACCCGCGCGCTGCGCGTGCTGCACTCGGAGCTCGACGCGTGCACGGCGTGCCCGAGGATGATCGGCCCCGTCGTCCACGGGCCGCCCGTGGCCAGCCCGGTGGTGCTCGTCGGGCAGGCGCCGGGGCCGCGCGAGGGCTCGTTCGGGCGGCCGTTCGCGTGGACGGCGGGGCGCACGATGTTCCGCTGGTTCCAGGAGTCGCTGGGCGTCGACGAGGAAACGTTCCGGGCGCGCGTCTACATCGCCGCGGTGGCGCGCTGCTTTCCCGGCAAGGCCAGCGGCGGCGGCGACCGCCGGCCCGACGCCGACGAGGTCGAGCGGTGCCGGACGTGGCTCGAGCGCGAAGTGGCGATCCTCCGCCCCGAGCTCGTCCTCGCCGTGGGGACCCTCGCGATCGAGCAGGTGTTCGCGACGAAGCAGAAGCTGTCCGACGTCGTCGGCGTCGTGCGGCGCGTGCCCTGGCACGGACTCGAGGTCGATGCGATCGCGCTGCCTCACCCGAGCGGGGCGTCGCCGTGGCACAAGGTCGAGCCGGGCAAGGCGCTGCTCGCAGGGGCGCTGCGCGCGGTCGGGCGCCACCCGGCCATGCGGCGCGCGCTCGCCGGGTCCTGAGAGGGCGGCCCGTCAGGTGCGGCGCGCGAGGGCGCGCCGCGCCCTCGTCATGAGGACGAACGCCGCCCGGCGCCAGAAGGGGCGCAGGTATGCGGCCTGGAGGAGGACGGCAAGCGCGATGAGGACGGCCCGCACGCCCTCGGTGCGCCGGTAGAGCTGCTCGACGTCGAAGGGCACGCTCGGGTCGGGCGTGGTGATGTTCTTGTAGAAGATGTCGAAGGCGAGGGTGACGCCGAGCTCGTTCAGGATGAGCGCGAGCGCGACGCCGTACGCGAGCGCAATGGCGCGCCGCCACGCGGGCCGGAACGTGAGCAGCGACGCGCACGCGCTCAGGCCCAGCAGGGAGAAGCCCGTCATGTACGCCGCGCGCAGCACGTCCCTGGGTGCGAAGTCCGCGCGGAAGCTCACGTAGACGCCCAGGCGCACGACGAGCAGCGTCGACACGAACGCGGCGAAGACCAGGAAGGCGAGGTCCCGGCGGCGCGCGACGACGAGCTCGCGCCAGGCGCGCCCGATCGACCCGCGTCCGGCGCTCCGGCCCGCGGTGCGCGGCTCGGCGGGGTGCACGGCGAGGCCGCCCTGCAAGAGCTCCTGGATCGAACGCTCGGCCTCGGCGAGGCGTCCGGCCATCGTGCGCACGAGCGCGACGGCGACGCGCGGGCGGCGCTCGCGCAGGTCGTCGAACACCGCGTCGGGCAGCACGAGCGCCTCGACCTCGCCCAGGGCGACGACCGTGGCCGAGCGAAGCTCCCCGGTGACCGACGACATCTCGCCGAACGCGCTGCCGGGGCCGAAGCGCCCGAGCTCCTCACGCTCGCCCTTGCGGGGCTCGAGCGACGCCCCGGCCTCGCCGCGCAGCACGACGAAGACGTCGGCCCCCGCCTCGAGCTCGGCGACGATCCGCTCCCCCCGCGCGTAGCGAGCACGCCGCCCGCGGCGGGCGACGTCGGCGATCGTCGCGTCGTCGAGGCTCGCGAGGTATGGGACGCGCCGCACGAGCGCGAGCTCCGCGGGGGTGAGCTCGCTCATCGCGCCCCCCGCAGCGTCCGCCACGCGCGCCTCGCGAGCGCGCCCCAGAGGCGCCGGAACCAGACCAGCTGCACGAGGACGACGGCGGCGATGGCGGCCGCGACGAGGCTCGCCTGCTGCGCGTAGTCCGGGTCGAGGTTCCAGAAGATGGCAAACTCGTCGAAGACTAGGCCGCAGCCGACGCCGAAGGCGGCCGCGAGCACGCGCAGTATCTTGCGGCCGACGGGGACGAGCGCCGCCAGGCCCGAGAGCGCGATGAGCACCAGCCCGTAGTTGAAGTGGTGCACGTGCATCGGGTTCGGGTCGCTGGCCGACTTCACGAGCGCGAAGAGCTGGTTCTCGAGGTGAAAGTGCAGAATGAAGAAGACCGTGAGGCGCGCGCCGGCGAGCGACACGAGGAACCCCGCCAGCATCCAGAAGGGAGGTTCGGCGCCCTGCTGCACGACGAGGCGCCGGAAGAGCGCCCGCGGGGCGGTGCGCACGACGCGCGCGCCGCGCCGGGCGAGCGATCGCCGCCGCTCGTCGACCGCCGCGCGCAGCTCGTCGCCCCGCAGGCCCTCCGCCGAGAGCTCGAGGAGCTGGCGCGCCACGTCCTGGCGCGTGCGCAGCTCGGTGGACAGCTCGCGCGCGAGCGGCAGCGCGACCGCGGGCACCTCGTCGAGGATGGCGTCGAGGCCCGCACGGTCGAGCGTCGCGATGACCGCCTCGCCCTCCAGTGCCGTCGCCCGCACGCGCGCGAGGGTGCCCGCGAGCAGCGCGACGTCGCCATGCCGGTCGCCCGGCTCGAGCTCGGAGCGCAGGGGGCCCGCCGCCGAGTCCACCTCGATCGCGAGCGCGCCGCGGACGGCGACGATCATCCGCGCTCCCTCGGGGGTCGGCTCGAAGGTGCGCGTCGCGCCCCGGGCGAGCACCTCGGCCTGGAAGCGCGTGGCCGCGCGCCCGATCTCGTCCGGGCGGAGGCGCTCGAACATCGAGAGCTGCGCGAGGACCGCTTCGACGTCCAGCATCGGGGCTCGCGCACTACGCTACGCGCCCGTGCTCGAACAGCACAGGCCCACCTCGTCTGGCGCTAGCATCCCGCCCATGAAGCCATCGTCTCTGGTGGGTCCGCTCCTCGCGCTCGGCGCGGTGGGCCTCGCGGCCGGCTGCCACAGGTCGTCGTCTGGCTCGGACGAGGGGACGCCCGCGCCGGCGGTCTCCGTGCTGCCGGCGCCGCCGGGCCTGTTCGCGCTCGAGGACGGCACGACGCTCAAGCTGCCGGAGGGCGCGCTGCTGCTGAACCTGGTGCGGCCACCGCCCCCGGGGCAGGTGTCGTCGCGGATCTTCAACGTGCCCTCCGAGGGGGTCATCCTGACCGTGGCGCTCGCCAGGCCCGCAGCGCAGACGTGCGACGCGATCCTCGCCGGTGCGCTCGCGCAGGCGGGCGCCGTCGGCGCCGACCCGAAGCTCGGGCGCGCGGGCGCCGCCGAGAAGCGCGTGCTCGGCGGCCACCCGGCCGCCTACACCGAGGCCGCGACCCGCTCGGCCCAGGAGGCGCAGTTCAACATGCCGTACCACGCCACGGCGTCGTACGTCGTCTGCACCAAGGGGGCGTCGGTGAAGCTGACGCTCTCGCTCCTGCACGGGGAGATGAACGATCGCGCGCGCAAGGTCCTCGACGCGGTGGCGACGTCCGTCGCGTTCTAGGCGGAGCGGTCTTCGTCGATCGGCCGCGCGGCCTACCCCTTCCGGATCAGCGCCGGAGCAGCACGTAGACGGCGCCCTCGCCACCGTCCTCGGCGCGCGCCGTCGCGAAGGCGGCAACGTGCTCGCACGATCGACCCTGCGAGAGCCATGCGGCGATCTCGCCCCGCAGGATGCCCACCCCCCCGGGCGAGTGTCCGCCCTTGCCGTGGATCACGAGCACGCAGCGCTCGCCGCGCGCCCGCATCGTGCGCAGGAACAGCTCGAGCTGCCCGCGGGCCTCGCCCGCGCCCATGCCGTGCAGGTCGAGCCGGCCGTCGACCGGGAGCACTCCCCGGCGCAGCTTGCGCGCCACGTCCGGCGGGAGATCGCCGCGGCGCCCCTCCACGTGCCGCCCGTCGTCGGTGACCTCGAAGCGGGCGCCGCCCTCGACGAGAGCCCGCAGGTGATCCCGGACCGCATCGGCCTCGCGCTCGGCCGCGTCGGCGCCACGGCGCGCGTGACGCTCGGCCGCCGCGGAGGGCGCGACGCTCTGCTTCGGGAGGCGCGAGCCTTTCGAGCGATCGAGCGGTGTCACCCCGGCGAAGAGGCGATGCATGAGGAGCGCGTCGTCCTCGGGCCCCTCCCTGGACGGGCGCGGCGCAGGGGGGCGGACCGACGCCTTCTTGGCGGGGCGGCACTGCTCCTTCGTCGCCAGCTCGTCCTTGAGCGCCTTCAGTGCCTCGAAGGGGCTCGTACCGCCCTTGCTCCCTTTCCTGGCCGCCACGCGTCATCCCTCCTGTTCGCGCCGTCGCGCCCGGACGGCGGCGAGCACCGACTGGATGCCCGAGAGCTGCCCGTCGGCATACTGCCAGTCGGCGTCCGCGAGCTCGGGGAAGTCGTGCGGGTTGGCGATGTCCTCGAGCGTGAGCCCCGGCCGCAGGCGCCGGGCCAGCTCGATCACCTTGCGGCGCTGCAGGTCCTCGAGCGAGGCCACGAGGTCTTCGATCTCCTGCCACGTCGTCGCGCTCATGACCGCCCGAACGTACCACCGCCGCACGGCGGCACACACGCGCGCCGGTCCGCGGGCGTGGATCCGGTGCGATCCAGGTCGGCCGGCAGCGCCCGCGGAGCGCGCGGGTTTCTGCGCCTCTCGCGGGCGGATCGGAGGTTGCAGACGTGTGCGTCCACCTCGTCGCCATGCCTCATACGTCGCTCGTGTCCGCACCCCCCCGCTCGACGCTGGCCCTCGGCGACGGGCGTGTGCTTCACCTCGGCGCGCAGCTCGGTCGCGGGAGAATGGCCGCGGTGTACCGCGCCACGTTCCAGGGGGCGATGGGCCTCCGGCGTGCGGTCGCGGTCAAGGTGTTCGACGCGATCGCGAGCGACGAGCGCGAGGCCGTGCTGGCGGCCGTCGTGCACGCCGCGACGCGCGCGGCCGGCGTCGCCCATCCGAACATCGTGCGCGTCGAGGACCTTGGGATGCTGGCGCCCGCTCAGCCGTACGCGCTGCTGGAGCTCGTCGCGGGCCGTTCGGTCGAGCGGCTGCTCGAGGCCGTGCGCCAGAGGGGGGAGCGCCTGCCGGTCGACCTCGCGCTCTTCGTCGGGCTCGAGGTCGCCGACGCCCTGGCCGCGGCGCGCGCGGCGACGTGGCCCGACGGGGCCCGCCTCTCGCTCGTCCACGGGGATCTCGCGCCGTCGGAGGTGCTGCTCTCGTGGCAGGGCGAGGTCAAGGTGAGCGACTTCGGCCTCGAGGCGGCGTCGCGCGCGGCCTCCGGGGTGAGGGCCGTCGTGGCGGCGGTCCGCGCGTTGCGCGCGATCGCGCCGGAGTGCGCTCGGGGGCGCCCCGCGGACGCGCGGTCGGACGTGTTCTCGCTGGGGGTGCTGCTGCACGAGATGCTCGTGGGGCCGCGCTTCCCGGACCGCATCTCCGACGGCGACACGCTCTCCTGGGCGCGCGACGGCGTCGTCCACTCCGCCATCTTCGCCCCCCAGCCACCCCCGGCGCTCCGGGCCCTCCTCGCCCGGGCGCTCGAGCGCGACCCGGTTCGCCGCTATCCCCACGCGGGCCTGCTCGCCTACGATCTGCGCCACGCGGCGCTCTCGATGGGCGTGGGCGACGGGCGGTCCTTCCTGCGGACGGCGCTCGCGCGCGCCTTCGGGGACGAGAGCGCCGAAGATCTCGAGCGCACCAGCGAGACGCGCCTGCGCCCGGCCGCGCCGCAGGTCGACCGGTTCGCCCGGCTGCGCGGCGACGACGAGCCGACGGAGCGTTGAGCCTCCCCTGCGCGACCATCCCGACCGATTCGCTAGGCGCGCGCTCGTTCGCGATCGCCGCCGCGGCGGCGCGAGAACCGCTCCAGCGCGCCCTGGACGAGCGAGTGGCGGACCTGGCCCCCGTCGAGCACGTCCCCGATGCGCGCCGCGGGCACGAGCACCGTCTCGAGCTCCTCCTGGGCGTCGAACGCCGTCGCCTCGGTCCGCCGCGCGCCGCGGGCCACGAACGTGAAGCAGCGGTTGGCCTGGATCGCCGGGTTCGGATCGACCACCAGGAGCGGCTCGAGCGCGTCGGCTACGTACCCCGTCTCCTCGCGCAGCTCCCGGGCGGCGGCCGCCGCGGGGTCCTCGCCGTTTTCCACCGCGCCGCCCGGGATCTCGAGCGACATCGCGTTCGTCCCGAACCGGTACTGCCAGACGAGCACCACCTGGTCGTCCTCCGTCACCGGGACCACGTTGCACCAGTCGTGGCAGCGGATGACGTACCCGTCGCCGCGCGGACGATCCTCGGCGTCTCGCCAGGTGCCCCGATCGACGTCGAAGATGCGGAAGGTTCCGACCCGCTCGCGGCTCACCTCCACCCACGGGCGGATGGCCGGCGGCGGCAGGATCAGGGGCTCGCTCATGGGGCGATGCTAAGCTGCCGCGAGCGATCGATGAACCCGTTGCGCGCCGCCAGGAACCTCCTGTCCGCGGGAGGGCGCATGGCCGAGGACATCCGGGCCGTGCGCGCGAACGATCCGGCCGCGCGTTCGTCGCTCGAGGTCGCGCTCGTCTACCCCGGCCTGCACGCGCTCTGGCTGCACCGCGCCGCGCACGCGCTCTGGCTGCACGACCACAAGCTGGGCGCGCGCCTGCTCGCCCACGGCAACCGCTTCCTCACGGGCATCGAGATCCACCCCGGCGCGCGCATTGGCCGCCGGGTCGTCATCGACCACGGCATGGGGATCGTCATCGGCGAGACGGCGAGCGTGGGCGACGGCTGTCTGCTCTACAAGGGCGTGGTCCTCGGGGGCACGTCGCTCGAACGCACGATCCGCCACCCGCAGATCGGCAACGACGTCGTCATCGGTTCCAACGCGTGCATCCTCGGCCACATCCACGTGGGCGACCACGCGCGCATCGGGTCGGGCAGCGTCGTCGTGCGCGAGGTCCCGGCCGAGGCGACCGTGGTCGGCGTGCCGGCGCGCGTCATCGTCCCCAAGCACGCGCGCTTCGACGCGTCCCTCGACCACGCGAGCCTGCCCGACCCGGTGACCGACATGATCCGCGCGCTCGCCGAGCAGAACGAGCTGCTGCGGCAGCGCGTGACGCTCCTCGAGAAGCGCCTCGGCCTCGAGCACGAGGAGCCGCCGTTCCACCTCCCCTACGACGGCGACGAGCTTCCGCGCGCGGACGGTGGCTGACGGCATGGCGAAGCGCAAGACCGATACGCTCATCGTCAAGAACCGGCGGGCCACCTTCGACTACGAGATCGAGGAGCGCTACGAGGCCGGCATCTCGCTCGTGGGCAGCGAGGTCAAGTCGATGCGCGCGGGCAAGGTCGACGTGACCGACGCGTACGTCGCCGTCGAGCAGGGGCAGGCGTGGCTCAAGCAGATGTACGTCGCGCCCTTCGAGCAGGCGAGCGCATTTCCCCACGAGCAGCGGCGCTCGCGGCGGCTCCTGCTCCACGGCCGCGAGATCCACGAGATCGACGAGCGCCTGTCGCGCGACGGGGCGACCGCCGTGCCGATGCGCCTCTACTTCAAGGAGGGGCGTGTGAAGGTGGAGATCGGCGTGGGCAGGGGCAAGAAGAAGTTCGACAAGCGCGCTGACATCGCGAAGAAGGACGCCGACCGCGAGGCGCGTGCCGCCATGCGCGAGGGGAGGCGATGAGCACGCACCTGGCCTGGGCGAGCGGGGGCGAGGCCCGCGTCGTGTCGCTGGGCGCGGGGGGCATCGTCCTGCGCTCGACGGTGCCGTCGCCGCCGGGGTCGCGCATCGAGGGGGCGCTCGCGGGAGAGCCTCCGGCGAAGCTGCGCGTGAAGATCCACGCCTGTCGCAGGCAGGCCGAGGGTGACTTCGTGCTCGAGGGGCGGCCGCTCGACATGACGCGCGAGTTGCGCGAGCGCGTCGAGGGAATGGCGCGAGCCGGCTAGCGCCGCGCGCCGGGTGGCGCGCCTGGGGCGTCGAGACCTTACACCTCAAGGCGGGCTAGCCCGAGGGCGACGTGAGCCTGTGCGATTCGGGCGCGGGCTCCTAGACTGGGGCTCGTGCGACGAACGCCCCGGCTCTGGGCCACAGTGCTGCTCGCCGCGCTCGGCGCGGGCGGCTGCGACGCGCCCCTCGGGGCGATCCGCCGGAGCCCGCCCGCCGGGATCGACGCGCGGGTGGTGGCCGCCCGGACGCGGGCTCCCGACTTCACGCTCGCCGGAACCTCCGGCACGTTCCACCTCGTCGACGCCGTCGCGAAGGACAACGTGCTCCTCGTGTTCTACCGCGGGCACTGGTGACCCGATTGCCGCAGGCAGCTCGGTGAGCTGCAGAGCTACCTGCCCGACTTCACCCGGCGCTCGATTCGCATCGTGGGCATCTCGGTGGACTCCGTGGCCAAGTCGCAGGACCTCATCCGGGACCTGGCCCTGTCCTTCCCGCTGCTCTCGGATCCGGATCTCGCGGTGATCCGCGCCTATGGCGTGGCCGACGAGGGCAACGGCATCGCGTGGCCCGCCGAGTTCCTCGTCGACGCGGGCGGAGCCATTCGCTGGCGTGCCACGGCGCAGTCGGTGGGCACGCGGCCCTCTGCGAGGGACGTGCTGGCCGCGTTCGACGCGGGGCCGCCGTAGAAGCGTCGGCAACGCGGAGCACGCCGCGACACTCGGGGAGTGTAGTCTCGTCGCGGCGCCGTGCTCGATCTCCTCGCCGTGAGTGCGCCTCTTTCGCCGCTGTCGGCGCAGGCGAGCCCCGTCGGCCTGGCCGTTCGGCTCGCGCTGCTCGCCGAGGCGTGGTTGTTCTGTCGCGACCGGCCAGCGCGGCTGGGCGTCGTGACGGCGCTCTTCGTGGCCTCTCTCGCGTGGCAAGTCACGGTGCTCCTGCTCGTGCCGGTTGCGGTCGGGGCGTCGATCCTCTCGCGCGGGCGCCCGCCGCGTCGGGCCGTCGTGCTCGTGGCCGTCGGCGCGATCGGGCTGGCGCTCGGAGCCTCCCGGAGACCCGGGGAGACACCGCCCCCGCCGGACGATCCGGCGCTGGCGTCGGCGTGGTGGCTGGGGCGCGACAACCTCTGGCGCGCCCACGAGGCGGCGCTTCGCTGGGCGTCGAGCGAACACGATGCGCCCGGCAGGGGATTCGTGGCCCTGGCCGAGATCGACTGGCGCCTCGGCGACCGGGAGAAGGCCGCGCGCGTGCTCCGCAAGGTGCTCGAAGGGGCCCGGGATCCCGAGGCGAGGGCGGAGCAGCTCGAGCGGCAGTGGAAGGAGCCCCGGTGAGGCCGTTCGCCGCCCGCGCTCGCGACGCCGGCAGTGGATGCTGCACATGCCCTTCACCCAGATCGCGCTCGCGTGGACCGCGGCGCACGCCGGCCTGAGAGGCGTGCTCGCGCTTGCCACGCTCGTGATGACCGGTGCGCTCGTCGCCGCGTGGCTCGGCTTCTCCCGGGGAACGATCGCGCGCGTCTGCACGCTGCCGCTGGTCGCGGGGCTCGTGTGGTTGCAGCGCGACGATCTGTGTGCGCGCGGTCAGGTCTTCGGCGACGCCGCCTTCGTGGCGCTGCTTCTCCTGCTCGACCGCGCCGATCAGGGCCGGCGCGTGCCCTGGATCGCACCGACGGTGCTCGGCGCGCTCTGGGCGAATGCGCACCCCTCGTTCTTGCTGGTGGCGGTCCTGCCGGCGGCCCTCGCCGCTGCGGGCCTGGCTGATCGATCAGGCAGACGCGCGTCGCCGTGGCCGCCGCTGCGGATCGCCGCCTTCGCGTCGGCAGGGACCTTGATCAACCCGTACGGCTACGGGTTGATCGTCGACGTGGCGCGCCTGGCGCGATCGCCGTCGACGGCCCGGATCGACCTGTTCGTGTCCCCGGACTTCCACGATCCACGGTGGGTCGCGCTCATGGGGGTCGCGGGTGGCGTGTTCACCCTGCGGGCCCGGCACGGGCCCGTCGCGGGGCGCGCGCGCGATGCGCTCGTCACCGTGCTGCTGGCGGGGGCAGCCTGCTGGGGACGCCGGTACTGCGAGATCCTGGGCTTCTGGTCGCTCGCCCAGGCCGGGAGGCTGGCGACCCGTGAGGCCGTGCGCCTCGAGGAGCGCGCCGCATCGCTCGGCTGGCGGCTCGCCGGGCCAGTCACCATCGCGCTGGGCTCCGCCGCGGCGGCGGTTGCGACGCCCAAGGATCCCCTGGCGCAGGTACCCGACGGCGCCGCCGAGTTCGTCGAACGCGAGCACTTGCCGGACCACGTCTTCGGTCCGTACCACTGGGGCGGCTACCTCGAGTGGGCATGGGCCGGGCGTCGCCAGGTCTTCGTCGACGGTCGAAACAACCTGTTCGACAACGGGGTCTTCGACGACGCGCACACGATCTGGCGGGCGCAAGAGGGATGGGCGCGCCTTCTCGACGCGTACCACGTCGAGACCGTCCTCGCGGAGCGGGGAAGTGTGCTCGATGCGGCGCTCTGGACGAGCGGCTGGCGGCGCGTGTTCCTCGGGCGGCTCGCCGTGGTCTACCTGCGCCGCTCGATCTAGGAGGCGCGGCGATGCGCGCGCCAGACCGCGATGGCCGCGAACAGCACGATCAGCGCGACCACGATCCCGGCGCTCGCGCGCTCGGGGAGGTCCGCCGGGGGAGCTCCGCCCAGCAGGTTGCGCAGGTGGCCGCGCGGCGTGAGGACCGCGAGCCACCCACGGCGCGAGCCGAGCACCCAGTCCACGAGGAGCAGCAAGGTCCGTCCACCCCCGCCCCGCCCGAACGTCGAGCCCACCGCGAACATGGCCGCGTACGCCCCCGCGCCCAGAGCGCATGCGTAGGCCGTGGTCAGCGCGTCGCGCACGACGGGAGGATCGTCGACCCCGTGGGCCACGGCGGCGACCGCGGCCCCGACCAGCGCCGCGAGCGCGGACGCCGACGCGACGGCGACGCACGTCGTCGCGAACGCAGCGCGCGCCGGCGAGCCGCCGAGTGCGATGACCGGGGCGGTCGATCCGGCGAGCGACCGTCCGCCGAGCGCACCGCTGGTCAGCGCGTAGGCGAGCAGGGGCGTGACCAGGGAGCCGAACCCGTCGACGAGCACGTGGTCCGCGCCGTTGGGGGCTCCGAGCGAGCGCGCGAGCGCCGCCAGCGCGAGCCCCAGCAGCCCCCACGAGAGCACCGCGAGCCACGCGCGCGGGGTGCGCGCGAGCTGCAGGAGAGCAGGGCGAGCCAGCGCCGCGATCACGGTCGCGAGCCCCCCGGCGCCCCGGACACGAACGCGGCGAGGGCCCGTGCGCGTGCGGCCTCGAACGTCGCCTGCGTCGTGTCTGCCGCCGCAGCGCGCGCCTCGTCGAGCGTCAGCGGATCGAGGCGCATCTCGACGACGTCGACGCCCGACGACACCACCGCGCGCCCCACCGCCGCGGCCAGACGCGTCGCGTCGGGTCCGCGCGCAAGGACGAAGCCGTCACGTCGTGCGAGCGTCTCGATGTCGGCCTCCTTCGCGAGGGCCGTGACCAGCGCGAGGGGGTCGCTCGCCACCACGCGCAGCCGCGCGCCCGACGGGGTCAGGTCCGAGAGAAGGTCGAGCGAAGGCGTTCGCCCGACGAGCGCGCCCTGCCGGAGCAACAGGTGGTCGTCGGCGAGCACGCCTGCATCGCGCACGGACGCCGTCGCGACGAGCGCCACGCACCCGTCGGCGCCGCGCGCGCGGACGAGCTCGACGACGCGCGCGGCGGCACGAGGATCCACCGCGACCAGGGGCTCCTCGAGGAGAAGGACGCGCACCACCGTCGACGTCAGGGCCTCGGCCAGCGCCACGGCCCGCCGTTCCTCGAGCGTGAGCGATCGTACGCGACGGAGCGCGAGAGCCTCGAGGCCCAGCGCCGCGAGCCGCTCGACCGTGGGCGCGGCGGCCTCCCCGCGGAGGACTGCCGCGAGGGCCATGACCTCGTGCACGCGCATCGCCTCGGGGAGCGACGGCGCGGACGGGACCCACCCGACGCGCCTGCGAATCGCGTGTGATCCCGGAGCCTCGCCGAGCACGCGTACCCGCCCGCTCCGGACGAGCGCGCGCCCCGCGATCACCGACAGCAAGAGCGGTCCGCCGTCGCGAGGGCCGCCCACGAGCGCGTGCACGCCGGCTTCGAAGGTGGCCGTCAGGGTCGCGCGCGCGAGCCTTGCATGACGCGTGGAAAGGGCGTCGACGACGACCACCCGGCCGGCTTCCGCGGAGCTAGTCCTGGTCATGGCGCCCCGAGTCTCGCGCGCGCGCCGCCACGGCGAGCAGCGCGAGCATCACCACCGCCGTGAGGGCAGCCGCGGCGCGTGCGGCATGCGGTCCCGCGAGGATCGGGTGCGCGACGCCGGCACGGATCGCGGCGAGGGCTGCGGGGATCGACGTCAGCTCGTGCCAGCCCTTCGGCAAAAGACGCGCGCTCCACGGGGCGAGCACCTCGGGCAGCGTGAGGATCACCGCGAGCGTCAGGTACCCGACGACCCGCGTGCGAGCGCCGAGGGCCGCCATCGTCACCGGTCCCATCGTCGCCGCGAACGCGAGCGCGTACGCGAGCGCGCCGGCGGTGGAGCGTGCCACGGCGGCCCGCTCTCCCGTCGCCGCAAGCGCTGCGGCGCACGCCAGGAAGGTCGCCGAGCTCACCGCAGCCGCGAGCACCCCGACCAGCCCGAACGCTCGCCCGCGCACGTAGGCCGCCAGCTCCGCGCCGCGCGCCCGTGCAAGCTCCCGGATGCCCTCTTCTCGGTCGCGGGGAATCGCCCGCAGCGACGCGCCGAAGGCGAGCATGAGCCCCCCTCCCCACGCGATCGCGGAGGACGCGAGGCCGGGAATCCAGGGCGCCCGCGCGCCGCCCCGGGCGACTGCCAGCACGGCCACCACCACCCCCGAGAGGCCCGTGACGACGAGGGCGACGGCCGACAGGCCGCGCCGTACGGCCAGGTGAGCTCCCAGGGCGAGGAGGGCACGTTCTCGCGCGTTCCCGGGAATCATCGGCCCGACGAGACCACAGCAGCGCGCGATGCGCCAGCGGACGTGCGATAACTCTGGCGAACGATGAGCCCCGCGGCCGTCCCTGCGCCGAGCCCCTGGCGACGGACCCTCCCGATGCTCGCGGGCGTCGCCTACGCGGCGTCCCTGTCCATCTGGGCGGACCGGGGCGCCGTGGCTCCGGCGTGGTTCTGTGGGGCGGGCGCATTGCTCGTGGTGCTGGCGGCGTCGAGGCGCGAGCGCGGGCCCTCCCGTGCCCTGGGCTTCGGCGCGGCCGTCGTCCTGGCGACGGCCGGGTCCGTGACGCCGCACCCCGGCGTGTCGGCGTTCGGCGCGCTCGGCGCGATGACGTGCGCGCTCGCGGCAAGCATCGCGCTGTCGCGCCTCCCGGACGACGGGGGTCTCACGCGGCCCGTGCGGACGTCGGCGCGGCCCTGGGCGGCGGCGCTCCTGCCGCTCTGGTGGATGGCGCTGGCCGCGCCCATGACGCCGGCAGGACGCGAATGGCCATGGCTGTCGGGGCAGGCCCGTGCGTGGGCCGTGGGCGCCTCCGCGGCGACGCTCGTGCTGCTCTTCGCGCAGAACGAGTGGACGCGTCTGCGGCGGCCCCTCGAGCTCGGCGTCCGCGAGCGTGCACTGGCGCTGCGGGCACTGCTGGGCACCACCGCCGCCGTGGCCGTGGCCGTGGTCGTCGTGTTCGTGGGGCGGGGGCGCGGCGACGGCATGGCAAGGCTGGTCGTCGCGGGGGCCTGTCTGCTTGCGGGCGCGTGCGCGACGGCCCGGGACTCCGTGCGGGTCGCGCAGCTCGCGCGACGCGTCGTCACGCTGGCGATCGTCGGGGGCAGCGTCGCGTTGCTCGGGGCGCTCTCGACCGAGGGAAGGGCGGACGCGTGGGTCGTGACGATCGTCACGGCGGTCGTCACGCTCGCCATCGGCGCCGCCATCGCGTGGGTCGAAGGCCCGGTGCGCCCGGCGCGCGGCGCGTGGCTCGATGCGTTCGCCCAGGCGGCGCGCGAGGCCACGCGGGGCGATCCGGACGACGCGCTGCGGGCGGCGCTCCTGGCGCTGCGCGCGCCCAGCGGGGCACAGGGGCCGTCCCCGGAGCTCTGGACGTTCGCGCCGTCGCGAGTGACCACGGTGGACGCGGCAGGCTACGCCCAGGAGCGCGAGGGCGAGCTGCCCGAGGCGCTTCTTCTGTTTGCCGCGGCGGAGCCGGAGGCGTCGCTGCGCCCCGAGGTGCTCGACGCGCTCGAGGTGCGCCGCCCCGAGCTGCGCCCGCTCGCGCGCTGGATGACCGCGCGCGGCGCCCTGGTCGCGACGGTCGTGGCCTACGAGGGCGAGCCCGAGGCGCTGCTGGTGCTGCCGCGGGGCTCCCGCGCGGAGCCTCTCGCGCTGGAGGAAGTGCGCGCCCTCAAGGACGCCGCCGATCGCCTCGCGGCGGCCTGTCGCGCGCGCGGCACTCACGTGCGGATGCTCGAGCGCGCCCACCAAGCCGTCCAGCGCGCCGAGGCCGCCGACGAGCGTGTCGAAAGACTCCGGCACGAGAAGCTCATCGAGGTGGGGCGCCACGCGCTGGCAGCCGCCCGCCTGGCACGACCGGCGACGGTCGGCATCTACTCGGCCGTCTCGCGCATGGCGCTCGAGGCGCTCGAGCGACGGGCTGCTGCCTCGGCGCCCATGGCCGTCGTTGCGACGAGCGGCGTGGATCCGGTGCCGTATCTTGCCCGCGCGCATCTGGTCGGCGCGCGGCGCGACGCGCCGCTCGTGCTGGTGGACGCCACGAGCGCCCGCGAGCACGATCCGGCGCGCTGGACCGATCCCACCGTGTCGCCGCTCGCGCTGGCCGACCGGGGTCTGCTCGTGCTGCTCGACGGCGCCGCTTTGCCCCGTGACGTGCAGCAGCTCGTGGCGCGCGTGCTCGCGGAGAAGCGCGCTCCCTGGGAGCGCCCGGAGCCGCTCGACGTGCAGCTGGCGTTGACCGCCGTGCTGCCTCCCGAGGAGCTGATTGCGCAAGGGCGCCTCGACCCGGGCCTTGCCTTGCGCCTCGCAGACGCGGGGGCCTCGCCCGTGCACCTGCCGCGGCTGCGCGACCGGGCGGAGGACCTGCGCGCGATCCTCACCGACCGCCTCGCCCGCGAGGGCTTGCGCGTCCAGGGCAGGCCGGTGGGCATCGAGCAGGCCGCCTTTGCCCGCCTCGTGGACTACCCTTTCCCGGGGGAGGACGCGGAGCTCGCCGTCGTCGTGCAGCGTCTGGTCGCGACCTGCGTGGGAGAGCTCGTGCGAGCCACCGACGTCGTGGCCCTCCGTCTGTCCAGTGAAGATGAAAAAAAACGCGCCGACGGCCCCGCCGACATGCGGGTCTCGACGCGGAAACGCCGGGGATGAGCGGCACCCCCCGCTCGAAGGCTGTCCTTGTCTCGCAGCTTTCGAGCGTGTTACTCGTCGCAAGCCACGCTTTTCGAGCGGGAGGAGACGAGGCTCATGCACACGTTGGCCAGGCAGGCGCTGTTCACCCTCGGAGCCGTCGCCCTGTTCGCGGGGGTGGCTGGCTGCGGCGGCGATGACAACCCCTACAAGCCGGCGCCGGCCTGGTCGGGCAAGAAGGCGAGCCTTCCCGCTCCCCCCTCGCTCCCCAGCACGCCGATCAAGGGCGCCGACGGCAGCTACACGATCTACGGGGCCATTCACCAGCTCCGCAGCATGCTGCACGCCAAGGACGTCACGGCCAACCCGATCACGATTACCGGCTACATCGTCGACTCGAACGTGGGGCGCGCACCCAAGTGCGCCGTTCACAAGACGGGCAAGGCCGATCCCTCCAACTGCGACACCGAGGTCCCGAGCTTCTGGATCGCCGACGACAAGGGCAACACCAAGGGGCCCAAGATCCGCATCGTGGGTTGGGCACGCAACTACGCCGTCATCTGTGACGCGATGAAGGCGTACAACAAGCTCAAGCCCGGCGAGCAGCCGAAAGAGCCCGTCAACGACGACATCCTCAACGTGCAGCTCCCGAACCCGCTCCCTGCGGTTGGCGCGAAGGTGAAGATCACCGGCGCGTACAACGTCGCCAAGACCGTCGTATCCGACATGGTGAGTGAGCCTTCGGGCGGCGTCATGGCGCTGCAGAAGATGGAGACCGTGGAGGCGGCGCCCGAGCCGGCGGCCTTCTCCGTCAAGAACCCCGACTGCGGCGGCTGAGCATCGCGCTCAGTCCAAGGGCGGGTCGACGCCCCGCAGCGGGAGGAGCCCCACCGGCGTGACCCGCAGCTCGAGCGCGGCTTCCTCGAGCGAAGCCTCGATGGCCTCGGCGAGCGCCGGCTCCCACGGTGGGGCGTCGACCAGCGCCCCCTCGAGCGGCACGAACGCCCCCTCTTCGACCGCGATCGCCCGCCCGTCCGATCCGAGGAAGACGACGCTTCCCTGCGGGACGTCGAGCGCGCGGGCCAGCACCTCGGGAGCCACGGCCGGTGTCACACGATGTCCCGTGGCGACGTACAGGCCTGGGTGCACCTCCGTGTAGAACGTTCCAAGCGGTACGGCCTCGATGCCCGAGTGGACGCGCAGGAACGCCCCGTGCGACGTCATGGCGAGCGACGCGTTCGCCAGGGTGGTGTGAGGGAGCGCGTAGGCGAGGCGACGCAGAAACGGGGCCTCCCTCGCGTCGAGCCGTGACGCCGTGACGCGGCGCCACGGCTCCAGAGACGGCGCCATCCGGAGCGGGACCGCTACGGGATCCGCCGTCGGGGTCGCCCGTGCGACCGCCGCGTCATCCGTGCCCCGCATCTCGACCCGCGCGAACGTCTCGATCGATCCCATGGGTGGAAGGCGCGAGATGATCCAGGGCTCTCCGCCGCCCCCACGCAGGAGTGTGAGGCCCGCCGCGTCGAACACCGGGCACGCTCGCAGCTCGACGGGGCCTTTGCGTCCAGTCCCCGGGCCTGAAGTGTGCAGCCGTGTCTGGCGGAGTGCGATGCGCTCGAGCAACGCTCGGAGGATAGCGCTCCCGCGTACAGGGGTATGCCCCTTGCTTCGTACAATGAGACGGGCCCGCTTCGGACCTATGAGGTAAAGTGCGAGATGCGAGGTTCTCGGAAATGACGGCCTCCAAGGCGACCACGCGTCGCGATTCGAAGCAGATTCCCGCGGCGCCCTCCCGGACGGCGTCCTACGCCCGGGTTCGGACACCGCCCCGTGGGCAGGGCGCCGCCGACGAGGACGCCGTGCCGCCGCCGTCGTCGCTGCCTCCGCCCCCTTTTCTCAATGAGGGAGACGTGCCGGGGCTCGAGTGGTGGCTCGACGCCCACATGGGTATCGCCGGGCAACTGGCCTGGCTGGAGCAACTCTTCGACGGCGGGGGGAGCGCCGGCACTGCGACCGTGCGCTCGCTGGTCTCACAGGCCGAAGAGGTTCGAGACGCGCTCTACGAGCTGTACTGCGACGCCGCCGATTCGCGCCTCGCTCCGCTCGTGGCGCCGGGCGGGCACCTGGAGCGGCAGGTGTCCGGAAGCTACCGATGGTGCGCGCTTGTCGTCGACGTCCTCGCGAGCCTGACGACCGGCCTGCGCGCGGCCTCGGGCCCGGACTGGGGCGCCATCAAGGTGGGATTCCGCCAGGCGGCAGAGCACTACACACCCCCGTCTGACCCGCTCCGCGCCGCCGTGCACGAGCTGCCCATCGACACGACGAGCCCGGTCGAGCCCCTGCGCTACCTGTCGCGCGATCTCGAGACCCTCTTCGCGGCGACCGAGGACCTCCATGCCGCGCTTGCTCCACGTCTGGCGTAGCGGGTGGGCGATTCGGTGACCAGGCCGGTCACGGCACCTGCCCGCAGCCGGGGCCTGCTGGCAATGCTCGCGGGGGTGACCTGTGTGGCGGGCGCGGCGTCGTGCGGCCTTGGCTTCGACCGCTTCGACCCCGACGACGGGGGCCACGACAGCGGTCAACCCGCGGACGTGGCCGTCGATGTCGCACCGGATGACGTCGCTGCTGGCGATGACGCGACCGGCATCGACGCGCCTGCATCGGACGCGTCGGCCAGCGATGCGACGTCGACGGACGTGGCCACCGTGACCGACAGCGGAGCGGTGATCGATGCCACGGGCGTCGACGCTTCCTGCGGCGCCAGGGGCCAGGCGTGCTGTCCGGGCGGCCTCTGCTCCTCGGGGCTCGCGTGCGGCCCTTCGACGTGCCAGCCGTGCGGCGGTGGCGGGCAGATCTGTTGCCCCGGCGGGGCCTGTAATCACGGCGCCTGCAACGCGCAGTCGAACACGTGCCCCTAGGGACGCGTCGGGCGCTGGGACCTTCTCAGACGAGTCCCCGCCACACGCGTACGGCGCCCAGCACCGCGGCGGCAACCGTCTCGGTGCGCAGCGCCAGCGGCCCGAGAGACACGACGCTCCACCCGAGCGCGCGCGCCTGATCGACCTCCCGGTCCTCGAGTCCCCCCTCGGGCCCGCACGAGAAGGCGAGCGCCTCCCCCGCCGTCAGGGCCTCGAACAGGGCCGGCGCGAGCGGCGTGGTCGCGCGCTCCCAGAGGACGAATCGCGCCGCGGCGCCGCTCACGCGGGCGAGCGCGTCTTGCCAGGGGCCCGGCGCATCCACGAGCGGCGTGTCGCTCCGCCCGCACTGCCGCGAGGCCTCCCGAGCGATCCGCGCCCAGCGAGCCTGCCGATCGACGCCGCGTGCCACGTCGAGCTTCACGACGCTGCGTCTGGTGAGCGCCACGATCACGCGCGTCGCTCCCAGCTCGGTCGCGTCGCGTACGACCGCATCGCACCTGTCTCCCTTCGCCAGGCCCTGGACCCACGTGATGTCGAGCAGTGCGCGTCGTTTACCCACGCGAAGTGGGCCGAAACGCACCGTGATGGCGCCCGGCTCGGCCCGCACGGTCAGGGCGTCCGACTCGCTGCCCGTGGCCGGGTCGAACGCCACGAACCCATCGCCGGCGCGCAGGCGAAGGACGCGCGCGAGATAGTGTGCCACTGCGCCATCGAGGCGCCGCTCACCCTCGGCGAGCCCCGGGATGGGGGCGCGGACGCTCACGTCCCCATCGTCAGGGCGATCCACTCGCCCTTGCGACGAAGATCGATCTCATGCATCGCCGCGAAGGCCTGGCGGACGTCGGCGACCTGCGAGGGGGCCACGTCCTGCGCCAGGATGCCGCTCAGCACGAGCCGACCTCCCGGCGCCACGCGCGCGCGCAGCGCGGGTGCCAGCGCCACGAGCGTCTTGGCCTCGATGTTCGCGAGTACCAGCGGGAACGTTCCTTCCACGGACTCGACGCCTGCGTCGTCGGCCATCACCCGATCGGACACGTGGTTGCGTGCCGCGTTCTCTCGCGTGACGGCGACGGCGTCGGGGTCCAGGTCGATGGCGCGCGCGCGTGACGCTCCCAGCGCGAGCGCGACGAGCGCGAGGATCCCGCTTCCGCAGCCCACGTCGAGCACGGTCGTGCCCGCAAGGGGCATCTCCGCGAGCACCTCCGCGACCAGGCTCGTCGTCTCGTGCAGGCCGGTGCCGAAGGCCCGCCCTGGCTCCAGCACGACGACCGGAGCGTCGCCGGCGGGGGCCTCTCTCCACGGCGGACGGACGACCACTCCGGAGCACACCCGGAACGGCTCGAAATGCTTCTTCCACTCATCACGCCAGGCGTCCCCCACGACCTCCTCGAGGCGCGGGCGCCACGTCTCGGGTACCTCGGCGGCCGCGCCGCGCGCCTCCTCGTGGGTCCCGAAGCTCGCGACCAGCGTGACCAGCCCCGCCTCACCACGCGCCAGCGTCGTCGCGTCGCGCTGCTCGAGGCCCTGCGCGCCGAGCTCGAACAGGCGCGCGCCGGCCTCGTCGGCCTCGGGCTCGGGGACGTCGACGTGCAGGTACGGGTAGCGGGGCGGTTCGGCGGGTACGGGCATCGGCCGCAGCCTAGCCGCGGACGCAACTTCCGGCTCGCCCGTCCGACGGGGGGACATGAAGACTGCCACGTCGAGCATCCTGACCGTCCTCGTGCTCCTGGCCCTCGGCCGGACCGCCCGCGCGGCCGAGGGGGACCCGGAGCCGGCGCCCGTCCCGGAGACCGACCACGAGGACGCGTTCGATGACGGGGGCCCGCGTAGCGTGGCGCTGCTCGTCAACCCGGCCCAGATGGCCACCGGCACCTTCGGCGCGGAGGCGGACTTTGCGCTCGGGAGACTTGCCGCGCTGAGCGTCGAGGGCGACGCGGCGCAGATCGGCTCCATGAGCGCCTACGAGGTGATCGTGGGCGCCCCTCTCTACCCGATGGGCGTCACCTTCCATGGCTTCACCCTGCACCCTCGCGTTGCCGTCATGCACGCCCAGGCGATGAACGCGTCGGTGGATCTGCTCGCGGCTGGCGGGACGGTCGGCTGGCAGTGGACCTTCCCGGTGGGCTTCACCGTCCGCGCGGGAGCGGGCGTCGTGGTCCTGAGCGCGCTCGGCGGCAACGCATCCGCCATGAACGACGTCGCGAACGTCCGGCCGCTGCTCGACGGGAGCCTCGGGTGGACGTTCTGATCGGTGCCCGTGCGTCGACCAGGTGTGTCGAAGCGATACCGCCGGCTGGGACGGCCGAGTCGACCTCATGGTCAACCGCGCGGGTATCCCGCGGCCGCGCAACTGAACGCCTCGACCAGCTCGGCGGTCCGCTCCGCCCCCAGGTCGCTCCGTGCCCCTGCCAGGTCGCCGAGCGCGTCGGCCATCTCGCGGGCGGAGGCAAAGCGCTTCGCCGGCTCGCGCGCGATGGCCCTGGCGAGGAACGCGTCCCAGCCGGGATCGATGTCCCTCCGGTAGCGCGTCACCGGCACGGGGAGGTGCGCGACGATGGCCTGCTGCGCTTCGGGTTCGGTGGGCGGGAACAGCTGCCATCCCACCAGCAGCTCCCAGAGGATGACGCCCACCGCGTACAGGTCCGTGCGCTCGTCGACCGGGCGCAGCTCGACCTGCTCCGGGGCAAGGTACGCGAGGTGCCCGCGGACGACGCGGGTCTCGGCCGCCGCCTCGTCGCGCAGCGCGCGCGCCACCCCGAAGTCGGTCACCTTCACCTCGCCGTTGCGCGAGACGAGGATGTTCTGCGGACAGAGGTCCCGGTGGACGACGCGCAGGGGGCGGCCGTCGCTCCCGCGCGCTCCGGCGTGCGCATACCCGAGACCGGCGAGCACCTCGCGCCCAATGAAGCCCACGACGTCGGGGCCGAGCGGCCTGCGGGCTGCCGCGCTCCGGGCGACGAGCGCGCTCAGCGTCAGCCCGTCGACGTACTCCATGGCCAGGAAGTACGCGTCCTCCACCTTGCCGAAGTCGAACACCTGCACCAGGTTCGGGTGGGCGAGCCGCGCCGAGAGCTCGGCCTCCGCGCGGAAGGCGTCGACCACCTTCTGCGTGCGCCCCATCTCCCGGTGGATCCGCTTGATGGCGACGCGACGCTCGAAGCCGCCCTCGGGGCAATACAGGGCCTCGAGCACCTCGCCCATGCCGCCCTCGGCGATGCCCCGCACCAGGCGGTACTTGCCGAACAGATCCCGCTGGCGCACGACGCGCTCGGCCCTCGCCACCACTCCTCTCATCCCGTCCGTGACGAGCGCGCCCAGGATGCCCCCGAGGACCAGGACCGCGGCTCGCGTGACCTGCAGATCCGGCTGGTAGACGATATGGGCCGCGTCGTCGGGCGACAGGCGAGCCCGGAGGACGAGGAAGTACAGGAGGAGGAAGATGACCCCGCTGGTGGTCCCGGTCAGCAGCGGTACGAGGGGGCGCAGGCGCACGACGCCGCCGACGAGGACCGCGCAGAAGAGCAGAGGCGGGACCCACGAGGACAGCGCGTACGCCGGGCCCTGGGTGAGGGCGAGCCCGAGCGCGAAGACCCACGGCACGGTGCTGTCGACGATCGACGTGACGAACCTCGACGCCCGATCGAGCGATCCGTGCAGGAGCACCCGGACCAGGAAGACCTTGGACACGAGGTACGCCGCCGAGACGGATGCGATCGAGAGGCCGAGCCCCCGGGACGCGCCGAGGGCGACCGCGAGCCCCGCGACGATGGCGCCGGCGTAGAGGACCTGCGAGACCCGTGCGACGAGCAGGTCGAGCCGGCGGATCTCGGTCGCGAGCGCCGCGTCGAGGTCGGCGCGCAGGCGTACGCCGAGCAGTCGCGGCGGCATCGGCGACCAGTGTAGCGCGAGCCGTCACCGGGGGCGGAGACGCATCAGCTGCCGGCGGAGTCCTGGACGGCCCCTCTCGGTGTGAGGCGGGCGGCGTTGTAGGCGGCCTCGCCGACACGATGGACGTCGGCGATCTGCTCGCGCAGCGCGCGCACGTAGGACTGCGCCTGCAACGCGTAGTTCGACTGAAACACCGCCTGGCCGACGACCATCTCGACCGCCTGCGGGTTGGTGAGCAGCGTCCGGGCGAGCGCCGTCCAGAAGTGGCGCCGGGTGCTCGGCTCGAGCCCGATCGTCCGGGCGATGCGCACGAACGTCCGCGCGAGCTGAAGCGTCTTGACGGCGCCCGGGCGGTGCCGGTGATTCGGCTTGAGCTGGCGAGCGATGAGCTTCGTTCGCGCATAGTGGTTGTCCGGGTCGTAGAGCTGCTCCAGCACGCGCGCCAGGTCCTCCAGGATCTCGGTGCGCGGGCGCTCGGTGACGAAGTTCAGCCCCGTGGTCGCCGTGTCCGTCCGGTCCTCATCGTGGACCGGGATGCCCCCTCCGAACAGCCGTCCCTCGCGCGCGAGCCGGCGTGACAGCTGCGTGTTGGGCAGGGCGTGGAGCGGAAGCACGAGCGACGGGAAGGCGCCGCTCTTCTGGACCATATCCAGCATCCGCGCGCCGCTCCCGTGCGACTCGCCGTCGAAGCCCAGGATGAGGCCCGTGTTCACGATCAGCCCGTACGAGTTGAGGATCCGCACGGCCTCCGCGGCGGGCATCGCCGTGTTCTGCCCCTTCTTCGTGCGATCGAGCACCGCCTCCTCACCGCTCTCGATCCCCATGAAGACGTAGCGGAAGTCGTTGTCGCGCATCAGCTCGAGGATGCGCGGCAACCGGGCGAGGTTCATCGTCGCCTCGGTGCTGTAGCAGAACGGGTAGCCGTGGGCGTCGTTCCACTCGAGCATCGCCGTGAGCACCTCCTCGGTGTGCGCGACGTTCCCGATGAGGTTGTCGTAGCCGAAGTCGATCATGCCGCGATACCCGAGGTCGTAGAGCGCCTGGTGCTCGCGGATGATCTTCTCGGTGGGCTTCGTGCGCGGCTTCCTCCCGAAGATCTCGATCTGCGCGCAGAACTCGCAGCTGAAGGGGCATCCGCGCGTGTAGTTCATCCCCACGAAGAGGTATCTGTCGAAGTCGACGAGGTCGTACCGGGGGAGCGGCGCGTCCGACAGCTCCACGGGGTCGACCCCGCGGTAGACGCCCGCCGAGACGCCCTTCGCCATGTCGGCGAGCAGGCGCGGAAGCACGTTCTCCGCTTCGCCAGCGACGACATAGTCGGCCAGTCCGGCGTACATGTCCGGCTGCAACGTGGGGCCGGCCCCGCCGACGACGACCGTGACGCCGCGGGCGCGAGCTCGCGCGATGAGCCGCCGGATCGGCTGTTCCTGCGGCCCCTTGCCGGAGATGAAGAGGACCTGCGCCCACTCGAGGTGCGCGTCGGTGACGGGCTCCGTGTCGCCGTCGACGAACTTGAGCTCCCACGCGCTCGGCAGGAGGGCCGCCACCGTGAGCAGCCCCAGCGGGGGCGCTGCGGAGCGTGCCCCGAGCAGGCGGAACACGTTGGACAGGTTGTAGAACGTGTTCTCGAGGAACTCCGGACGCACGAGCAGACACCGCGTCGGCTCGGTCAGAAGGCTCTTCATGGGGCCTCGGCGATGGTGAAGGGGGGCATCAGCATCGCGGGTTCGGGCGGAGGTCCGCTTGATCTGGGACAACTGATCGCGCGCCGAGGTGGGATAGCGGATCAGCCGATCTCCACGGTGTGGCCGTTCTCGACGACGGGCACGGCGACGAGGCCCTCGCCCGCGCAGGGGCCCGCGATGCACTGCCCGTCCTCGGGCCGGTAGAGCGCGCCGTGCTGGTGGCAGAGCAGATGGCGGCCGTCGTCGCTCGTCGGAGACGAGACGCCGAGATCGAGCGGCACGGCGCGGTGCCGGCACTCGTTGACGTACGCGCGAAGCGTGCCCCTGACGCGGCCCACGAGAAACCCGCCGAACGCGGGGCCGACGCGCACGAAGCGACCACGGGCGATCTCGGCACGCTGGGCGACGGTGAGCACGAAGCGCCGGCTCATCGCGCGAGCGGACCGCCGCCGGTGCCATGGTACGCGCGCGCCGCCGGCACGCTCCGCAGGACGCGGCGTGCTTCCTCCCCGCGCGGCATGCGCTGCCCCTCGTCGAGCACGACGGCCGTGAGCCTGCCCCCGTATACGCACCCGGTGTCGATCCCCGTCGCCCAGGCGTGAAGCTGAGGCTCGCGCCGGGCGTTGTGGCCGAAGATCACATGAGGAGGCCCCTCGTAGCTCTCCCCCCAGAGCGGGCCGGCGTCGGGGGTGTCGCTCCACCGGCCCCGCCCGTCGAGCGTGCGCATCCGCAGGAGCGCCTCCGCGGGCGTGGTGGACGGATCGTTGTCCGGCACGACGCCGGCGTGCACCACGCGCACACCGTGCTCCGGGAGGTCGAGCCACATGGGCAAGGCCTCCAGCTGCTGCCACTCCCGCTCGGAAAGCGCCGACGCGATGCGCGCGTGCTCGGCCCCGAGCGGCCCGTGCCTCCGCCGCCAGGCGAGCAGCCTCTCCTCGTGGTTGCCGCGGACGGCCGCGGCGCCCGTCCTCCGCGCGACCTCGAGCGCGCCGTGGGGGTCGGGGCCTCGCGCGACGAGGTCGCCCACGAACACGAGGCGGTCCTGCGCCGTCCGGAAGCCCACCGCCGACAGCAGCGCCCCCAGCTCCGCCGTGCACCCGTGCAGGTCGCCGACGATGACCGTGCGCGCCATGGAACGGGCCGTCAGATCCCGTCGAGCTTCGCCCGCTTGGGAATGACCACGATGCCCTTCTCGGTCACGAAGAATCGCTGCCGGTCGGCGTCGCGATCGAAGCCGATGACCGTGCCTGCGGGGATCTCGACGTCCTTGTCGATGATGGCGCGCCGGATCTTGGCGTGCCGTCCGACGCGCACGCGCTCGAAGAGGACGCTCTCCTCGACCTCGCTGAACGAGTTTACGCGACAACCGACGCCCAGCACGCTTCGGTGGATGCGTCCGCCCGAGATGATGCACCCGTGGCTGACGAGCGAGTCGGTCGCGATCCCGACGCGAGCCTGCGCCTCGTCGCGGAACACGAACTTGGCCGGCGGGTCGTGCGTCGCGCCCGTGCGGATGGGCCACCGGAAGTTGTAGAGGTTGAACTGCGGATGGATCTCGATGAGGTCCATCTGCGCCTCCCAGTACGCGTCGACGGTGCCGACGTCGCGCCAGTACCCCCGGTTGCGTTCGTCCTCGCCGGGGACGTGGTTGGTCGCGAAGTCGTACGCGAAGATCGCGGCCCCCTTCCGGACGAGCCGCGGGAGGATGTCGTGCCCAAAGTCGTGCAGGCTGTCCTCGAGGTGCTCGTCCTCCTCGAGCTCGCGGAGCAGCACGTCGGGGTTGAACACGTAGTTGCCCATCGACGCGAGGCACATGTCGCCCCGGCCGGGGATCGTCGGCGGGTCCTGGACCTTCTCGTGGAACGCCACGATGCGCCCGCTCTCGCTCACCTCGAGCACCCCGAGGTCGCCGGCGGTCTCCCTCGGCACCGGGATGGCCGCCACGGTGGCCGCGGCGCCGCTGCTCTGGTGGAACGCCAGCATCTGGCGGACGTCCATCTTGTAGACGTGGTCGCCGCCGAAGATGCACACCAACTCCGGCCGCTCGTCCTTGACCACGTGCTGGCACTGCCACACGGCGTCGGCCGAGCCGCGGTACCACGTCTTGCCCGTGCGCTGCTGCGCGGGGATCGCCTCGATGAACTGATCGAGGATCGTCGCCAGGCGCCAGTCGCGGGCGATGTGCTCCTCGAGCGAGGCGCTCTTGTACTGCGTGAGCACCTTGATGCGCGAGACGCCCGAGTTGACGAAGTTCGACAGGACGATGTCGATGATCCGGTAGCGACCGCCGAACGGGACCGCCGGCTTCGCGCGATCGAGCGTCAGCGGGTACAGGCGCTTGCCCTCGCCACCGGCGAGGATCATCACGAGCACCTGGGTGGTGTCGAACGCGGGCAGCCGGTCGTTCATGCGCAAGGTGATGGTATCGCCGCCCGGCGACTCAGGGCTTGACGAATTTCAGGACGAACCGATCGCTCGTACCGCGGCGTTCGCCGGCCTCGCGGGGCGACGCGCTCCAGTCGCGCGTGTCGGAGGGGTTACGCAGAAAGTCCGCCGTCGCGACGTGCTGGAAGCCGGCGCGCTCGACGTCCCGGAGGACGGAGAGCTCCTCGATGCGGTGGACCGTCTCGACGTCCGCCGTCCCGTGGCCTTCGAGCGCGCTGTGGTCGACGACGACGTACTCGCCGCCCTTCTTGAGCGCGTCGTAGACGGCGCGGTTCATCTTGTCGCGGTCCGCGCCGATCCATACGGCGTCGTGATAGGTGAGCACGATGACGACGGCGTCGAGGTTCTTCGCGTCGGCGGGGAAGGGTGCCTCGATCTCGCGGTCGCTGCGCACCACGTTCTTCATGGCGGGGCGCGCGAGGCGCTCCGCCCAGGGCTTCTCGATGAACCTGAGGAAGCCTGGGTTGTTCTGCCCGTAGACGCGGCCCTTGGGCCCGACGGCGCGCGCGAGCAGCTCGGTCGTGTAGCCGCCGCCGGCGAGGAGCTCGGCCACGCGCATGCCCGGCTTGAGATCCAGGAAGGCGAGCAGCTCGCCGGGGTGGCGCCCCGCATCGAGCTTGCGGTCGTCGTCGGTGCGATCCTTCGCGTCCACGATCGCCTTGATCGGCGCGGGCACCGCGAGGGGCGCCGCGGGCTGGCGCTGCCGCG
>JAJYCT010000285.1 GCA_021778125.1 Myxococcales bacterium
GGTCGCGCCGACGGCCCCGCCGGGTCCGGTGGCGACGGGCGTTCGTTCGCCGGGTGCGCAGCCGCCATCGCCCCGGTCCGCCGCCCCGGCCCCCGCGCCGGCGCCCGCTCCGGCGGCGCCCCCGGCGGAGGTCCACGGCGATCCGAACGCGGAGGCCTCGCTCGCGAGCGCCGTTCGCGCGTGCATGGCCTCGCGGACCGCCCCGGAGAACGTGACGGTCGTCGTCCGGACGACGCTCCACGTCGAGCTCGACGCGGACGGGAACGTGCGCGCGGCGCGCTTCGATCCTCCCGTCGCGGCCGACGTCAACGTGTGCGCGGCCCCGGTCATCTACCGCACGCGCTTCACTCACGACGGCAGCGCCGACATCCCCGTGGACGTCAGGGAGCCTTCGTCAGCCCCGTGATCGCGTGCGTCTCGCGGGCGCCGAGGAGCCCGAACTGAAGGCCCATGCCGTCGGGCCGCGTCCAGCGGACGACGGCCGGGATCGCGAACGGCGCGCGGTGCCCCGGCAGGGTCACGTGCACGACCAGCTCCGAGGAGAAGGGCAGGGGCTGGCCGCACTCGACGAACATGCCGCCGAGGGAGATGTCCTTCGCGCGCGCAGGGCGCCGCTCGCCTCCGCCCTTGGGCGTGAGCTCGACGGCCACGTCGAGCGCGGCGCGCTGATACCTACGGAGCTCGATCACGGACGGCTGTCTCCTCTCGCGGGCCCGCGATGATAGCATCAGCTCCGGTGGACGTTACCTCTCGACGTCGCGAGGCGCGCGACGCGGCGAAGCTGGGGCTCATACCGCTCGCCGTGGCCTTCGTGCTCGGCGTCCTGCTGCTCCCGAGGCGCGTGGAGCCCGAGGGGGTGCCGCTTCCGCGCGTCGATCCCGCGGCGCTCGCCCGCGTCGAGGCGGCCGACCGCCAGCTCGCGGACCGCGCCCGCCGCGAGCCCTTGACCGGGGCGGTGCGCGCGCTCGGCTCGGCCGTCCGCGACTTCCACACCCTCGAGGCGCGAGACGCCGACGCGCAGGCGCTCTTCGACGCGCGGCGCGCGGTCGACTCGGCGCTCGTCGACGCGCTCGGGGGGGGGCTCGACCCGCTCCTCGAGCTACGCGCCGTCCAGCTCGAGTCGTTCCTGACGGAGGTCGCGCGCTTCACGTCCCGCGGCGAGCAGTCCGCCGAGCTCGCGGCCGTCGCAGGCGCCTTCGTCCGCTCGATGACGGTCGAGGGCTGGTGCCAGGGGCACGCGCTCGCGCCCACCGGGGCGGCCCTTCGCACCCTGTACAAGCACATGTGGAACGGCTTCCTCGGCCTCGAGGGGCGCGCGGAGCTCAGGCCCGCCCTCGACGAGGAGCGCGCGCTCTACGCCTTCACGATCTCGCACCCGCATCCCGGCAAGCCGATGCGCGACGCGCTCGAGGCCGCGCGGCGCGGCGCGCGCGACGAGCGGGCGTGCGCGGCGCTCGACCAGGCCGAGCAGGGCGCGATCGAGGCGTGGCGCCTGCAGCAGATCGCCCGCCTCGCGGCGGTCGATCCGACCTACCCGGCTGCCTACGCGCGCGGCGTCGCCAGCTACCGCAAGGGAGACTTCGGCGCGTCCGCCGAGGCCTTCCGGGACTGGCTGCGCGGCCACCCGGACGGCCCCTACGCGCTGCGCGCCCGCAACTTCCTGCGCGCCGCCGCCGCCGCCCAGCAGGTGGAGTGACCCGGCCGTGCGCTGCCTCCTGGTCGACGACGATCGCGAGCTCGGCCGGCTCCTGTCGGACTACCTCTCGCCGCACGGGGTTTCCCTCGATCACGTCGAGGACGGCGCGCGGGCGCTCGAGCGGCTCGCGGCGGGCGTGGACCGGTACGACCTCGTCTTGCTCGACGTGATGCTCCCGGGGATGGACGGCTTCGAGGTGTGCCGGCGCATCCGGGCGCGCTTCGACGTGCCCATCGTCATGCTGACGGCGCGCGGCGAGGACACCGATCGCGTCGTGGGCCTCGAGATCGGCGCCGACGACTACGTGCCCAAGCCGTTCAACCCGCGCGAGTTGCTCGCCCGCATGCGCGCCGTGCTCCGGCGCGCGCGGCCCGCCGCCGGTCCTGCGGCCGGCGTCCCCGAGCGCATCGACGTGGGCGACCTGACGCTCGACGTCCCCGCGCACAGGGCCACGCTCGCCGGCAAGGAGCTGACGCTCACGTCGTTCGAGTTCCGCGTCCTCTCCGCCCTGGCGCGGCGCGCGGGCGAGACGGTCACGCGCGAGGAGCTCGCGAGCGTCGTGCTCCCGCGCGGCGGGCGCTACGACCCGAGCGTCGACCGCTCGCTCGACGTGCACGTCTCGCACCTGCGGCACAAGCTCGGCGACGAGGCGCGCGAGCCGAGGCGCATCCGCACGGTGCGGGGTGTCGGGTACGTGCTCGTAAAGCCCTCGTAAAGGCCTTCGCGCCCCGGCGCGCGTCCGGCCCAGGATCCACGGAGCCGACCATGCCCCATCCGCGCTCGCTGAGGTCGCGCCTCCTGCTCTGGTTCGTCGGCGCCATCCTGCTCGCGATCCTCACGAGCGCGCTCGTCGGCCTGTCGACGCGACCGGACACGGTCTCCGGCGCCGAGGCGATGGCCCGCAACGTGGGCGGTCGCCTCGCCTCGGTGTGGGACGAGCCCGAGGCGGCGCGCGCCTACGTCGAGGAGGTGCGCGACGTCACCGGCTTCGACGTCCGCCTCGTGCGCGATCCCCGCCGCCTGCCTCCGCGCGTGCACGCCGCGGCGCGGCGTGGCGCGGCGCTCGTGCCCGACAACCCGACGCACGTCTTCGTGCCGGTCGTGCGCAACCAGGAGCTGCTCGGTGCGCTCGAGATGGATCGGTTCGGGCCCCGCCCCTCGGCCTGGCCCTGGTGGCGCTTCGTCCTCGCGCTGCTGCTCGTCGGAGCCGTCCTCTCGGTCCTGGCGCGGCACGTGGCCGACCTGCTCGCGGGCCCCCTCGAGCGCCTCGCGCAGGCGGCCGATCGCTTCGGGGGCGGGGACCTCGCCTTCCGCGCCGACGTCGACGGCGGGCGGCGCGGGGGCGTCGCCGAGGTGCGGGAGGTCGCCGTCGCCTTCAACCGGATGGCCGATCGCGTCGAGGCCATGGTGCGAGGGCAGCGCGAGCTCCTGGGCGCCATCAGCCACGAGCTCCGCTCCCCCCTGGGGCGCGCGCGCGTCGCCCTCGAGATCGCGCGCGAGCGTCTCCCGCCCGGGCCGGCGGAGCGTGCCCCCGCGGCCGCGCTCGACGACATGGAGCGTCACCTCGGCGCCGTCGACGCCATCCTCGGCGACCTTCTCGACGTCACGCGTGCGGGCCTGGCCGACCTGCGCCGGCAGACGCACGACTTCGTCCCCTGGCTGCGCGCGCGCCTCGCGGAGGAGCCCTCGCCGCCCGCCGTGGAGCTCGAGGTCGCGCCGGACGCGGCGCACGTGCCCGCCGCCTTCGACGCGCCCCTGCTGGCGCGCGCGCTGCACAACCTCCTGCAGAACGCCCGCACGCACGGCCACCCCGCCGCGCGCCCGCTGGAGGTCCGCGTCGCGCGCGCCGAAGGCGCCCTGCGCGTCGTCGTGCGCGACCACGGCCCCGGGTTCCCTCCGGGGCTCGCCGACCGCGCGTTCGAGCCCTTCGTGCGCGGAGACCCGGCGCGCGGGCACGCCGGCTCCGGCCTGGGGCTCGCCATCGTGCGCCGCATCGTCGAGGCCCACGGCGGGCGCGTCCACGCGCGCAGCGCCGAGGGCGGCGGCGGGGCAGAAGTCGGCTTCGATCTGCCCGCGTCGCCGGGCGGTCTCTAGCGCGAAGGCGAGGGCTCTGTGCAGGTCGGGCGCGCCCTCGTAGGCTTGCGATCGGGCGCATGCGGACCTGGTTCAAGATCGTGGGCTGGGTCCTGGTCGTCGCGGGCGCCGGGCTCGCCGTGCTCTACTTCGGGTTCTTCGACGTCTGGACCGTCCCCGTCGATGACCCGATGATCGCGGCGTCGATCGAGCCGACCCTGAGCGCCGGCGACCTCGTCGTCTTCAGCCGGCACGGCGACGTCTCGCGCGGCAACCTGGTGCGCTGCGACGACCCCGGCGCGCCGGGTCGGTTCGTCATCGCCCGCGCCATCGCGCGCTTCGGCGACCAGCTCGATCTCACCGGCGAGACGGTCTCGATCGACAACCACCGCACGCCCAGCCCGCGGGCCTGCGACACGCCCTCGCGGCTCATCCACGATCCGCGCAGCGGCGAGGACGTGACGCTCGACTGCTCGGTCGAGGACTACGCCGGCATCACGTTCGAGGCCCTGCGCTCGGGCGATCACCCCGAGCCGTTCGCGCCCGTGAGCCTCGAGCCGGGACGCTGGTTTCTCCTCAGCGACGACCGGCACGTGCACCTCGACTCGCGCGACGTCGGGCCGATCGATCCGTCCACCTGCCGTCACATCGTCTTCCGCCTCGCGGGGGCCGCGGGGTTCTCCGACGGCCAGAAGCGCCTGACGATCATCTGGTGAGCGAGGGCCCGGGCTTTCCGCTAGGCTCGCCCCCAGCCGATGGACCTGCAGCTCGGGATCGTCTGCGGACGCTGCGACGGGTATGCGCCGCTGGGAAGCGCGACGTGCCCTTCCTGTCAGGGCGACCTCGCGCTCGGGCCGCCCCGGCGCCCGGCGTCGATGCAGGGCGCGGCCGCGCCGCCCGCCGCGATCTTCATCGACCGGTCGGAGCTGCGGCCCCGGAAGGCTCCGTCCAACCTCGGTCTGCCGGCGGTCACCGCGGCACCGGCTGCCCAAGGACTCGAATCGGCGGTATCGTCGTCCGGCGCGTTCGACGACAAGATCTCGACGCACGTGCGCTCGGCCTCGGGGGCCTTCGCGGGTCCAGAGCCGTCTCTGGAGGAGCTCATGGATCAGGCCAAGAACTACGTCTGCAAGTCGTGCTCGACCCCCGTCCCCATGGGGCACAAGTTCTGCGGTCGGTGCGGCGCCGCGATCCCGCCGGAGATCTTGAACGCGCGCACGCAGTTCTTCGGTCAGCTGCAGATGCCCGGCAAGGCGAAGCTGATCCTCATCCGCGGCGAGGGCGTCGAGGGCCTGAGCTACCAGCTCAACGCCGAGCAGCACATCGTCGGCCGCAACGGGCAGCTCGTCTTCCCCGACGACCCGTTCGTCTCGCCGCGCCACGCGAACCTCTTCTACCGCGGCGGCAAGCTCGTCGTGCGCGACGAGGGCTCGGTCAACGGCGTCTACTGGCGCGTGCGCGGCTCGGTCGACGTCGCGCCGGGCGACCACTTCCTCGCCGGCGAGCAGCTGTTCCGGGTCGAGGGCCCGCCCCGGGCCAACGACGGCCCCGCCCCCGACGGCACGTACTTCTACTCCTCGCCCAAGCACCAGACGACGTTCCGCATCGTGCAGCTCCTGCAGGGGGGCGGCGAGGGGATGGCCGTGTGCGCGCGCGGTCAGGCGCTGCAGATCGGCCGCGAGGGCGGCGATCTGAACTTCCCCGGGGACCTCTACATGAGCGCCTCGCACTGCAAGCTCGAGGAGGCCGCGGGCAAGCTGACGCTCACAGACCTCAACAGCCGCAACGGCACGTACGTCCGCCTCAAGGCCGAGCGAGAGCTCGCGCACGGCGACTACCTGTTCATCGGCCGCAAGCTGCTGCGCGTCGAGATCACCGCCGCCTGATCGCCGGGTGAGCCCGGCAGGGCTACGGCGCCGCCTTGCGCGCGGCCACCAAGCCGACGGCCTTGCGGATGACGCCGACCAGGGCGTCGAGCGCCACGCGGGGGAGGCCGTCGACGATCGCCTCGAGATCGAGCGGGCCCTCCACCGGGGGCAGCAGCGCGAACAGCTCCGCGAACCGGTCGTACGTCTTGCCGAGCGCGTCGAGCTTCGTCCGCAGCGCCGTCGCCTCCGGGCCGCGCGCCTCGCCGAGGATCTCGCGCGACCGGCGCACGAGCGCGCGCTTGTCGGCCACGACCCACCGCAGCCGCGCGACGTAGGCCCCGATGACGACGTCGGGGTACTTGCCGCGCAGGCGGTAGCGGTCGTGGCGCGCGCCCGGGGCGCGGTGGTGCTCGACGATGCCCGCCGCCTCCAGGCCGCGCAGGTTCGCGAAGATGTTGCTCTTGGCGCGCCCGAGCTCCGCCGACAGCTCGTCCATCGAGCGGGGGCTCTCGGCGAGGTAGAGCGCGGCGACGATCTGGCCGCCCAGGCGCGTGATCCCCGGGAAGCTCTCGGCGACCTCCTGCCCCACGCCCTCGAGCAGCGTGCGCCGCGCCTGGGCGACGGGGGCGGCGGCGGATGCGGAGCGGACCACGGGTGCCTGGCCCGAAGCTAGCGCACGTCCGGTCCGAGCGTCACTTTCGCGAAGAGCCCCCCGAAGATGGTCTCGTAGCCGTAGGCCTGCACGACCGACGCGTCGCACGAGCTCTTCGTCGGCACGGGGCTCGTCTGACCCAGGCTCGTGTCAAACTGCGGCGTGGCGTCCACGCACCCCCGCAGCGGGAAGACGTGCGAGTAGCCGATCATCGGTCCGATCGAGAAAAACGGTGCGATGCGCCAGTCGAGCCCCGCGCGCAGCGTGCCGACGAGGCCCGTGTGTGTCAGGTAGTAGTCGATGGACAGCGACTGCCCTTGCGCCGTCTGCGCGCCCGACTGCACGAAGCTCGCGGTGTCCTGCGAGTACCCGGCGGCGAGCTCGATCCAGGGGTGCAGGCGCGGAGTGAGCGTCGTGAAGTAGTAGCGGCCGTAGGCGCCGAGCTGCCAGACCTGCCGCTGGAGCTGCGAGGTGTTCCCGCCTCCGGAGTTGCTGTAGTCGCCGTTGTCGGCGCCATCGACGACCTCGTACGAGAGGTAGCTGAAGAACACGCCTGCGGAGAGAAACGGCAGGAAGCGGTAGCCGGCGGCGAACGAGAGGCTGAAGGGGTCGATGCCGTAGGGGTGCTCCCGGCCCTCGAGCAGGTCGCCGGTGGGGTCGCCGGAGATGGGCGGGTAGAAGCCGGGCGCCTGGATCGCCGAGCCGCCGCCGGAGTAGGCCATGCTTCCGAGCGCCGCGAACTCGAAGCCGAGCAGGCCGCGCGCGTCCCACGCGCTGGCCGGGGGCTGCCGGGAGCGGTGGTAGAAGGCCGCGACGGTCGCGTCGCCGTAGGAGACGGGAGCGCGAGGGGTCGGGGTCGAGGTCGGGGTCGAGGTCGGGGTCGAGGTCGAGGTCGGGGTCGGGGTCGGGGTCGGGGTCGGGGTCGGGGTCGGGGTCGGGGTCGGGGTCGGGGTCGGGGTCGGGGCCGGGGTCGGGGCCGGGGCCGGGGTCGGGGTCGGGG
>JAJYCT010000286.1 GCA_021778125.1 Myxococcales bacterium
GGCGACGTGATCCTCGAGAACGGCGACCAGTCCAAGCCCTACCGGTACATCCCGATGTTCGCGCCGGGGGTCGACGTCCCCGTCGGCGCGTCGATCGACGCGGTCAACTCGCTGCGTTCGTCGGCGCGGCCGCTCGAGCAGCTCCCGCTCTCGCGCCAGCGCTACGCGCTCACCGGCCGCCTCGCCCACCGCCTCCATCTCGCCACGCTGCGCGTCGAGGAGCGCCTCTACGCCGACTCGTGGGCGATGGTCGCGACGACCACCGACGCGCGCTACCTGTTCGACCTCGGCCGACGCGTCGAGACCGGCCCCCACGCGCGCGTGCACGCCCAGTCCGCGTCGAGCTTCTGGCGCCGCGCCTACACGCTCGGCCCCGGCCTCGACGTCCCCGCGTTCCGCACGGGCGACCGCGAGCTCGGGCCGCTCTTCAACCTCACCGGCGGCTGGACCCTGCAGCTCGGGATCGGCGGCTCGCGCGATCCGACGTCGTGGGTGCTCGGCTTCCACCTCGACGGCACCTCGACTCGCTACCTCGACGACCTGTACATCACCCAGCGCGTCTCGGTGCTGGGCGGCGTCGCTCTGGAGACCGACCTGTGAGCCGCACGCGAACCCCCCTGGCCTGGCTCGTCGCCTTGCTCCTCGTGCCGGCGTGCGATCCCGTCCACGACGACGCCATCGCCGCGCTCGGCCCCGAGCAGGCGGGCGTCCGCCAGGGCCCCCTGCACAGGCCCGGTCAGCCGTGCCTGCAGTGCCACGACGGGGAGCTCGGCGATCCGCAGCGCTTCACCGTGGCGGGCACGGTGTTCCTGACGCCCGACGGCCTCGCTCCGGCCGATGGGGTCGACGTGCGCGTCATCGACGCCCACGATGCCGTGTGCTCGATCTCGACCAACGCCGCCGGCAACTTCTACTTCACGCCGGAGACGTGCGACCCGACCTTCCCCCTGAAGGTCGAGCTGCGCCCGCAGCCCAACCTGCCGCCCGCGGCGGTGATGCAGACGCTCGTCGAGGGCAACGGCACGACGACGCCCATCAACGGCGCCTGCGCGAGCTGTCACTTCGATCCCGCCGGCCCGAACTCGCCCGGCCACGTCTACCTCAAGACCGACGACGGGGGGGCGCCGCTATGAGCGCGCGAGCGTTCGCCCTGGGCGTGGCGCTCTGCGCCGGCGCGTCGGCGTGCTCGGCGCCGTCGCCGGGGACCTTCGCCGCCGCGGCGCTGCCCGACGAGGCGACGTTCGGCCCCGTGGCGCAGCTGCTCGACGTGCGCTGCGGCTCGCTCGACTGCCACGGCGCCGTCGGGCGCAACCTGCGCCTCTACGGGAGCGCCGGGCTGCGCCTCGCGCCCACCGATCGCCCCCTGGCGCCTCCGTGCGACACGCCGGCAGAGGTGGTGCAGGACTACGCATCCGTCGTCGACCTCGAGCCCGAGGTGATGAGCGCCGTCGTGGCGAGCGGCGGGGCGGACCCCGAGCGCCTCACGATGGTCCGCAAGGCGCGCGGCGCCGAGGCGCACAAGGGCGGCGCGATCTGGGCCGCGGGCGACCCCTCGGACACGTGCCTCGTCTCCTGGCTCGCGGGCCACGCCGACGCCGGGGCGTGCCAGCAGGGCATGCTCGACGCCCTGCCGGACTCGGGCCCGAGCGTCCTTCTCACGTGCATCATGACGGATGCCGGCGCGCCTCGCTGAAAGAGTCTGCCCCGGCCGGAATCTCGGACCAGCTTGAACGTGGCGCGCCTCCACGGGGAATGAACGCTCGGCGGGGAAAGGCTAGAGAGGTGCTCATGACCATGGGTCGATGCTGCGGATGGGTGTCCTTCGGTGTGATCTCGCTCGCCGTCGCGGGCTGCGGCGGCGCCGCGGCGGGCGGCTCGGGCGGCGACGCGCCCTCGGGCGGCGGCGACGGCCTCGTCGGAAAGCCCGCGCCGGACTTCTCGGTCGCGACGGTGGCCAACGGCAAGGGCCAGGTCTCCATGGCCGATCTGAAGGGCAAGGTCGTGCTGCTCGACTTCTGGGGCACCTTCTGCGGGCCGTGCAAGAAGTCGTTCCCGAAGCTGCAGGCGCTCTACGCCAAGTACTCCGGCGACGGCCTGCGCGTCGTCGGCGTCAGCGAGGACGAGGCCGACGACAAGGCCAAGATCGGCCCCTTCGCCGACGAGCTGGGCGCGAAGTTCACGCTCGGCTGGGACGAGGACAAGAGCGTCGCGCACGCGTACCAGCCGCCGACGATGCCGTCGTCGTTCCTCATCGACAAGAGCGGCGTCATCCGGTACGCGCACGTCGGCTACCACGACGGCGAAGAGGCCGAGGTCGAGAAGGAGATCAAGGAGCTGCTCGGACAATGAGCGACATCCGCAACGTCATCGTCATCGGCTCGGGGCCCGCCGGTCACACGGCGGGCATCTACGCCGCGCGCGCCAACCTCAAGCCGCTCATGATCGAGGGGCTCGCCCGCGGGGGCATCCCCGGCGGGCAGCTCATGATCACCAACGACGTCGAGAACTACCCCGGCTTCCCGGCGAAGATCGCCGGCCCGGAGCTCATGCAGCACTTCCGCGACCAGTCGGTCGCGCAGGGCGTCGAGATCGTCACCGACGACGTCGTGAAGGTCGACTTCTCCAGGCGCCCGTTCACCGTCTGGGTGGGCGACGCGCAGACCGAGATGAAGGCCAGGGCCGTCATCATCGCGACCGGCGCGCAGGCCAAGTGGCTCGGCCTCGAGAGCGAGAAGCTCCTGCAGGGCAAGGGCGTGAGCGCCTGCGCCGTGTGCGACGGCGCCTTCTTCCGCAACCAGGACGTCATCGTCATCGGCGGCGGCGACACGGCGATGGAGGAGGCCAACTACCTCTCGGGTCTGTGCCGCAGCGTCACGCTCATCCACCGCCGCGAGGAGTTCCGCGCCAGCAAGACCATGCAGGCGCGCGTGCTCAAGAACCCCAAGATCAAGCCCCTGTACAACGCCGTCATCGAGGAGATCCTCGACGTCGCCAAGGGCGAGGTGACCGGCGCGCGCGTCAAGAACGTCCAGACGGGCGAGACCATGGTCGTGCCGGCCACGGGCTTCTTCGTCGCCATCGGCCACACGCCCAACACGGATCTCTTCGCGGGCCAGATCGACCTGCACGACAACGGGTACATCAAGACCCGTCCGGGCAGCTCGAACACGAACGTCCCGGGCGTCTTCGCGTGCGGCGACGTGCAGGACTTCACCTACCGCCAGGCCGTCACCGCCGCCGGCAGCGGCTGCATGGCCGCGCTCGACGCCGAGCGCTGGCTCGGGGCGAACGAAGGGCACTGAGTCTCGCCCGCCGGCGCGGGCCGGCGCTCGCGTGACGGCGGGGCGTTCACGATTCCCCCGGGCCTGGAATCGCCGGGGGCGGGGCGCCGCGTGCGCCTTGCTGCGCAGGTCGCGCGGGCGCATTACGCGGGGGCAGGTTCACCCGGAGGATATCGATGAGGTCGCGCGCGGCGTTCGGAGGCCTGGGGGTCGTCGGTTCGGTGCTCGTCGCGGCGCTCGGGGCCGCCTGCTCCTCGGGCGCGTCGCCGGGCGGCTTCAGCACGCCGGGCGGATCGAGCTCCGGGGGCTCGGGCAGCGGCGGCGGCGGCGGCGGCAGCAGCTCCTCGAGCAGCGGCTCGAGCAGCGGCACGGTGGGCACGTTCGGCGGCGGCGACGGCGGCACGACCTCCGGCGGCACGAGCAGCTGCCACGTCACCAACCAGAACGGCGACATGGACAGCGACGGGTGGACGCCGGCGCAGGGCGACTGCAACGACTGCGATCCGAACGTGAACCCCGGCGCCATCGACGTGCTGAGCACCCCCGACGGCGGCACGCCCACCTGGGGCGACGAGGACTGCGACGGCACCCCGGGCGACTCGGCGCAGCCGTGCGACACGGGCCTGATGCTCGCCGACGTCGATCCGAACGACGGCGCCAAGGCGATCGAGCTGTGCCGGCAGGCGACGGCGACCGACCGCAAGTACGGCGTGCTCTCCGCGGCCTACGTGCGCGCCGACGGGACGGCCTTCCCCACGGCCAGCCTCCAGGTGGGGATCCAGTCGGCCTTCGGCACCAGCGTGCACGTGCAGGGCGGGCAGAACCTGCTCGCGCTCTCGAGCGGCTACGCCCGCACCGTCGGCCAGCCGAACGCCTGCAACGGCATCTCGTGCCAGACCAACGCGACCGGCACGCCGCCCGCGGGCTTCCCCCAGGACGATCCGGCGTGCCCGCCCACCAAGGCCATCGCCGACGACATCGCCCTCGAGCTCAAGATCCGCGTCCCGTCCAACGCCACCGGGTACGCCTTCAACTTCAAGTTCTACTCGTTCGAGTTCCCCGACTGGGTCTGCGATACGAGCGGGTATAACGACCAGTTCGTCGCCCTCGTGAGCCCCCCGCCGATGGGGTCGTGGCCCTCGGGGTCGACGACGTTCGGCAACATCTCGTTCGACAGCAACAACCACCCCGTCAGCGTCAACATGGGGTTCTTCGACGTCTGCGATCCCAGCACGCCGCAGCGCTTCGCCTCCCACTGCATCAGCAGCGGCGCGACGTGCCCGCCCGTGCCCAGCCCCTACTGTCCGCTCGGCCTGGGCGAGCTGGCCGGGACGGGCTTCGACGTCTGGCACGCGAGCGTCGGGCCCGCGGGCGCCACGCGCTGGCTGCAGACGCAGGCCCCCGCGCAGCCGGCCTCCGAGATCACCATCCGCTTCGCGATGTGGGACGCCGGCAACGCCGAGTACGACTCGACGGTCCTCATCGACAACTTCCGCTGGCTCGCCACCCCCGGCGTGACCGTCGTCACGCAGCCGCAGCCCGGGGCGCAGTAGGTCGGGCGCGAGGGGAGAGCGCCTCGCTCACCTGCGCGAGGCCTCCCAGAGCGGCACGGCGATCCCCGCGGTGAGCATCCCTCCGAAGCCGTAGCTCACCGGGGAGCCCGACCCCGTCAGCGGCAGGAAGAGCATCGCGGAGAACCGGAAGACGTCGACGGGGACGCCGTAGCCGAGCGACGCGATCCAGAGAGGCCAGAACGTGTTGACCGTGCTGCCGGTCGTGGCCGTGTTCGTGAACCCGTCGTTCTGGAAGCCGGTGGTGGCCGTCAGGCCGAAAAACGCGTGGCCGTACTCTCCGTGGTCGCCGAACGCGTACGACGGGACGACCGCGATCGTGGTGACCCAGTGCGACTCGGTGGCGGTCGCGTGCAGCTCGTAGCCGGCGACGCAGTTGGGCGACGGGGAGCACGGGAACGTCGAGCCCCCCGCCGTCGCCTGGCTGCCGGTGAGCTGCCACTCCGCGTAGGAGACCTGCATGTCCATCAGGCTCCCCGCGACCCCGAGCTTCAGCCGGCCCCCGTCGGCGAGCGGGAAGGCGAGGCGCACCTCGGGCCCCGCGCCCCAGCTCGGCGGGGCGTTCGGCACCGGCATCGCGCCGGCCGCCGTCTGCACCGCCGAGTCGTACGAGGCCCACGCGCCACGGAGCCCCACCTCGACCTTCGACCCGAGCGCGATCGCCGCGCTGCCCTCGAAGGTGAGCGTGGGCACGAGCAGCGCCGTGTCGTGCAGCTGCGGGGCGAGGTTCTCGTAGACGTTCGAGTTCGACGCGGCGCCCTCCAGGCGCAGCGTCCCCTCGGGCTCGGTGCGGCCGTCCCACGCGAGCGGCCGCGCCGCCGGGACAAACGCGCTGTAGCGGTACTGCGACGGCGGCGCGCACGCCCCGGTGCCCGCCGCGAGCAGGACCACCGCAACGGCCCGGCGCCTCGTCATTTTGCGAGCGTATCACCGGCCGCGCGCCTGGCTCGACGCTTGCGAGGGGATCCGGGCATGCGCACGACGAGCGTCCCGGTCCTCGTCCTCGCGATCGCCGCCGGGTGCGGCGGCCCGCCCCGACTCGTGACCCTGATGCGATCGGCCCCCGTCACGCCGAACCTCGACGCGCCCCTCGAGGTCGTGAGCCGCGCGACGGCGATCGCCGATCCGCTGCCGGTGCGCAACTCCGACGTCGTCTACGGCGACCTCGAGGGCGCCCTCGGCACCGCCGTGTCGACCGCCACGGCCCCGTGGGCCGACCGGCACAGGGCCCCCCTGCACGGCGGGTGGACCGTGCTCGTCGAGGTCACCGGCGCCGACGCGACCCTCGAGCCGGGCGGGCGCGTCGTCGTCGGCCTCGACGTGCGCGCGACGCTCCGCACGCGCGAGGGCAGCGTGTACCTCGGGCAGACGCAGCTCAACTGCCGCGACGGCGGCCTGCGTTCCGCCGACGAGGGGGCGCCCGTCGTCTACCGCTGCATGATGCGCATCGGCCGCGATCTGGCCGGATGGCTCGGCGGCGGGGTGCGCCTCGATCCGCCCCGGCCCGACGCCCCGGGCTGACGTCCCGCCTCACCACGGAAGTCTCACCACCAGCGAGGGTCCCATCATGAGAGCCAGCACAGCACGTTCCTGCCTTGCGATCGCGATTGCGACGTTCGGCGCCACCGGGTGCGCGACCGCCGTCGTCGAGCCGGGCCACCGCGGCCTGTACTTCGCGCCGAGCGACGGGGGCCTCGCCCGCGAGGTGCTCATGCCCGGCAAGTACAGGCTCGGGTGGTGCTTCCTCTACTGCACGCCCAACCGCGTCGACGACTTCGACGTGACCTACTCGACCAAGACCGAGCGGGTGACCACCAAGAGCGCCGAGGGGCTCGACATGGACCTCCAGCTCAGCGTCATCTACCGGCCGATCGTCTCGGAGCTCTACCAGCTCGAGACCGAGATCGGCCCCTCGTACTACGACGAGGTCGTCGGCCCCGAGTTCAAGAGCGCCTGCCGCGGCGTCTTCGCGCGCCACTCGTACAAGGAGCTGCAGAAGAAGAACGAGGCCGTCGAGAACGAGGTCGAGGACGAGCTGCGCCGGCGCACGACGGGCAAGCACATCGAGATCGCCAGCGTGACGCTCGAGCAGGTCGTCTACACGCAGGAGATGGCCGAGACGATCCGGCGCCAGCTCGTCGCCGAGCAGGAGAAGGAGCGCCAGCTCGCGCTCATCGCCGCCGAGACGCAGAAGAGCGCCGCGGAGGCCGAGCGCCGCAGGCAGGTCACGGCGGCGGAGGCCTCGCAGAGGCTCCTCGAGGTGCAGACCGCCGAGGCCCAGAAGAAGGCGGAGGTCGAGGCCGAGGCGGCGGAGAAGGAGCTGCTCCTCGGCAAGGAGGCCGAGGAGCAGCGGTTCGAGCTCGCCAAAGAGGCCGACAACGAGAAGTTCAAGGCCGAGCAGCGGCTCGCGTCGCTCGCCACCGCGCGCAAGGCGGC
>JAJYCT010000287.1 GCA_021778125.1 Myxococcales bacterium
GACGTCTTCCTCGATCGTCATGTCCGACTTGTCACAGACCAACCACCGGCTGCGCAAGCCAAGAGCGACACGCACGGCTCACGTTCCAGTCCGGCGATCAATTCACGCCGTGGATGGATGTGGACCCTTATGGTCAACACTCGGGTGACGGCGCACCTTGGATGGCGTGAAGCGAGTATTCGTCATCGGCGCGATCAGCCTCGTCACGGCGTGTAGCTGGATGCAGTCGCACTCTCGTGGCAGCCAAGCCTGGCAGGAGGCATGCGCAGCCCACGGTGATGCGGGCTGTCCGTGCCACCGAGACAAGGACTGCGACACCCTTTGGTGCGTGAACGGCGAGTGCGAACGACGCGAACCGTGAGGACTCGTGCCGGCGCCCTTGTCGCATGTGCGGTCGTCGCTTCATTCGCACGCCAGGCATGGGGCGACAACGTGAGCACGAGCGATCCGGCTCCGAAGGTCTGGAACCCCGTCGCAGCCGGCCCGCAGCTCGTGAGCTCGGCCGGCCTGCAGCCAGCCGGGCAGATGTTTGTGCGCGTCTATGGCTTCGGTGAGGTCTGCTACGCCCAGTACGGCGATAGCTGGGCGCTCGGCACGCACTCGCTCGGTCAGAGGCTCGTCGCGATCAACCCGAACGTCGAGTTTGCCTTCGGCGTCCTGCCGTGGCTCGAGGCCGGGCTGTTCACGTCCGAGGCTTCCTGGTGGCAGACGCCAGGGGACGGAGCGGGAGCGGAGAGCGGCCACGGGTTCGGTGACACGACGCTCTACGCCAAGCTGCGGATCCACGCGCAGAAACCCGACGGCTGGGCGCCGTGGGTCACCGACATGGTCTTCGCCGGGCTACCCACGAGCGACTGGGCTGGCGCGCTCGGCACGCCGTCGATCCCCGGAGGATTCGCCCCGCTCGGACGACTTCCCGCGACGCACTTCGGAGCGCCGGTGCTGACCGACGCGCTCCTCTTTCGCAAGAACGTGGAGCCGTTCCGCATCTCGGGTGGCATCTACTACTCGTACGCGCTACCTGGCTCGAGCGGCGGGCAGGCGCAGTACTTCGGCGACATCTTCCAGTACCGCCTCGTGTTCGAGCATTTTCTCGTCGAGAAGAAGGGCTTCGCGTACGCGATCGAGGGCATCGGACTGCACGGTCTGCCGTTCCGTCTCGATGGTCACGCCGTCAACGCCGGCCGATCGAGCTTCGGTCTGTTCGGCGTGCAGCCGACGATTGAATACAACTTCACCGATCGCATCGTCGGCGAGGTGGGGGTGCTCTTCAGCGCGCTCGGGGTGAACGACCTCGCGGCGATCTACCCGAACTTTTCACTTTACTATTACTGGAACCCGACAGGTCCTGTGGTCGGGCGATGAGTCCAGCGATGTGCACCAGCCCATCGTGAACACCGATTCCACGGCGTCGTGAACACCGATTCCGCCGGAGAGAAGGCGGTCGAAGCGGGGGGCGGACGTCAAGGACCTGACATACGATGTTGCACACTGCCGTTGGACGACCCCACGAGGGCAGTCTGTCCGTTGCAGTTGCAGTTTGGCCATGACTTCCCATGAGCAACCGAGGGGACCAAGGAAAGCAGCGTTGTCATGATCACAACGGAGCAGGATGACCGGATGCGCATGGGATACGGGTCCCTTTATGTGGTTATGCCATTGCTCGACAGGTTCGACAGAGTTGCCTACTGACACCCGCCGCCTGGGCCCTGCGGGGGGACGTATTGCCATACGCCCCCTTGGCAGACCTCAGCGGAGCAGCCCGCATAGGCGCAGTCCACCGGTGAGGAAACGCAGCCTGCGCCCAGTCGTGGCCGAGTGGCGGGGCAGCCGGGCTGAGGCCCGCAGTCCCAATAGGGAGGCAGCCCGGAGTCCGCCGCCGCCCACTGACAGAAGCAGTAGGCGCCCTCTCCGTACCAGCAGGTCAGCCCGGCCTGCGGACACATCGCGCCATCTTGGACGGTACCTGCGTTGGACGGGCATGGGGACGCGTTCGGTCCGGGCTCCGGAAGGCACGGGTTGGTACCGGGGTTCCCTTGCATCCACTGCCCCCCACTGCAGACAACGATGTCGTCGCAAGACAGGTTCCACCACGCAGTGCCGTACTCGCATCGGAGCTGGTTCTGCGAGCATGCGGTACCGACGGCGGGAAGCGTCGGAGGGCAAACGGGGCTTCATGGCCCACCGTCAGGCGGCACCCCCCAGGCATCGGTAGCCGTGCCGCCGTCCGTGAGAGCCCCGTCATCGGTGCCGCCGTCTCGCGAGGCGGTTCCGTCGGGTGCGGCGCCGTCAGAGATGCCGGTGTCGCTCGGGCCGCCGTCGCGGGTCGGCCCCCCCAGGTTTCCGCCGCAGCCGGCAGTCGCCGCTAAGACAATGGTCAGTAGTCTCTTCATAGAATCATCGTGTCGTTCCAGCGGACGTCTGGCAAGGTTTGATGGGGTGCGCGGCGTGGCTTAGGCGCCCGGTCAGAATTATCGATCCCCTCATGGAAATAGGCCGACAGCACCATCGGTTGGTCGGGCAGCATGGTCGAGGTGGATCGGATTCGCGCGAAGTACAGGCGATTGCGCCACGTGATGGACGAGCGGGTGGCGCGTCTGTGGGCAGCGACCGAGGCCGAGGCGCTCGGCTACGGAGGTATCGCGGCGGTGGTAGAGGCCACGGGGATCAGCAAGTCGCGCGTCAGGGCGGGCCTTCGAGACCTTGCCGAGCAAACGCAGAAGCCCCCGAAGCTTCCTGCCCGTGCGCAGAGGATTCGTCGTCCGGGAGCAGGCCGGCCTCCGCTCGTGCAGACGGACCCGACGTTGGTGTCGGACCTGGAGTCGCTGGTGGACCCCGTGACGCGAGGCGACCCGGAGTCGCCGCTGCGCTGGACGTGCAAGAGCAAGGACAAGCTCGCCGCCGAGCTGCGTGAGATGGGGCACAAGGTCAGCGCGACCATGGTGGGCCGGCTGCTGCACCAGCTCGACTACAGCCTGCAAGTCGTGCGCAAGACGCGCGAAGGCAAGCAGTCGCCCGACCGCAACGCGCAGTTCGAGCACATCAACCGCACCGCGAAGGCGTTCATGAAGCGCGGCCAGCCCGTGGTCTCGGTCGACACCAAGAAGAAGGAGCTGGTGGGCGACTTCAAGAACGGCGGACGCGAGTGGCACCGCAAGGGCGAGCCGGAGCCGGTGCGCGTGCACGACGTCATCGACGTCGAGCTGGGCAAGGTCATCCCCTACGGCGTCTACGACACCGCGCGCAACGAGGCGTGGGTCAGCGTCGGCGTCGATCACGACACCGCCGAGTTCGCGGTCGCGACGCTCGAACGGTGGTGGCGCGAGATGGGCAAGAAGGCGTACCCCGATGCGACCGACGTGCTGGTCACGGCCGACGGCGGCGGGAGCAATGCGCCGCGCTCGCGACTGTGGCGCGTCCAGTTGCAGCGCTTCGCCGACACGACGGGGCTGAAGGTGAGCGTCTGCCACTTCCCGCCCGGCACCAGCAAGTGGAACAAGATCGAGCACCGGCTCTTCTCGCACATCACGCAGAACTGGCGCGGCCGTCCCCTCGTCACCAGGGAGACCGTCGTCGCGCTGATCCGATCTACCACGACCAAGACGGGACTTCGCGTGCGCGCGAAGCTCGACGAGCGGCGCTACGCCCTCGGCAAGGACGTGCCCACCGACGCTCTCATGCGCGTACGCATCAAGCCACACCGCTTCCACGGAGAGTGGAACTACGCAGTTCGACCCCACCAGAGGGAGCGGTAATATGGACCGGACGCCTAAGCGGTCCCACGCCCGTACCACGGCTGGTCGGTGGCGTGCGGGAGTTCTGGGGGAGCGCAGTCTGATGGCTCGACTTCCTGCGAGGCAGGAACTCCTTGCGTCATCGACGGCTGCGCGGGCGTCTGGAGCGCATGCGGCACCGTCAACGGCCAGAGCTTCGGTACCTGCGCATGCGTTGCGGACAGCGGGACGCACGGCGGCGGATAGGTTGATCCTGGTGATGCGTGCCGGCCTGACCCTCTATCTCGCCGCCGCAATAGCTTGCGTCGACCCGCTCACCTCGAACGTCACGAGCACCCCAGAGTGGGACCTCAGAAACACCGAACGGTACGCTCAAGCAGTCACGGGGCAAAGGCCCGACACGGCATACGGCTGGGGTCTAGCCATCGAGGGCGATATGGCCCGGTGGCGCCAGTGCTCGGGGCCTCGAGTGTGCGGCGAGACCGAGAGGCTGCAACCCAAGGTAGATATCCTCGCCATCGAGAAGGTCGGGACTGTAGAGGCCGGCGACGGCGGAACGGTTGACGTGCTCAAGCTCACGCTCGCACCGAGGCGCGGGTACGTCGTTCCGTATGTGAACCCAGTGAAAGCGAACGCGCCGTAGCACGCGAACCGGGTCGCAGGCGCGGTCGGGTAGGCCGGCGGGGGTCTCGGGCAGCTCGCTGGGAAGCGTCTTGTTACTGGCCGTTGCCCATCCGGTGCGGCGGCGCGTGCAGCCGTGCTCATCGCGGTTGCGGCGTCTCGACGACGATCTCGACGCGACGGTTGGCGGCGCGGCCCTGCGTGGTGCGGTTGTCGTCGACCGGGTGGGAGGGACCCATGCCCTCGGCGACGAGCTGCTCGGGGATGGCGCCGTGGGCCACGAAGTAGTCGCGCAGCGCCTCGGCGCGGTGCAGCGAGAGATCGGTGCTCTGGGCTCGATTCCCCAGCGAGTCGGTGTAGACGCGGACGAAGATCTTGCGCTGATACTGCAAAGCCAGCGCCGACGCGATCGCATCGAGCCGCCATCGGGCGCGACTGCTGAGCGTCGCGGTGCCGCTCTCGAAGAGATCGTCGGTGCCCAGGCGGAGGGTCGATCCGTGGGCGTCATGATGCACCGGCACGGCGTGCGAGAGGCGATCGAGAGCTTCGATCGAAAGCCGATCGGGGAACTCGGGCGGGGGGGGCCGCGCGGGCGGAGGCGCGCGCGCGGCAGAGGCGGACGCCTGGGCTTCGGTGATCCCGGCCTCGGACAGGGCGACGAGGAGCGCCTCCTCGGGCTCGGCCGCGTATTGGGACGCCGCCGGCAGCGCCGCGGTGTGCGCCGGCGGGGCCGGCGCGCTGCAGGCACCGAGCTCGACCCACACGAGCAGCAGGGCGGCGGTTGACGACCTCATGCCGACGGTGCGTGCAAGGCCCGGGCGCGCCACGGCGCGCGCGTGACCTTCGCCTTCGCCGCGGCGGCGGCGGCGACGGCGACGGGCCGTGTGGCCGCTGCCCGTCGCGGGCTCACCTCCCCCCCTTCTTCTCGCTCGCCCGCGTCTGCCAGCTGGCCGCGAACACCTCGGCGTAGTACCCGCCCGCGTTCCACGCGAGCCACCCCTGCCCGCCCGCCACGCGCGCCTGGGCGATCTCCTGCATCACGTACGACGCCGAGTACCCGGGCGCGTGCCACGGGAAGCCCTGGATCCACGGCCTCACGACGGCCGACGCGTGCGCGCGGCGCAGGACCTGCTCGGCCTCCTTCGTCCCGAAGGCGACCACCTCGGGGTGCGCCCCGGGCTCCTCGTACCCGTTAAACCCGGCGCGGAAGTGCGACGGGTACACCATCGGCGAGACCGCCTCGACCAGGGGCCCCAGGCGCGCGAGGTCCTGCCCCGTCGCGCGCACGTCGACCGCCCGCTGCCAGGCCACGACGCCGAACACGTCGAGCGACAGCGGCACGCCCGCCGCCTTCGTGCGCTCGTGCACGCGCTCGACGAACCCGGTGATCACGTCGGTGGTCGTGCGCGTCCCCAGGCCGAAGTCGGCGTTCTTGAGGCCCTCGGTCGGGTAGCGCACGTAGTCGAGCTGGATCTCGTCGACGCCGGCGGCGAGCGTCTCGTCGACGACCGCGAGCAGGTAGTCCTGCGCGTCGCGGCTGCTCGGATCGAGCCAGCCTCCGATGCCCCTGATGGCGAGATCGCGGCGCCGCGAGGCCGTCCACGGATCGTGGAAGCACGACACGCGCAGGAGGACGCGCACCCCGAGCCCGTGCGCGGTGTGCACCAGATCGCCGAGCGACCGCAGCACGGCGTGCGAGCTGGCGTGCGTCTCGGACGCGAGCGGGATCGACGACGGGTACGTCAGCCACCCGGAGTAGTCCTTGCCGTCGATCACCACCGCGTTCATGCCGTTGGCGGCGACGCGGCGCAGAAACCCCGGGAACCAGGGCTGGCCGATCATCCCGATGTGCGCGTAGACGCCCGAGAGCTGACCGCCCTCCGGCCATCCGAGGCGGGGCTCGGCGGCAGGCGCCGCGTCGGCGAACGAGAGCGACGCCGCCGCGAGCGCGGCCATCACGATGGCGGTACGGACCATCCGAGGGCGATCGTACCATGGGCCCCGCGAGGAGCCCGCGAGGGCGCGCCTACTGCGCCCCCGGGCTCGGCGTCGTGACGGGCGTGTTCTGGCCCGGCTGGGTCGACCACGTGAAGTTGTCGATGAGGGCCGTCGAGTCGAGGATGCCGTCGCCCGAGTCCCACGCCGCCAGCAGGAGCGTCACGTCCTTGCCCTTGAGTGAGGGGTCGAGGTTCACCGTCGTCTGCAGCCAGCCGGTCGCCGCGTGGTTGGTCCCCGCGGTGTCCTGGCCGAAGCCGGTGCCCTGGAGGTCGCCGGGGCCGAGCGGGCACGCGAAGCTCTTGCCGCCGGCCGTCTGCGCGTCGCACACCTGCAGCAGCGCGTTGTTCACCGAGATGGGGTTGCCCGACTGGTCGAAGACGACGTTGCCGCCCGCGCTGGCGCCCTTGGGCGCCGGGGCCATCTCGAGGGTGAAGCCGTCGTTATACGCGCTGCAGATGTACTGCGGAAACTCGTAGCTGAAGAAGTTCGAGTTGAACGTGAAGCTCTGGGCGTTGGTCGGCACGCGGATGACGAGGCGCAGCGCCGCGCCGTCGTGCGGCTGGCCCGTCGTCACGCCGGGGCACGCGGGCGCGGGCGCGGGGAAGCCGTTGGCGTAGCTGACCGTGTAGCCCTTGTCGAAGCCGCCCACGTCCTGGTAGCCGGGATCGCTCGGATCGCGCGCGGTGCCCGACGACAGGCCGAGCATGTGCGAGCCCTGCTGGGGCTTGTCGACGCCCAGCTTGGAGAGGTTGCCGTGGCCGAGCTGGAAGTTCGCGTTGCCCGCGCACGAGCCCGGGACCCCCGTGAGCTCGTCGACGCAGGCGTCCGAGCCGTCGGGCGCGACGAAGGTCGCGCCGACGACGCCCCAGGTGCGCTGCTTGCCCGTCGCCGTCTCGGTCGTCTTGCGGCACAGGTCGATCGCGAGCG
>JAJYCT010000018.1 GCA_021778125.1 Myxococcales bacterium
ACGGGGGCGCGGCCGCTCCCCCGGGCGGAGGGTCGAGCGGCGGCGGCAGCTCCGACCCCACCGCCGCCGCGGACGGGGTCGCGGTCGCGAGCGACGTCGCGGGCGCCGCGGTCGACTCGGGGTGCAGCGGGGACGGCTCGGGCACGTCGGGCGACTCGTGCGGCGGGAGCACGACGGGCGACCCGGGGGGCGACGGCTCGGGGAGCTCCGGCGACGGCAGCGGCGGCTGCAGCGGCAGCACCGGCGGCGAGGGCGACTCGTCGTCGAGCGGGTGCTCGGTCCCGCCGCGCCCGCACCGGCGGAGCCCCGTCTCGCGGCTCGCGGTGCTCCTCGTGGGCCTCGCCGCCCTCGCGCGGCGCAGGCGCCCGCGTCAGGGCGCGGGCTCGGGCCGGAACGAGCCGAGGAACTTGTAGCCGAGCTGCTCGTCTCCGGCGTTGTCCATCTCGACGCCGACCGAGCAGAATCTCTCGCCGTACTTCACGAGGAGCATCAGGCGCTCGCCGCCGCCCTTGGTGGCGACGCGGATCTGGTAGGCGTCGGTGCCGTGAAACCCGGGGTGCGTCTCGGAGAGGAGCTTGCCGTCACCCACGGCCTTCTGGTGCGCATTCTCGAACGCGTGGCCGCTGACGGGGCCGCAGATGGCGGCGTAGCCGATGCGATTGGAGACGGTCTCGACCTCGACGGCCGTGAAGCCCGGCGTCGCGAGCGTCTTCCGCGACGGGGTCTCGGGGAAGCTGGCCGAGAAGCGGCGACCGTCGCAGTAGAAGCGGCCGTACTGGCCCGGCACGGGCTCGGCACGGCCGACGACAGGCGCGCTCGACGCGACCGCGGCGACGGACGCGGACGGCGCGGAGGACGGGGCCGCCGGCGCGGAGGTCGCGCCCGGCGCCGGACCGGCATCGGCTCCCACCGCCTCGGGCGCCTTGCACCCGAGAAGGGCCGAGAGCAACATCCCCGAGATCCAGAGTGAACGCATGGGCCGGCACCCTAGCGCCAAGGGCGCCGCCGCTCCCACGGAAACCGGACGCCATGGCCGACTACGAGTTCTTCACCGATCCCCAGCGCGTCTCGCGCCTGCCGAAGCGCCCGTGGCACATCAACGTCTACGAGAACTCCGGGACGACGAACTACCAGGTGCAGAGCGTCGAGGGCGACGTGATCGGCAACTTCGTCGACGCCGACTACGACCGGCCGGGCGCCGCGCGCGCGATCGCCGAGTCGATCGTCAAGTGGGGCAACGCCGAGCCCGACGTATCGCCCCCGTCGCGCTCCACCCCGCCGCCGCGAGGCCACCTCCGCCTGGTGTGACGCCCGGTCAGCGAAGGACGTAGGCGATCGACACCGCGAGCAGGACGAACGAGACGAGGCCCCAGGGAGGCGTGCCGGTCGACGCGGCGGCCGGCGGGGCGGCCTTCTTCGCGGCCGGCTTGCCGTCGATCGACGGGACGGGCGGCGCCTTGGGGATGGCGACGGGCTCCGCCGCGGCCGGGACGGCCGCCGCCCTGGGGATCGCCACCGGCTCCTCGGCCGCCGCCGACGGGGGCGGCTTGGCGGTGTCGCGCTCGAGCGTCGCGGCCTCCTTGGCAGCCGCTTGCTGCAGGAGCTTGCGCTGGTCGGACGACATCACGCTCGTCATGTCGTCGTCGTCCTCCTCGGCAATCGGAGGCGACGGAGGGTCCTTCTTCGGGGCCACGCTGCTCATGCTGCCTCCAGGATCGCCCATCCGACCCGGAAGGGCAATCGGCCTCGGCGGTCAGGCTGACGAAAGGTCGGGCTTGGCCGCGAGCTCGGCCGCTTCGGGAGCTTGCGCCCGCTAGTAGCTCACGTGCACGCCGGCCGAATCGGCGCAGACGGTGAGCGAGGCGAGGTTCGCGGAGGCGGGCCCCTGCGTCAGGTTGCCGCTCGAGTCCCACGTCGCGCCGTGGCACGGGCACCGGAAGCTCGAGCCGTTGAAGGAGGCGTTGCAGCAGGCATGATTGCACGCGGTCGAGAGCGCGAGGTACTGGCCCGGGCCCTGGCAGATGACGACGACCTCGCTGCTGCCGCAGTTGGGATCCTGGTACCCGCTGATGCTGACCTTGACGTAGCCGCCGGTGTTCTGGAGCGACGGGTACTGGGAGAACGTGAGCGTCTGGGTGTTGCCGCTGGGCGAGCACGTGGGGCCGCCGCCGCTGCTGCTGCCCGAGCTGCTGCCGCTGCTGCTGCCCGAGCTGCTGCCGCTGCCGCTGCTGCTACCCGAGCTGCCGCCGCTGCCGCTGCCCGAGCCGCTGCCGCTGCCCGAGCTGCTGCCGCTGCCCGAGCTGCTGCCGCTGCCGCTGCTGCTACCCGAGCTGCCGCCGCTGCTACCGCCCGAGCTGCCGCCGCTGCCGCCGCTGCCGCTGCTGCCGCTGCTGCTACCCGAGCTGCCGCCGCTGCTCCCCCCGCTGCTGCCCCCCGAGCTTGCGCCGGTGGAGCCGTTGGTGGGCCCCGGAAGGCTCCCCACCTGCCCGCCGTAGGGACCGCCGAGCGGCGAGTCGTTGGACCCACACGCCGGCGCCGCCACGGCCGCCGCCGCGCTGAGCACCAGGAGCTTGCGTCGACCCAGCTCGTTTCGATCCGCGCCCATTCCTAGAGACCCCTTCGTCCAAAGTCTGGAGCTGCTCGACCATCCCGCAGTGGCGACTATTTGCATCAGGCCCCTCGCGGGGTCCAGCGGATCCACGCCTCGTTTGCGTAACGGATACCGCCAGCGAAATCGTGCGCTTCGGGTACACCGCGCGCCCGGGGGCACGCCGCTGACGACGTTCGTTTCCGTCCCGGGTGACACGTCTTGCCTCCGGGGCCGGCGCTGGTCTCAGATCCGGGGTCCGCCGACCATGCCCGACCAACTCGAACACGACCTGCTTGCCATGGGGGTTCCGCTCACCCGGCTCGAGCGCGCCCAGATCCGGATGATCCGCGCGAGCCTGCGTCCCGGCGCCGTGGACCGCGGCATCCGCGTCCTCCAGAAGTCGGTCGGCCAGTGGTGGATCCGCGCGGTGACCGCGAAGCTGCTGCACGTCCACGGCGCCGAGCGGCTCCCGCCCTGGGATCCGTCGGGCAGCGTGCTCTGCGTCGCAAACCACCGCTCGTTTTACGACCTGTACGTCGTGACGGCGTACCTGGTCGCGCACGGCCTGCCGCACCGGATCCTGTTCCCGGTGAAGTCGACGTTTTTCTACGACACGCCCCTCGGGCCCCTGGTCAACGGCGCGATGAGCTTCTTCGCGATGTACCCGCCGATCTTCCGCGACCGCAAGCGGGCGGCGCTCAACCTCGCGGGGCTCGACGAGCTCGCCGCCCTGCTGCGGCGCGGGGGCTTCTTCGTGGGCATCCACCCGGAGGGCACGCGCAAGAAGGACGACGACCCGTACACGTTCCTGCCGGCGCAGAGCGGCGTGGGGCGCGTGATCCACAAGGCCCGCGTGCCCGTCGTGCCCGTGTTCGTCAACGGCCTGGTCAACGGCTTCGGCGATCAGGTACGAGGCGGCGTGCTCGGCAACGGGCCCCCAATCCACGTGGTCTTCGGCGAGCCGATCGACTTCGGGGCGCTCCTGTCCGCCCCGGAGAGCCCGCGGACGTACAAGAAGATCTCCGAGACGTGCCTCGAGGTGATCGGGCAGCTCGGCCAGGAAGAGAAGGCCTACCGGGCCGCTACTTCGTGACCTTCGCGTCCTCGATCATCACCGGGTACGAGTAGCCCGAGCCGAAGTCGCGGTTCGTGTGCACGACGCCCTTGACGGTGACGACGTCGCCGACGGCGGCCGTGTCGGTGGTGGTGACGAGGATGTCGCCGTCCGACGGACCGGTGCCGCTTCCGTCCTGCACGTGGACCCAGTTCTTGCCCATGATGCCGCCGTTGTATTTCACGACGCGGGCGTGCACGGTCACCGTCTTGTCCGCGAGTGCGTCCTTGCCCTGCACGACCTGCGCGACCGTGTGCGCGTCCGGGCCGACCGCCCTGGAGACGGGGGCGCCCGAAGCGATCGTCGGCGTCGCGCCGGCGCCCGGCATCATGCCCGGGTGCGGGTTCGACGGAGGCTGGCCGCCGAGCGGAGGGGCGCCCGCGAGCGTGCCGAAGAGGATGTGCTCGAACGTACGCTTGAGCGTCGGGCTCTGGAAGCCGTCGACCATCATCGGGTTCTGGATCGTCACGGTGTCGCCGACCTTGATCTGGGCCTGCGGGATGGCGGCCCACTGGTCGCCCTGAGCGGTCGTGAGGCGCGCGTACGTGTAGCCGGCGGCGTCCATCGTCTCGGCCACGGTGCCGGTGACCGGGGGCCCGGCGTTGCGCACGGGCGTGGGCGCAGTCGAGGAGGCGGCGGCCGACGGGGCCGCGGTCGCGGCGGCGGCGGTTCCGTGATCGTTCGCGGTGCACGCCACCGCGGCGGCGGAGAGAATCACGGCGACGAGTGCGTTGGAAACGGTCAGTCTCATGGCGAGGCCCCTCATGCACGTTCGCGACCAGCGCCCGATGCGGCAGACTTCGCGCGAGAGACGTGCCGTGCGCTGGAGCTAGCACGCAAACCTTGCGTTCGCGCGAACGAATTCGAGCACACTGCGCCTCCATTGACGCCGGACCCCGCCCGGGCCAAACCCGAAAGCGTGAAGCCGTACCTCGACCTCGTCCGCGACGTCCTCGACCACGGAACCCGAAAGCCCAACCGCACGGGCGTCGATACGCTCTCGACCTTCAACCACAACTACGAGATCGACCTGCGCCGGGGCTTCCCGCTGCTGACGACGAAGGAGATCTCCTGGAAGAACATCGTCGTCGAGAACCTCTGGTTCTTGAGCGGGGAGACTCACATCGGCCTGCTCAAGAAGCACGGCTGCAAGTTCTGGGACCCGTGGGCCGACGGGGAGGGCCAGGTGCCGAGCGCGTACGGGAACTTCTGGCGGCACTTCCCGGTCCACGACGCGGAGGGGCGCGCGGCGTTCAGCGATCAGATCGCCTGGGTGCTCGAGGAGCTCAAGCGCAACCCGATGAGCCGGCGCCTCGTCGTCACCGCCTGGGCCCCGGGCAACGCGCAGACGTCGAAGCTGCCGCCGTGCCACCTGCTCTTCGCCTTCAACGTGCAGGTCGACGCGAGCGGCGATCCGCTGCTCTGCCTGCACCTGACGCAGCGGAGCGCCGACGTCGCGCTGGGCGTTCCGTACAACATCGCAGGCTACGCCCTGCTCCTCGAGCTCTTCGGGCGCATGACCGGCCTGCGGCCGGGGATCTTCGCGCACACCATGATCGACGCGCACGTGTACACGGCCAAGGCCGACGGCACGATGGCCGAGTACGACCACGTCCCGGGGTTGCGCCGGCAGCTCGAGCGCGAGCCCCGTCCCCTGCCGCGGCTGACGATCGCTCCGGCGATCCGGTCGCTCGGCGACCTGCGCCCCCTGCTCGAGGCCGACACCGAGACGGTCCTGTCGCACTTCGCGCTGACGGGCTACACGCCGCACCCGGCCATCGGGTTCAAGGTCGCGGTCTGACGCCGTGCGCGGGATGATCTTCGCGATGTCGCCCGATCGCGTGATCGGGCGCGACGGCCACATCCCGTGGCGGCACCCCGGCGACATGCGGCGCTTCAAGCGCGTCACGCTCGGGTCGACGGTCATCATGGGCCGCGCGACGTTCGAGGAGACGGGCAGGCCGCTGCCCGGGCGGCGCAACATCGTGGTCACGAGCCGGCCGCTCGGCGTCCCCGGCGTCGAGTGCGCCCGCAGCGTCGACGAGGCCCTCGCGCGGGTGCACGAGGGCGACGTGTGGTTCATCGGCGGGGCCCGCGTCTACGAGGAGGCGATGCGCGTGGTCGACGTCATCGACGTGACCTACGTCCCCGACCGCCCCAGCCCCGAGGGAGCGGTGCTCGCGCCCGCCATCGACGAGCGCGTGTTCGAGCCCGGGCCCGTGCTGCCCCACGAGGACGAGGCGGAGCTCACTCGCCGGATCTACCGCCGCCGCCCGGCGTGACGCCGTTGCGCTGGTGAACGACGAGGACGTCGCGGCGGGCCTGGTTCGCCACGTGCGCCGCCGTCGTGCCCAGGATTCGGTCGATGCCGCTGTAGCCGTGGCTGCCCATGACGATGAGATCCGCGTCGACCTCCTCGCTGACCTCAAGGATGAGCCGCGACGGGTCCCCGCTGCGGACGATCGGGGCCGCGAGCGACAGCCCCTCGAGCGACGCCTGCGCCGTGACGTGCCCGATCTCCTCGAGCGCGAGCCGCGCCAGGCGCGCCGGCAGGCCGTCGGACTCGCTGCCGGCCGCAGCCGCCGGAAACTCCGGCGGCACGTGGATCGCCCGGAACGGCACGAGCGCCGCCCCGAAGCGCGCGGCGATCGCGGCCGCCCTCTCGAAGACGCCCGGAGCCCGGGCCGAACCGTCGAGCGCGACGAGCACCTTGCGGATCAAGCGTGCGCCCCGGCGAGCGGAGCCGCGGCCGCATGCTCCTCTACCTCGGGCGCGCTGCGCTTGGCGAAGAAGAGGAACATGACCGGGACGAGGAACAGCGAGAGGACCGTCGAGGACGTCAGGCCGCCGACGACCGAGAGCGCGAGCGGCTGGTTGGCCTCGGAGCCGCGCTCGAGGCCAATCGCGGTCGGGATGAGGCCGATGATCGTGGCGAGGCTGGTCATGGCGATGGGCACGAAGCGCGAGCGCGCGGCCGCGACGATCGCGTCGACCTTGTCGACGCCCTCGTCGTTGAACCGGCGGTTGGCGTCGTCCACGAGCAGGATGCCGTTGGACACCGCGATCCCGATGACCATCAGGATGCCCATGAGCGCCGTGATCGAGAAGCCTTGCCCTGCCGCCATCAGCGCCAGGACGATGCCGACGAGCGAGACCGGGATCGTGAAGAGCATGACGAACGGCAACCGCAACGACTTGAACTGCGACGCCATGATCATGAAGACAACCATGACGGCGAGCCCCAGCGCAAGGCCCAGGCCGCCGAACGTCGTCCGCATCAGATCGACCTGCCCCACGAAGCGGACGTCGATGTGCTGCGTGCGGGGGTCCTCCTTCAGCTTCTTCTCCAGCTCCTCCGCCGACGTCCCCAGATCTCGGCCCTCCGTCTGCATGAGGACGTGCGCGACACGGGCGAGGTGGTTGCGCTCCACGGCCACGGCGCCGAGCTCGCGCCGGACGTCGCCGTACGCGCGCAGGAGCACGGGCTGCCCGCCCGGCCCGATGCGCACCGGGAGCCTGCCGAGGGCCTCCGTGTCGGGCACCTGCTCGCCGTCGTACGCCGTCACGACGTAGTACGACTGGCCGTTGTTCCCGTCGATCCAGACGCCCGGCTTGTTGATGTTCCCGAGCGTCGCCTCGAGCGTCGTCTCGGCGGCGGCCTCGGCGCTCGTGCCAACGAAGCCCGCCTTCGTGCGGTCCGTGTTGACGTGGACCTCCGGGTAGTCGTTCTGCAGCGAGACCTTCACGTCGCGGACGCCGGGGACGGTCCGGGCCACCTGGGCCACGGCCTGCGCCTCCTCGTTCAGCTCGGCGAGGTTCTCGTTGTGGACCTCGACGACGAACGGCGCCGTGTAGCCGTTCGCGAAGACGCTCGCGACCAGGCCCCCGGGGTACTGGAGCACCTCGACGCCGGGGAACTCGCGCGTCACGATCTCCCGGATCTTCACGGCCAGCTCCGACTGCGACAGCTTGCGGTGCTCGGCGTCCGCAAACGCGAGCTGAAGCGTCCCGGTGTTCGGCGCCACGTTGGTGTTGGTCAGCAGCGCGCGGGCGTTCTGCGGCATGCCGAAGTTCGCGATCGACATCTCGACGGTGTCGGGGGGTAGCTCCCGGGTGATCGCCTTGCCCATCTCCGCCACGGTCTTGGCCGCGTCCTTCACCGAAACGCCGGCCGCCAGGCGCACGTAGAGCGTGTCCATCGACTCGTCGATCTCGGGGAAGAACGTGCTCGGCAGGCGCGCCGCCACCCAGCCGGCGGCGACGACCAGCACGATCGACGCGCCGATGATCGTCATCCGAAACGGGAGGACCTTGCGCAGCGTGCGCGAGTAGCCGTCGGCGACGCTGTCGATGAGGCCCTCGATCGCCTTGCCGACGCGACCGTGCTCCGCGTGCCCGAGGAAGTAGCGGCACGCCACCGGCGTCACCGCCATGCTCACGAAGTACGACGCGATCATCGCGACCGCGACGGTGATGGCGAGCGGGGCGAAGAGCTTGCGCGCCAGCCCGGCGAGCAGGACGACCGGCAGCAGCACGGCCATCGTCGTCAGCGTCGACGCGAGCACCGGCAGGGCCACGGCGTTCGTCCCCTTCAGGGCCGCCTCGGCCGTCGGCATCCCCATGCGCTGGTGCCTGTGGATCGACTCGAGGACGACGACCGCATCGTCGACGAGGCGCCCCATGGCGAGCGTCAGACCTCCGAGCGTGAAGGCGTTGAGCGTCTGCCCCGTCGAGTAAAGGACGATGAGCGTGATGGCGAACGACAGGGGGATCGCCACCGAGACGATCATCGTGCCGCGGAAGCTCTGCAGGAAGAGGAGGATGACGAGCGCGATGAGGACGAGCGCCTGGATGACCTCCTTCTTGAGCCCGTGGTACGTGTTGCGCACGAAGGTCGACTGGTCGAAGTAGACCTTGGCCTGCATACCCGGCGGCAGATCGTCGAGGCCCTCGACGACCTTCTTGACCGCGTCGACGATCTCGATCGTGTTGCCGCCCGGGATGCGCAGGACCGCGAGGTACACCGCGTCCTTGCCGTTGACCGCCACCGACTCGGTCTCGGGCGTACCGCCGTCGTCGACGCGCGCGACGTCGTTGATGAGCACCGGCTTGCCATCGACCACCTTGACCGTGGCCTCGCCGATCGTCGCGACGCGCTTTGGGATCGCGTTCGTGTAGACGTTGGCGTCGAACTTCGGGGCGAGCAGCTCGCCCGAGGGGAGCAGGGCGTTGGACCGCGCGGCGGCCGCCGCCACGTCGCTGGCCGTCACGTTCCGCGCCTGGGCCTTGAGCGGATCGACGACGACGTTGATCTGCCGCATCTGGCCGCCGTACGGCGCAGCGCTCGCGACGCCGGAGATGCCCTCGATGAGAGGCTCCACGTAGTTCATGGAGTAGTCGTAGAGCTGCGGGCCGGTGTAGCCGGTCCCGCTCACGACCACCTCGCACACGGGCGCGTTGGACGGATCGTACTGAAGAACGAACGGCGGCAGGACGCCGAGCGATTTGGGGATCGCCGCCATGGCAAACCCCGCCTGCGACTGCACCAGCGTCTGCGCCGAGCTGAGGTCGGTCCCCCACTTCAGCCACACGTAGATGACGCTGAAGTTGTTGCGCGACAGGCTCTCGACATGGTCGACGCCCGGCGTCGCGCTCACGTACTTCTCCAGGCGCCAGCTGATCGTCTTCTCGACGTCCTTGGCGCCCAGCCCCGGGGCGAGCGTTCCGACGATGAGCACGGGCGGCGTCAGCTCGGGGAACGTGTCGACCGCCATGCGCGGAGTGACGACGAGCGAGAAGACCACCAGCCCGATGCAGATCATCAGGACCGCGATCGGGTTACGCAGTGACAGGCCGGTCATTTCTGCGGCTCCTTGGCCGCGGCGGCCTCTGCGGTCGCGTCGAAGGAGACGACCTTCGGCGTCACGGCGTCGCCGTCGTCGAGCACCGCGCGGCCCTCGGTGACGACCTGCGTGCCCGGCTTGAGCGTCGCGTCGAGGTACAGCGTGCCGCCGCGCTCGCCCTCCACGTGGAACGTCGACTTGTGCGCCACTCCCTTGTCGACCACGAAGAGGACCGCCTTGCTGCCGCTGATCGCGGCGGCGCTCAGCGGGATCGCCGTCGTCGGACGCGGCTGGCCGACCTCGATGCGCGCTTCTCCCGTGGTGTTCACCGGCATCTGGCGCTGCGGGTCGGGCATGTCGACCTCGACGTGGACCGTGCGGGTGTCGGGGTCGGCGCTCGGCGACCGCCGCGAGATGGCGCCGCTGAAGGACTGTCCGGTCGCGATCACGGCTACAGAGATCGCGCTGCTGGGTGCGACGATGTCGAAGTCCGTCTCCGGGACGTCGAAGGTCATGCGCACGATGTTCCGGTCGACCACCGAGACGATCGCGGTGCCGGGACGGACGAACGCGCCGGGGTCGATCGTGCGCGTCGCGATCTCCCCGTCGAAGGGCGAGCGCATGATGCAATCGCTCACCTCGAGGGTCATCGAGGCCAGCTTGGCGCGCTGCGACGCGAGCTGTGCCTCCTCGGCAACGCTCTGGGCCTCCTTCTGCTCGGCCTCGTTGGGCGACACGAAGCCGCCTTCGAGCATCGACTTGAGGCGCGCCGACTCGTCGGCGACCGCGCGCTGACGCGCGTCGATGGCGCGCGCCTCGGCGGCGACGGCCTGGCTGGCCGCGGTGGCGTTGCGGCAGTCGAGCGTGGCGATGACCTCGTCGCGCTTGACGACGGCGCCGGGACGCACCAGGACCGTGTCGACGTACGCGGAGACGAACTGGGGTCCCACGTGCGCCTCGATCCAGGGACGCAGCGTACCGATGTACACGCGCGAGTCGCGGTACGGCGTCAGCTGGGCCGCGATCACGGTGACGGGCTTTCCCGTCGACGACATCGCGACATGGTTGACCCGCGACTCGGCGCGGTGGACGAGAAGCCCTCCCGCGACGAGCACCGCCGCCACGCCGGCGGCGACGAAGAGCGGCACGGCCACCGAGCGCGTCGGACTCTGCACGGGGGCCTGGACGGGGGGGGCGGACTGCGATTTCACGGGCTCGGTCACTCTCTTGATCTCCTGGAACGTCACAGCCCCTCCGCAATAGCGCGCCCGAACGCAGCACGCGCGCGGGCGAGTTCGAACTCGCCGAGGGCGAGCTGTATTTCGGCGTCCGTGCGGACCGCCTCGGCGTCCGCGAGCTCGACGGCGTTGCCGATCCCCGATCGGAACCGCGCGTCGGCCTGGTCGTAGTTGGCCCTCGCCGCGATGACCTCGTTCTGGATCGCCGCGAGCGCGGCGCGGGCCACGAGCACCTGCGCGTGGGTCTCGCGCACGTTGGCCACATCCTGCAGGCGCGCCGCGTCGATCTCGTCGCGGCGGACCGTCTCCTCGGTGCGCGAGGCGTCGCGACGCGCGGCGATCGTGCCGTCGAACAGCGGCCACGACAGCACGAGGCCCGCGTCCCAGTTCGGGATGCTCGGGAGGAAGCCGTCGCCGGCCGGAACGCCACCGGTCGTCGGGTCCGCGCCCCCGGCGCGCCCGGAGAGGGTAGCGGTGAGCGAGACGTCGGGTCGCAGCAGGGCTCCGACGGCGCGCGTCTTGTCCTCCGCGGCCTTGAGCCCGGAGAGCGCCTGGGCGAGCACCGGGTCGCGGGTCTGGGCCATCTGGATGGCCTCGGCGAGCGTCGGCATGTCCGTCGGCTGCGGCGTGTCCCCGACCACGTCCACGGCGGGCTCGGTAGACCCGATGGCGGCGGCGAGCACGGCCTGGGAGACCACGACTCCGCCCTCCGCGCGGATGCGCCCCACGTCGAAGCGAGCCAGGTTCGCCTCCTCGCGCGTGAGGTCGATGGGCGAGCGCAGCCCGGAGTCGACCCCGCGCTTGGCGTAATCCCGGTGCACCTTCGCGCGGTCGTAGGCCTCCTCCGAGGCCCGGACGATCGCCTTCGCGGCGAGCACGGCGAAGTACGCCTCTTCGACGCCGAGCTCCACCTCGAGCCGCGTCGTGTCGGCCCGGTGCTTCTCGACGTCCACGAGCGCGTCCGAGGCGGCGCGCTGCGCCCCGATCCGTCCGAAGTCGAAGACCTCCTGCCGGATGGCGGCGCCGACCAGCGTGGACGCTGAAGGCGCCCACGTCGCCGCGGAGGGGGAGGCCACGGTAGAGGTGGCGCCGATTCTCGGGATGTCCAGCCAGCTCGGCGCCGTGTACGTGGCGGTCGTGTTGTTCGCGGTCATCCCGTAGATCTGCGCGGTGATGCCGATGGTCGGCTTCCACTGGCCGGTCGGGATCGCCGTCTCGGCCTCCCGCGTCGCCACGCGGGACAGGGCCGCGTGGATCGCCGGCTGATGCTCGCGGGCGTAGGCCAGCGCTTCCGGCAGCGTCAGAGTCCGCATCGAGGTGGGAGCGTCCGGGACGGGCCGCACCGGCGCTTCCTCTGCCGCCGCCACGGGCGCCAGCAGAGCCACGGCCGAACAGACGAGGGGGCGCGTCAGCGGCAGAAACCAGCGCGAGGGGAGGACCATGAGCTGGGTGTGCATAGGCAGAAGCCATGCCACGTCCGCGGGCTCCGGGGCCACTGCCTTCTTCTTCTTCGCTCGTGGTGCCGCGGGCCGCGTCCGGGAAATTCTCCTCGAAGGGCGGAGTTTTTCCCTGGTGATCCGCGGCGGTCCGGCCTTTCATTCACGGTTCGCCCTCGCGCGCACGCTTGGCGCGCCCGTTGCGTGTGAGACGCCGCCACCGATGGTTCCGACGAGTTCCCAGAGCGCGCCTCCGCCTTCCGGGCGTTCGAACGCTCGGAGCTGGCCGCTCGTCGCCTGGATGCTGGCGGCCATCGCAGTCGTCACCGGTCTGGCGTGGTGGGACGAGCAGCGCGAAGCTGATGCGGCGCTTCGCGACCTCGAGAACGAGCAGTCGGTCCTGGCCACGAGCCTCGCCGGGACGCTACGCGCCAATCTCGGGATCCTGGAGCGCGACGCACGCCTCGCGGGCGAGCACGGCGCGGGCATCCTGGGCGCGCGCTATGCGCCGGCGCTGGTGCGCTCCGCCGGGGCGCCACGCGCGAGCGCGAGCGACCCGGCGCGCATGCTCATCAGCGTCCCCATCGACGGCGGAAGGCTCGTCGATCTCGGCGTCCTTCCGCGCGACCTCCTCGATCGCGACCAACGCCTCGGCCGTCCAGGCGAGCTCCAGGTGCTCGTCGCAGCCCCGCACGAGACGGCGCTTCGCCTGGTCGACGGCACGGTGGTGGGCACCGCCGCCGTGCGCGACGCGCTCGACCGCGGTCTGCCCGCGCTGCGCCTGGCGCCCTCCGACGCCGTGGACGTGGGCCTGCCGGCGCGCACGTCGATGGTGGGCATGGCGGCCGTCGACGCGGGGGAGCTCGGGCGCTGGGGCGTCGCCTCCGTCGCGTCTGCCGCGCGCGAGCGCGACCGCGAGAAGCGGGCCATCTGGCGGCTCATCCTGGGGGTCTTCGTCACGTCGGGGCTCGTGATCGCCTTCGGGGGAACCGCGCTGCGACGGCAGCGCAAGGAGCTCGAGCTCCAGCGGGAGCTGGCCGTGGCCGAGGCGCAGCGGCAGCGCGACGAGGAGCTGGGGCGCGCCGAGCGCGTCGCCACCATGGGGACCTTCGCGATGGGGATCGCCCACGAAGCGTCCACGCCACTGGCCGTCATCGTCGGCCGAGCGGAGCAGCTCCTCGCCCGCCTGAAGGACGACGAGCGCGCCGAGCGCAGCGTCCAGACGATCCTCACGCAGGCGGATCGCATCCAGAACATCATCCGGCGCTTCCTCGACATGGCCCGCGGCGGCCCGCCGGCGCTCGAGCGGGTGGACCCCGCCACCGTCGTGCGCGCAGCGACGAGCGCCGTCGAGCACCGCTTCGCGAAGGCGCACGTGACGCTGGCGGCCGACGTCCCGGCGACGATGCCGGCCATCCAGTGCGACCGCGACCTGCTGGAGCAGGCCGTCGTCAATCTCCTGCTCAATGCCTGCGAGGCGTGCCAGGCCGGAGGTCGGGTCGAGGTCACGGCCCGGGCGGACGCCGAACAGGTGGCGTTCGTGGTGACCGACAACGGGGCGGGCATCAGCGCCGAGAACGCGTCCCGCGCCAAGGAGCCGTTCTTCACCACCAAGCCGCACGGCGCCGGTACGGGACTCGGCCTCGCCATCGCCACCGAGATCGTCAAGAGCCACAGGGGCGAGCTCTCGATCGCGCCGCACACCGATCACGGGACGCGAGCGCTCATCGAGATACCGATCGCCACGGGAGGCGCAAATGCGAGAGCCGTCTGAACAAACGCGCGTCCTGGTCGTCGACGATCGCCCCGAGATGGCCGACATGCTGGCAGACGATCTCCGCGATCGAGGCTACGATAGCCTCGCGGTGACGTCGGGCACGGAGGCCCTCCGGATGCTGCAGACCGAGCGGATCGACGCGCTGGTGACCGACGTGCGCATGCCCGAGGTCGACGGGCTGGCGCTCCTGCGCGCCTCGGTCCGGCTGGACCCCTCGCGCCCGGTCATCATGATGACCGCCTACGGCACGCTCGACACGGCGATCGAAGCGAGCAGCGAGGGCGCGTACCACTACCTCGTCAAGCCGTTCCGCCTCGAGGAGCTCGTACAGATCCTGCGCCAAGCTCTGGGGCGACGCGGATAGCCCAAGCGATGCGCGCGCGCGTTTCCCTGCCAGCCGTCTTTCGCGTGGCGCTGTTCTATGGAGTCGCCGGGTTCGGTGGCGGCTACTCGGTGCTCGCGCAGCTCCGGCGCGATCTGGTCGAGAAGCGCAACTGGCTCTCGAGCGAAGACTTCCTCGTGCTCGCCGAGCTCTCCAAGAGCCTCCCGGGGACCCCCGCGACGAACCTGCTGGCGCTGCTCGGCCAGCGCGTCGGGGGCGTACGGGGAGGCGTCGTCGGGGCCGTGGCGTTCCTCCTGCCGAGCATGCTGGTGATGATCGTGTGCGGAGCGGCGTACTCGCTCTTCCGTCAGGCCGCCGGACTCGCGACGTTCTTCGACGGCATGAACGCCGCCATGGTGGGCGTCGTCGGCGCCGTGACGATTGACCTCGGCCGCAGCGCGCTGCGCTCGCGGCGCGACGTCCTCCTCGCCCTCGCGTGCGCCGTCCTGCTCGCGACACGCGTCATGTCCGAGCCGGTCCTCGCCAGCGTCGCCGTGGCGATCGGCGCCATCCGCGGCGCGACCGCGCGCCACGCGGTTGCACCCGCCGCCACCCCGACGACGACGCAGACCCCCGAGCCCTCGAAAAGCGAGCGGCTGCACGCCGCGCTCGCTCCGCTCGTGCTGCCCGTTGCTCTGGCCGGGAGCCTCGGCACACTGGCCGGCCTCGTGCGCGTCTTCGTGCCCATCGGCGCCATGACGTTCGGCGGGGGCCTCGCGATGATTCCGGCGATCGAGCACACCGTCGTGGTCGAGCAAGGATGGCTCGACCCGAAGGCGTTCGCCGATGCGATCGCGCTCGGCCAGATCACGCCCGGGCCGGTCGCCATCTGCGCCACGTTCATCGGGTATCGCGTAGCAGGGGTCGTCGGGGCGCTCGCCGCCACGGTCGCGATGTTCGGGCCGGCTACCGCGCTCGCGCTCGCCGCGGGGCACTCGGTCGAGCGCTTCCGTGCGAGCCCCATCATCGAGGGGATGCTTCGCATGCTGGCTCCGGCGGTCATCGGCATGCTGGCAGCGGCGACGTTCAGCCTTGGGCGCGCAGCTGTCGGCGTTCCGCTCGACGTCGGGCTGGCCGTGGTCGCGCTGGCCCTCCTCGTGTGGCGCCCCGTGAGCCCGCTCTGGCTGCTCGTCGGCGGCGGCGTGGTGAGGCTCGTTGCGCTACGCCTCTGACGAACCTTTCCGGCCCGACCTGGCTCCCACTCTGCCATGAACCCCGCGGATCCGTCGCACGCAACAAGCGCCACGCACCTTGGACGACGCGCCTTCGTGGGCGCCTTGGGCGCCGCCGCGCTCGTCGCCTGCCAGCGCTCGTCCCCCTCCGGCGGGACCACGGGCGCTGCCGAAGCACCGGCCACGCCGCGCGCCCCCCTCCTTCCTCCGGCGGATCTCAACGCGCGCCTCGCCGACGTGCGATCGGGCAAGGTGGTCGTGCTGCACGTCGGGCCGGAGTACCTCTGGCAGAAGGGGCACGTCCCCGGCTCCCGGTGGGTCGGCGAGGCGGGAACCGACGAGGGCCTCGCCGCGCTCGAGGCAGCCCTGAAGGCCGTCCCAGCCGACACCGAGGTCGTTGCCTACTGCGGATGCTGCCCGGTGAGCCACTGCCCCAACATCCACGCCGCCCGCCGCGCGCTTGGCCCGCGCGCAAAGGCCTCGTTCCTGGACCTGCCCACGAACTTCCGCACCGACTGGATGGACAGGGGCTTCCCGGTCGACAGAGCCTGAGAGCGCGGCTGCTCAGTGCAGCCCGCCCGAGAGCATGAGTCCCATCACCGCTCCGTAGATCGTCGCGATGTACGGGTTGGACGTGATCGCGCAGGTGCCCGTGCGGCACCCGACGACGCGCTGATACGCGAGCCCCACGGCGGCCCCGAGCGTCACCGACAGGATGGTCTTGATCGTCATGGCGCGTTGGAGCCTCGTCCGCACCGACGGGTTCAGCCCGCCCCGGCGGCGAAGGCGCGGCCGGGCTCGAATCCTCGGGTCCACGCCGGGCTCCAACCATGACGAGCCGCATGCACCTCGCCCTCGCCGTCGTCCTCTCGGTCGCCATCGGGCTGTCGCTCGGCTTCCTGGGCGGCGGCGGGTCGATCCTCACGGTACCGATCCTGGTCTACGTGCTCGGGCTCGACGCGAAGCCCGCGATCGCCATGTCGCTGCTCGTCGTCGGTATCGCGAGCCTCGCCGCGCTCGTTCCGCACGCCCTGGCGCAACGCGTGCGGTTCGGGACCGGCGGCGCCTTCGGCCTCGCCTCCATGGCGACCGCGTTCCTGGGTGGACGGGTCGCGCACGCGATCCCGTCCGGGGTGCTCCTCCTCGCCTTCGCCGGGACCATGCTGGTGACTGCGCTGGCGATGCTGCGTGGGCGTCCCAGGGCCGCAGGCGAGCCGGCGCAGCCGAGATGGGGCCGCGTGGCGGTGTCCGGCGCGGGCATCGGCCTGCTCACGGGGATCCTGGGGGCCGGCGGGGGCTTCCTCATCGTCCCGGCGCTCGTCCTGTTCTGCGGGATGGACATCGTGACGTCGGTCGCGACGTCGCTCTTCGTCATCGCCATGAACTCCTTCGCAGGCTTCGCGGGCTACCTCGGCACCGTCTCCGTCGATCTGCGCGTCGCCGGCTTGATGTCGGCGGCCGCCGTGGGCGGTAGCCTCCTCGGCGCGCGCTGGGCCGGCCGGGTGCGCCCCGCGGCGCTGCGGCGTGGGTTCGCCCGGTTCGTCCTCGCGATGGGCGTATTCATGGTGGGGCGCCAGACCTCGATCACGATCGGAGCGATCGCGCTCGTGATCGCGCTGACGGCGGCCTGGATGTTTCCGCGGAGCACGCCTGCCACCCTGCACCACCCCCTGCACCACACGAGGACCGGAGCCAAGACATGAACGAGGCCCTCTACGCGCACAGTCAGTTCACCGCCGAAGGCGTCCGCGACGTCGATCCGTCGACCGTCCACACCCACCGCGGTGATGTGCGCCTCGTCGACGTACGCGAGCCCGCGGAGTTCACGGGGGACCTGGGCCACATTGCGGGCGCGTCGCTGGCGCCTCTGTCGACGGTCGTCGCACACGCGGCGACGTGGAGCCGCGACGAGCACTACGTCGTCGTGTGCCGCTCCGGACGCAGATCCGCGGCCGCAGCGAGACAGCTCGCAGCCCTGGGGTTCGGGCGCGTGCTCAACCTGCGCGGCGGGATGCTAGCCTGGACGCAAGCCGGGCTGCCGGTCGAGCGCTGAGTCGAACCCTTCCGGACCACCCCGATCTCAGACATTCAAGATGCGAACCTCCTTTCTAGCCACGCCGAGGCGCCGCACGTGGTGGATGCTTGCCGCGGTTGCCTCGCTGGGCGCGGTCGACGCCGGGATGGCGTGGCACGATCGGACGAAGGCGACCGCCTGCGCGAGCTCGGACCATGCGGCGTGCGGCCTGCCCAAGTCGCCACCGCGAGCCGGCGGTGCCCCCGGCGATGGCGAGGTTCCCGCCGGGCCGGCGGTCCTTGAGTTCACGAGCGAAGGCTGCGCCGCGTGCCGCCGCATGGAGCCCGTGTTGCGCGACGCGCGCGAGCAGTGCGCGGCCGCGGGCGCCCACGTCACATCCCTCGACGTGGACTCCACGGCCGGCGGTGCCCTGGCGGCGCACTCGAACGTCACCGCGACGCCCACGCTGATCCTGCTCGACGCCGAGCACCGGGAAGTCGGGCGGCTGGTCGGCGTTCACTCCGTGGCCGACGTCCGTCGCGGCATCGAACTCGCCTACGGCGTCGCGTGCGCCGCGGAAATCCCCGCGCCGCGCGGGTCGGGTGGCTGATCCCGCGGGCCCCATCTCTCCGTCTCCGCCCGCTCCAAACGAATGAGCCCACCCGCGCCGGGTGGCGCGTCGGGCTCGTCATCGTCGGCCTTCGCCGCCTGGATCAGGCGAGCTTCTCGAGCACACGGGCCAGCTTCTCCCTCACGGTTCCCGCGACCTCGGCCAGGCGAGGATCGCTGGCGGCGACCGTCTGCATCGGATCGATGGCCATGACGGTCGCGTGCCCGTCGTCGCCCTCGTAGACGACCACGTTGCACGGCAAGAGGAGCCCGACGTCGAGGGAGACCGACAGCGCCTTGTGAGCGAAGGTCGGGTTGCACGCACCCAGGATCTTGTACCGACGGAAGTCGACGTCGAGCTTCTTCTTCAGCGTCTGCGAGATGTCGATCTCGGTAAGCACGCCGAAGCCCTCGGCCTTGAGCAGGTCGGGCAGCTTGGCGAGCGCGTCGTCATAGGTCGACGAGAGGTTCTTCTTGAGCATGGCAGTCATGCTAGTCGGAGCCACGCCCGGCGCGACAGGTTCGCGGCAAACCGTCGAGCTGTGAGGCGACGTCAGCGGATGGCGCCGAGCACGACCGCCGTGAGCGAGCCCGCTGCCACGACGAGCCACAGCGCGACTCCGTGCGCCAGCGCCCGCGGCCCGACGGCGCGCAGCGCGGTGCGCGTGAGGCCCGCGCCCACGAGAAAGAGCGTGACCGACATCGCGTGGCGAGCCAGGTCCCCCACGCGCTGTCCGAGCGGCCGCAAGGCGGGCAGAAACGTCACGACCGCGGCGGCGAGGAGGAAGCCCGCGATGAACCAGGGGCGCGCCGGGCGCGCCCCGGACGGCTCGCCCTCGGCCGGCCGGCGTCCGAACGTCCGCGCCACGACGAGGGTCACCGGGACGATCCACAGGGCACGGGCCAGCTTCACCGTCGTGGCGACCTCGAGCGCGCGCGCCCCGTAGGACATCGCGGCCCCCACGACCGAACTCGTGTCGTGGATCGCGAGCGCCGCCCAGAGGCCGAAGCTCCGCTCGCCGAGCCCGAAGGCGTGGCCCACGAGAGGGAAGGCGAAGAGCGCGCACGCGTTGAGCAGGAACACCGTCGCGAGCGCGACCGTCACCTCGTGGTCCCGCGCTCGCACCGCGGGCGCGACGGCGGCGATCGCGCTGCCGCCGCAGATCGCCGTGCCCACGGAGATGAGCAGCCCCGTACGCAGCTCCACGCGCAAGACGCGCGCGAGCAGGAGGCCCAGGCCGAGCGCAAGCGTGATGCTCGCCGCGGTATACCCGACGCCCTGGAGCCCCGCGCGCGCGACCACACGCAGGTCCATGGCCGCCCCGAGACCGACCACGGACGCCGTGAGCAGGCGGTGCGCAAGCTTGCGCGTCGTCAGCGCGAAGGGGTTTCCGAACGCGAGGCCGACCAGGGCCCCCAGCACGAGCGCCGGCCCGGGAGAGCCCCACGGGGACGCGGCGACCACCGCGCCCAGCGGAACGAGCACGTGCGCCGGGCCAATCTTCGTCCGGGACGTGACGGGAGCAGCGGTCGTCGACATGGCCCCAGCGTGCGACAGGACCATCGGATGCGCAAATCGTCCTTGCCGATGGGACATCAGTCTCGCTGATGACGTGGGGCTCTCGTCCAAGCTACCTTGGGCCCCGGTGAGCGCGATCGATCCCGCCCTGCTTCCCGCGTTCCTCGCGGTCATGGACAGCGGTCGCATCTCGTCCGCCGCGAAGATCGTCCACCTCTCGCAACCGGCGGTGACCGCGCAGATCCGCAAGCTCGAGGCGGCGCTCGCCACGCCCCTCTTCGTCCGCTCGGCCCGCGGCGTCGCGCCGACGCCCGCGGCCGAGCGGCTGAGCGTCTACGCGCGTCGGGTGCGGCGAGCGCTCGAGGAGGCCGCGGCGACGGTGAATGCCGGGGAGGAACCGCTGGGAGAGCTCGAGCTGACGGCGAGCACGACCATCGCCGCCCACGTGTTGCCCTCGGTGCTGGCGAGGTTCCGGAGCGAGCATCCCTCTCTCCCCGTGCGCATCGAGGTCGCGAACACCGAGGACGCGCTCGACGCCCTCAAGAGCGGACGGCTGCCGCTCGGGCTCGTCGAAGGGCACGCGCGAGCGGCGGGCGTGCGCCTGCAGGCGTTCGTCGACGACGAGGTCGTCCCCGTGATCGGACGAGGCGCGCCGTTCCGGCTCCGCACGCTGCGCGCGCTCGCCGGCGTCCCGATCCTCTGGCGCGAGCCCGGCTCGGGCACGCGCTCGGTGCTCGAGGGGCCGCTGCGCCGGGCCGGCATCCGCCGGAGGCCCGGACCGCTCGACCTCGAACTGGCGAGCACGGAGGCCATCCTCGGGGCGGTGGTCGCGGGCCTGGGCGTGGCTTTCCTGTCGCGGTGGTCGATCCAGACGCACCTCGCCGCCGGCGCCGTGCAACTCCTGCCGGATCTCGACTTCGTCGTGCGTCGCACCTTTCACTGGGCGCTGCCCGCCGGAGGGCTGCGGGGCGCCGCCGCGCGCTTCCACGCGTTCGCGCAGCGCTCCCCGCCCGTGGCCGTTCAATGACCCCCCGCTCTCCGCCAGCCCGGGAAATTCTCCGGGCTCCCGGAGATTCTCCCGCTCGCCCGTGGGGACGAGCGCCCGCTACTTGAGCTCGAGCATGGGCGTCGCGGAGCGACCCCCGCCGAGGAAGATGATCTTGGAGTTCGCCGACGCGCCGAGGGTGCGCAGGGCCTCGATCTCTTGCCACCGGAGCATGGAGTCGGAGAGGTGCTGCTGCACGAGCTTCTCGTAGTCGGCGGTCGCCTGGGCGTCGATGCGCTTGGCGTCGGCCTTGCCCTGCGCGTCGATCTTGGCGTTCTCGGCGTTGGCCTGCGCCGCGATGCGGGCGCGGTCGGACTCGGCCTTCTGCTCGATCATCTGCTTCTGGGCCTGAGCCTCCGCCTGCTCCAGGACGAACTTCATCTTGAGCGCCGCCTGCTCGGCCTGCAGCTTGTCGTTGATCGCCTGCTGGATCGTGTCGGGGAGCGTCACGTTCCGCACGAGCACTGCCTCGAGCACGATGTGACGGCCCGTGATGGCCTTCTCGACGCCCTCGCGGATCTGGCGCTCGATGAGCTCGCGCTGCGTCGAGTAGATTTCCTCGGGCTGGTAGCGCCCGACGACGCGCCGTGCCTGCGAGCGCAGGGTCGGGCCGACGAGGATCTCGTAGAAGTGCACGCCGAGCTCGCGATCGAGCGCGACGGCCTCCTTGGCGACGATGTGGTAGCGGATGGACGCGTCGATCTCGATGCGCAGGCCGTTGGCGGCGAGCACGTCGAGCCGCTCCTCGCGCTCCTGCGAGCGCGAGTCGTAGACGGTCGCGCGATCGAACCAGCCGATCGACCAGCTCCCCTCCGGAACGACGTCGGAGCGCGTGCCGCTCGGCGTCCAGACGACACCTACCTGGCCGGGTCCGACCGTGGCGTACGAGCAACCGGTGCCAACGAGCGCGGCAACGAGGGGCAGAACGGGTCTCATCGGGGGCCTCCGAAGGTCACGGCGAGCCCGAGCCCCACCGTGAGCGTCTGGCGGATCGTCCCCTGCACGGGGACGAACCAGTCGTGTGCCGTCACGTCGACGAGCACGTGGTTGACGACAGGAAATGCGATGCCAAGCGCGCCGGTGGCGCCGAACTGCACGTCGCCGCCGACGAAGGCGGGCCCGGCGTCCACCTCCGCGAACGGCATGGGGAAGAGGAACGGCACGGTGTAGCGGAGACCCGCCGTGCCCAGCTGGAGAGGCGATCGCAGGGTGGCCGGCTCGACGCCCAGGTCGTCGTAGCGCAGGTGCAGCTCGAGGCCGTTCGCGAAGGCGTAGCCGGCGCGAACGCCGAAGCCCCAGCCGTCGTGGGCGGTGTCGTTGCCCTCGGCCAGGGTGCTGGCCCAGGTCCCGTCGACCCCGAAGACCAGTCCGTCGGCCGGCCCGCGGCCGACGTGACCGCCCTGGAAGACACCGCCGATCGGCCGGGCGAGCGCCGTGGCGGGGCTTGCGATGCTCGCGGCGGCGAGGACGCACGAGACGAGGCTGCGCATGACGAGGTCCCTCCGGCGACTGGAGGGTCGATATATCAAGCCTCGTGCCAGGAATCCATCCAGCTGCCGGTGGGGCGTGCCGCCAGATGTGAAAGCGGCCCGAGAAGTTCGCATGGAAATAGATGAAGCCGTCGCGCGCCCAGTCCGGCCGGCCCACGACGCCGTCCCCTTCGGTGAGCTGCACCGGGTCGGAGCCGTCCGCGTCGACGACGAACAGGTTCGCCTCCCCCGAGCGCCGATCGCCGCCGCGGACGGAACAGAAGACGAGGAACCGCCCGTCAGGCGACCAGGACGGGTGCTCGTCGTCGTCGTCGCCGTCGGTCACCTGCACCGCGCCGTGACCCCCTACGGCCGCGACGGACACATGGGCGTGCCCGGCCACGACACGGGTGAAGGCGATCCGCTTGCCGTCCGGGCGCCACGCGGGATCGACGCCTGCGCCCAGCAGGGTAACGCCGCCCAGCATGACCGTCGTCCCGGTCCCTCCGAGCTGCCCGAGCGCGTCGTACGCGTGCATCTGGACGGTGAGCGGGGTGAGGTTGGCGGCCGCGGCCTGGTTCTCGGCCGCGACGGCCTTCGCGAGCTGTAGCCTCACCTCGGACTCCCCGCGCGCCTTCGCGACCTGCGTCGCCGCGTCCGTCTCGGCCTTCAGCGTGTCGATCTTTGCCTGCTCGAGCGTGGGCCTGGCCTCCGCCTGCTTGTTGCGTAGCGAGGACTCGATCCGGAACTTCTCCTCGTCGGTGTTCTTCTTGATCTCGATCTGCTGGACCTCGAGGTCGGTCTTCGCCGCGAGCTTTTTCTGCTCCGCCTGCGCCTGCAGCTCCATCCGCTTCTGGGCGACCTCGTTGGCGAGCTCCAGCTTCTTGGTCTCCGCCGAGATCTCGAGCTCCCGCTTCTTCTGGAGCGCCTGGTTGTCGAGAAGCTGCTTGTTGCGTCCGCGCTCGTGACCTCGACGAAGAGCTGTCAGCCCGCCTTCCCGGTGGGCTCCCCGCGGTGAAGGTCGGCCCACGGGACCGCCGCCGACGCGATCGCGTGCCCGAGCCCCGCCTCGACGTCGGCGACGACGGTCACGACGAAAACCAGAGCCGCAAGGCGACGCATGCGTGTGTACACTGCAATCGCGCGGCCATGCGCGACTGCGCGTCTCCGCGTCGGCGGCGGTGGTTCGTGGGGAGAATCTCCGCAATCACGGGAGAATTTCCGCAAGACCGAGCTCGCTTGCCCGTCGCGCGCCGGAGCGTCAAAATTGAGCATAAGCGCCTGCTCTGCCGTGGAAGGAGGCGTCGATGTTCCATGGGATGCGATGGGCCGCTCTGGCGGCCGTCCTCGGATGTTCCCCCACCCTCCGCTCGGGGCTCGCGAACGCGCCCGCGCTGGGCAAGCTCCCGTCGTCCGAGGACACCGTGACGGACGCCGTCGCGAACGACCAGGACTCGTGCGGCCGCGCGCTCGATCCGGGACCCCTGCGGTACCGGACGCTCGCCTGCCCTCGCCTGGTCACGCCGCCCGCGCAGGCGAGCTTCGAGCCCCGCGCGAGCCGCGTCGTCGACGCGGGCGGAGAGCAGTGGCTCGAGCACTACTACGTTGGCTGGCCGTGTCCGCGCAGGTCGCCCCAAAGCGCGGGAGCTCAGCTCATCGCGTGGGCACCGACCGACCTACGAGGATCGCACTGCGCGCTGCCGTGACGTACGGGCATGTAGAATGCGAGGCTACCGAAGGCCGAGTCCTCGCTTCCCCGACGCCACGACAAGGTGGGCATGCCCTCCCCGAAATCCTCTCCCCTGCAGCCGCTGAACGCCCCGTCCACCCTCGTACGTGTCCCCGTCCTCGATGCGGGGATCACATTCCCCGACGTACTCGCGCCGACCGTGGCGCCCGAGAGCCTTGCGCGTGAGATCCAGGTCCCCCTGGACGACCCCGCGTTCGCCGTGCGCTACGGGCTCGACGTCACGCTAGGCGAGGGAGGGATGGGCGTCGTCCGCCTCGCCGTCGATCGACGGGTGGGCCGCGAGATCGCCATGAAGACGATGCTCTCCGCGCGGGAGGCTCGCGGGGACTCCGCCGTGCGCTTCCTCCGGGAGGCATGCGTGCAGGGTCAGCTCGAACACCCGTCCGTCGTCCCCGTCTACGACCTCGGTCGGGATCCGCAGGGGGCGCTGTACTTCACGATGCGGCGCATCCGGGGCGCCACGTTCGAGGAGATCCTTGCGCGCCTCCGCGCCGGCGATCCGGAGGCGTCGAAGCAGTACTCGCGCCGCAAGCTCCTGTCGGCCTTCACGAGCGTCTGCCAGGCCGTGCACTTCGCGCACACGCGCGGCGTCGTGCACCGGGATCTGAAGCCGGCCAACGTCATGCTCGGCGACTTCGGAGAGGTCTACGTACTCGACTGGGGCGTGGCGAAGCTCGTCTTTTCGCCCGACCAAGCGCCCGTCGAGCGGCTCTCGGTCGTGCCGGAGACCCACGGGACGACGCGCACGCTCGATGGAACCACGATGGGGACCCCGGGCTACATGGCCCCCGAGCAGGTGCGCGCCGCGGCGAACCTGGACCTGCGGGCGGACGTGTACGCCCTCGGGGCCATCCTCTTCGAGCTCGTCAGCTATCAGCCCCTGCACGCGCAGAGCACCGCGGAGGGCAAGCTTCTTGCGACGATCGCGGGCGCCGACGCGCGGGCCTCGGTGCGCGCGCCGCAGCTCGACGTGGCGCCGGAGATCGATGCGATCTGCGTCCGGGCCACCGCGCTCGATCCGGCGAGCCGCTTCCAGAGCGTCGGCGAGCTCCTGGACGCGCTCGAGCGGTACCTGGACGGCGATCGCGACCTCGAACGCCGCCGTCACCTCGCGCAGGAGTACGCCACGGCCGCCAGAAAGGCCGCGGACGACGCTCTCGCCGCCGCCGTCCACCCGACCGAAGCGCGCCGGGAGGCCCTCAGCGGCGTGGGGCGCGCGCTGGCCCTGGACCCCGGGAACGAAGATGCCATGCGGACGCTGGTGCGCCTGCTGACGGAGCCTCCGCGGACGATGCCGGAGGAGGCGCTCGCAGAGATGCGAGCCTCCTCCCAGGCGACGCGTCGGGCCACGTCGCGCGGCGCCATGGCGGGCTACCTCGCCTGGTTCCTTCTCGTCCCGTTCGAGCTCTGGATGGGCGTACGGAGCGTCGCCGGGATGCTCGTCACCAGCCTGCTCTGGGCCGCGGCGGCGTTCGCCGCGCGCTCCGCCTTCCGACGGCCGGATCCCGGCGGCAAGCCGGCCTACGCCGCGCTCATCGCCACTTCCCTCGCCGCGTGCTCGACCTCGGCGGTGTGCGGCCCGTTCGTGCTCGTGCCGACGCTCGCCGTGATCAACGTGACGCTGTGGATCCTGGTGTCGGATCGCTCGCTACGGCGGGCCATCGTCGGCCTTGCGGGGTTGACGATCCTCATCCCTGCCGTGCTCGAGTGGACGCGCGTGTTTCATTTTTACAACTTCCGCGATGGGCGGGTCACCATCCTCCAGGGGATGCTCGACTTCCGCCCCGTGCCCACGCACGCTTTCCTGTTCGCCGCCACCCTCGCGCTCGTGGGTATCGCCGCGGGCCTGACCGCCCGGTTTCGCGACACGCTCACCGCGGCGGAGCGGCGACTGCACATGCAGGCCTGGCAGCTCCGGCAGCTCGTGCGACTGCACCCCGGCGCCACCCACCGGGAGTAGGCCGCCGCGGCGGCCTGCGCGTCAGGTCTGGGTCTTGCGCGCGCCCACGTCGTCGGTCGGGCCGAACAGGTTGAGCGGGATGCGCAGGATGCGGTGCCCGCCCTGGCGAGGCTCCGGCAGCCTGCCTGCGTCGATGTTGATCTGCACGCTCGGGAAGAGCAGGCGCGGCGGGGAGAGCGTCGCGTCGCGCTCGTTGCGGAACCGCACGAACGCCTCGCGCGTCGTGGACGCCTTGAGCTGCACGTTGGCACGCTTCTCGGCCCCGAGCGTCGTCTCGTAGCGCAGCGCGCGGCCGCCCGGCTGGTAGTCGTGCCCCACGAAGACGCGCGTCTCGTCGGGCAGCGCGTAGAGCCGCTCGTGCACGGAGCGGTACAGCTCCTCGGCGCTCCCTCGCGGGAAGTCGCAGCGGCCCGTGCCGTAGTCCTCGATGAAGATCGCGTCGCCCGGGAACACGGCGTCGCCGACGCGGTAGGACAGGCAGGCGGGCGTGTGCCCGGGCGTCGCGAGGACCTCGATGCGCAGACTGCCCGCCTCCACGACCTCGCCGTCCTCGAGGAGCCGGTCGAACTGGGAGCCGTCGACCGGGAACGCCTCCGGCAGCTCGAAGACCTCCTTGAACGTCTCCTGCACCTCGCGGATGCGGGCGCCGATCGCGATCTTCGCCTCGAAGTAGCGGCGCAGGAACTGGGAGGCGGACAGGTGGTCCGCGTGGGCGTGCGTCTCGAGCACGTAGTGGACGCGCAGCCCCTGCTCGCGCACGTACTGGGCGACGCGCTCCACCGACGCGGTCGAGGTCTGCGCTCCGGCGGGGTCGTAGTCCAGGACTGGATCGATGACGACCGCGTCGCGCGTCCTGGGATCGTGCACGACGTAGGTCAGCGTGTAGGTCGCCGGATCGAAGAAGTGCTGGACGTTCATGGCACTCTCGTCGGAGCCGCCTCCCCGAGGGAAGGGTTCGCCAGCCGGTCCCTCGCCGCTTTCCGGGGGTCCTCCGGGACGCGAGGTGCCAGAATCCGCCCGGTGTGGACGGCAGGCGACCTCTGGCGGCGGTACCGGAAGGCGACCGGGCGCGAACCTCTGCCGCTGGCCCTCGTCGATCTCGACGCGCTCGAGCACAACGTGGCGGAGCTCGTCCGGCCCCTGCGCGGCACCGGAAAGACGCTCCGCATCGCGACCAAGTCGCTGCGATGCCCGGACCTCGTGCAGCGCGTGCGCGACGCGGCGGGTGACGTCGCCCAGGGCCTGATGACGTACACCGCGGCCGAGACGGCGTTCTGGGCTGCCCGCGGCGAGCCCGATCTGCTCCTCGCCTACCCCACGGCCCGCGCCGACGAGGCCGCGCTCCTGGCCGACGCCAACGCCTCGGGCGCGACGGCGGCCGTGGTGGTCGACTCGGCCGAGCAGCTCGACGTGCTGGCCTCGGCGGCCCGCGCGCGGAGGACGCGCGTGCCCGTCGTCCTCGACGTCGACGTGAGCTACCGGCCCCTGGGCGCGCTCGTACACCTCGGCGTGCGCCGCAGCCCGCTGCGCGGTGCGCGGGACGTGGTTGCGCTCGCGCGGCAGGTCACGGCGACCGGGGGGCTCACCTTCCGCGGCCTCCTCGCCTACGAGGCGCAGATCGCCGGCGTCGCCGACACGGGCGCGGGAGTGCACCTCATGAAGGCCCTCTCGTCCCCGGACGTCGCGCGCGCGCGCGCCGCGGTCTCCCGCGCGCTCGGCGACGCAGGCCTCGCGCCGACGCTCTTCAACGGGGGCGGAACCGGGTCGCTCGCCGCGTGCGCGCGCGAGCCGGCGCTCACGGAGGTGACGGCCGGCTCCGGCTTCCTCGACAGCCACCTGTTCGACGGCTACCGGGGCCTCGCGCTGCGCCCCGCGGCGTACTTCGCGCTGCAGGTCGTGCGTCGGCCCGCGCCCCGCATCGTCACGTGCCACGGCGGCGGCTACGTCGCCTCCGGCGCTGCAGGCGTCGATCGTCTGCCGCGCCCGGCCCTGCCGGAGGGCCTCTCGCTGCTCGGCCTCGAGGGCGCCGGCGAGGTGCAGACGCCGCTCGCGCTGGCGCAGGGCGTCGAGATCGCGCTCGGAGATCCGATTTTCTTCCGCCACGCCAAGGCCGGCGAGCTCGCCGAGCACTTCGCGGAGTATACTCTGGTGCGGGGCGAGCGCGCCGAGGGGCGCGCGCTCACGTACCGGGGCCTAGGCAAGTGTTTTCTCGGCTGACGCGCGTCGCTCCCTGGCTGCTGCCGCTCGCGTGCAGCGCCGCGTCGCCGCAGGCCGCCCCCGGGCCGACGGTGAACATGCGCTTCGCCCGCGCGAGCTTCTACGACGCTCCGTTCCCCAGCGATGACCTGGTGAAGGCCGACGGCACCATCGCGATCGCCGCTTTCCCCAACCCGTCGGGCGTCTCGCTGGTGGACCAGGCCAAGGCGCTGGCGGGCGCCGCGCACGGATTCTCCGAGGCGGGGGCCATCTATTTCACGACGACCGGCGCCGTGAAGGCCGGCGCGCTCCCGGATCTCGCGACCAGCGTGACGCCGCGCGCGAGCGTGTTCCTGATGGGGGTCCAGCCGGGCTCTCCGGAGTACCTGCACCGCGTCCCCGTCACGGTCCGCTTCGACGCGGACGGCGGACCGTTCGGCGCGCCCGACCTCCTGTCGCTCCTGCCCCTCCAGGGGCAGCCTCTGCGACCCAAGACGCGCTACGCGGCCGTCGTCACCACCGCGATCGGCGTCTCGCCCTCCGACGACATGGCCGCGATCGCCGGCGGGCCGGGCCCGCGCGGGATCTCGCTCGCCGCCGCCGGCGAGTACCGCGACGCGCTCGCGACGCTGGAGCGGGCCGGCACGCCGCGCGGCGAGGTCGCCGGCCTCGCGGTCTTCACCACCGACGATCCCGCCGCGCTCGTGAAGGTCGTCCTCGACGACGCCGTCGCGAACCACCTGCCCGCGCCCGACCAGCCGTTCACGCAGACGGACCTCTTCCCGGAGTTCTGCGTGTACGCGTCGACGCTCCCGATGCCCGACTACCAGGCGGGCGCCCCGCCGTACGACTTCGCGACCAGCGGGGGCACGTGGACCTTCGACGCGAGCGGCAAGCCGCTCGTGCAGCGGACCGAGGAGGCCGGGATCGTCGTCACGATCCCCCGGCAACCGATGCCGCCCGGCGGCTGGCCCCTGGCGCACTTCATCCGCACGGGAGGCGGCGGGTCGCGGCCGCTCGTCGATCGCGGCCCGCAGGCGGTCAACGGGGGCCCGGCGCTCACCCCCGGGACCGGCCCCGCGCTGTGGTTCGCGCGCGCGGGGCTCGCGGGGGCGAGCGTGGACGGGCCGCACGAGAACCTGCGCAACCTCACGAACGGAAACGAGGACTACGTCATCTTCAACGTCTTCAACGCACCGGCGCTGCGCGACAACGTCCGCGAGTCGGGCGTCGAGTACGCCCTGTTCGCGCACGTGCTCTCCGGCCTGACGCTCGACGTCCACGACTGCCCGGGGACCACGAGCCCCGCGCGCTTCGACGCGAGCCGCTTCGCCCTCATGGGCCACTCGATGGGCGCGACCATTGCGCCCCTGTCGCTGGCGTTCGAGCCGCTTTACGAGGCCGTGGTCCTCAGCGGCGCGGGGGCGAGCTGGATCGAGAACGTGATGTGGAAAACGCAGCCCATGCCCGTGCGCGGCGACATCGAGCTCTTCCTCGGCTACACACAGCAGAAGCGCCACCTGGTCGAGGAGGACCCCGTCCTGACGCTCTTCCAGTGGGCCGAGGAGCCGGCCGATTCGGCCGTCTACGCGCGCGATGTCGTCGCCGAGCCCCCTGCCGGCATCGCCCCGCGCCACGTGCTCATGGAGCAGGGGATCGTCGACCACTACATCATGCCGGCCATCGCCGACGGCATGAGCCTGTCGCTGGGCCTGGATCTCGCGGGGACGCCGCTCGACGCCTCGAGCCCCGAGCTCCAGAGCGACCACTCGCCGACGCTCGAGAGCGTGCTGCCCTACTCGGGCGGCACGCAGCTCCCGCTGCCCGTCTCGGGCAACCGCCACGCCGCGGGCCAGGTGCAGACGACCGTCGTCGCCCAGCACCCCTCCGACGGCATCGAGGACGGCCACGAGATCGTCTTCCAGACGGATCCGCCCAAGCGCGAGTACCGTTGCTTCCTGCAGACGTGGGCCGCGGGGCAGACGCCTTACGTACCGGTCGCGGGAGATCCCACGGCTCCGTGTCGATGAAATGCCGTGCACGAATGTCGGCGTGCTGCCCGCACGCCGACGGAAGGAAGAGGAGACGCACACGATGAGCCATCTTGCTTGGACGCTGGGGCTGGTGCTCGGAGGGGCGCTGCTCGCCTGCGGCGGACGCACGACCGACGCGGGCGACGGCGGCCCGGGAGGAGGCGGCAGCGGCGGAGGCTCGGGCGGGGGCAGCAGCAGCGGCGGGTTTCCGTACACCGGGCCGTCGTGCGCCCCGACGACGATCACGGCGGCGTGCTGGCAGTGCATCGAGGGCGCGTGCGGCTCGGCGACGAGCTGCCTCACCACCGCGTGCAGCGCGTACTTCGAGTGCTACTGCGCCTGCCAGCCGGGCAGCTCGTCGTGCCCGACCGCGTGCCAGCACGCGATGACCCCGGCCTGCCAGGCCTGCGGGCAGTCGCTGACGAGCTGCAACCCGCAGAGCTGCTCATCGGCGTGCGCCGCGACGGCGATCTCGGGCGGCGGCACCAGCGGGGGGGGCGGAACGAGCGGCGGAGGCACGAGCAGCGGCAGCGGAGGAAGCACGAGCACGGTGCAGTGCACCGGGTCGGGCCAGACCTGCCCGAACGGGCAGAGCATGACGTTCTGTCTGGACACCGCCGCCGGCGGCTCGTGCACGGCCTACTACCAGGTGGGCAGCCAGCCGTTCCCCTGCGTGTCCTGCACCGACATCACCTCGTGCCAGACCGCGGCGAAACAAGCCTGCATGTAGAGGGGGCTCGCGCCCGTCACCTCGCCTCGGCCGTCCCCCTTTGAAACGCACCCGGGCCGGGGTAGAGCGTGGAGCACCATGTTCGACTTCGAGCCCACCGAAGAGCAGCGCGCGCTCATCGAAACCGCCCGGCGCTTCGCCCGCGAGCGCATCATCCCCATCGCGGCCGAGTGCGACCGCGAGTCCAGGTTCCCGAAGCACGTCTTCGACGAGGCGCACTCCATCGGCCTGGTCAACCCGACCATCCCCGCCGAGTACGGCGGTTCGGGCCTGTCCGACGTCGAGTCGAGCTTCATCACCGAGGAGCTCGCGTACGGCTGCTCGGGCATCCAGACGAGCATGACGGCCAACACGCTGGGCCTCACGCCCATCAAGCTGGCGGGCACCGAGGAGCAGAAGCGCAAGTACCTCGGCTGGCTCGTCAAGGAGCCCGTGATGGTCGCCTACGCGACGAGCGAGCCGAGCATGGGCAGCGACGTCGCCGGCATGCAGTGCCGCGCGACGCCCGACGCCGGCGGCGGCTTCGTCCTCAACGGGACCAAGCAGTGGATCACCAACGCCAGCCTCGCGAGCTTCTACGTCGTGTTCGCGACGCAGGACCCCGCCCTCAAGCACAAGGGCATCGGCGCATTCATCGTCGAGCGCTCGCAGCAGGGCGTGAAGCCCGGGCGCCACGAGGACAAGCTCGGCCAGCGCGCCAGCGACACGGCGCCGCTCGTCCTCGAGGATGTCCGCATTCCAGCGAGCCAGGTGCTCGCGTCTCCCGGGCAGGGCTTCAAGCTCGCGATGGAGACGTTCAACCAGACGCGCCCCGACATCGGCGCGATCGCCGTCGGCGTCATGCGCCGCTGCCTCGACGAGTGCGTGGCGTACGCCAAGGAGCGCAAGACGTTCGGCGTTCCCATCGCGCAGCACCAGCTCATCCAGGCGATGCTCGCCGAGATGAAGATCCGCATCGAGGCCACGAGCCTGCTCGTGCGCAAGGCGGCGTGGAACCTCGACAAAGGCAACCGCGACTCGATGGCGTCGTCGTGCGCCAAGGCGTTCGGCGCGGACGCCGCGATGCAGTCGGCCATCGACGCCGTTCAGGTCTTCGGCGGCTACGGGTTCGTCAAGGACTACCCGGTCGAGAAGCTCATGCGCGACGCGAAGATCCTCCAGATCTACGAGGGCACCGCGCAGGTGCAGCGCCTGGTCATCGCGCGGCAGGTCCTGGGGAAGTAGTTGCGGGCGTCCGGTCCGCTGCCCGCCCTCGCGCTGTCGCTCGTGTCCGCGTGCGCCGGCGCTCGCGGCGGCGGGCCCGATCCCTCCCCACCGTCGCGCGACGTGATCGTCGCGGACGCGGGGCCGGGCGGCGGCGATCCGGCCTACGTGTACGTCGCGCGCCGGCCGCTCGGCGTCGTGGCGCTGGCCGAGGCGCGCGGGCTCGACGCCGA
>JAJYCT010000019.1 GCA_021778125.1 Myxococcales bacterium
GTCGCCGCCGCCGGACAAGCAACCCAAGAAGCGCGGCGCCAAGAAGCCGACGGCGCACGGGCGCCCCCAGCTCCCCGCTCACCTGCCGCGCGTGCCCGACGTGCGGCTCGTCGCCGACGACAAGCGCACCTGCCCGCACTGCGACGTCCCGGTCGAGCGCCTCTGCATCAAGACCACCGCCGAGAAGCTCGACGTGCAGCCCTCGCAGTTCATCGTGGTGCAGACCCAGGTCGAGACGTGCAGCTGCCCCAAGTGCCATCGGTACATCGTCGCCGCCGACAAGGGCGACGAGGTGCTCGACCGCGGCATCCTCGGCAACAACCTCCTGGTCGAGGCCCTGGTCGACCACTACGACGACGCCGTCCCCTGGGAGCGCATGGAGCGAAACGCGCGCCAGAAAGACGTCCCGCTCGCCGCCAACACGCTCGCCTCCTCGGTCGGCCGCGTCATCGATCTGTTCGACCCCGTCGTCCGCCACATCCGCGACGCGTGCCTTTCCTCGACCTTCACGGCCCTCGACGCCACGCGCATGCCCGTGCTCGATCCGGAGCATCCGCTGGGCATCCGCACCGCGGCGCTCTGGCTCATCGAGGGCGACCACCGATACGCCTGCTTCCTGTACGCGCCCAGCGGGCACGCCGAGCATCTGCGCACGTTCCTCGAGGGGCGCACGCTCGGCAGTGTCATGTGCGACGGCTCGCCTACCAACAACTGCGTCGAGGACGTCGGCGGCCGGCGTGGCGGGTGCAACGCCCACGGACGCCGCGGCCTGGTCGATGCCCTTCGCCGTGGCGACGCACGCGCCGTCGAGGGACTCGAGCTGTACGCACAGATCTTCCACGTCGACGCCGAGGCCGCGCGCCGGGGCGAGAGCCTCGAGCTGCGCTTCGCGCGGCGTCTTCGCGACAGCGCGCCGCTCATCGCCCAGCTCCGCGACTGGCTCGATCGACGGCTGGGCGACGTCGAGCCCAAGACACCTCTGGGCCAGGCCCTCGGCTACCTCGACCGGCAGTGGTCGCGCCTGACCGCCTTCCTTCGCGACCCCCTCATGGAGATGACCAACAACGAGGTCGAAGGCGGCCTTCGCACCTGGGTGCTCGATCGCAAGACGTGGCTGTTCGTCGGACACGAGCTGAGCGCGCGGCGCGCCGCCGATGCCCTCACGCTCCTGCGCACCTGCAAGCGGATGGGCATCCCCGCGCGCGACTACCTGCGCGACACGCTCGCGAGGATCCTCGCCGGCGAGAAAGACCTCGCGGCGCTGCTGCCCGAGACCTACGCCGCGGCGCGCGCCAAGCGCGCCCCTGCCATCGCCGCGTAGACCGACTCCGCAGAGCTGACGCGCCGGCGCAGGCGTGCTTGGTTGCGCGCACCCGATGTTGCCGCTCGAAGGAACGCTGCTCGAGAAGCTCCGCAAGATCGAGGCGCTGCACGCCGGCACCACGGTCGACGGCGAGCGTGAAGCCGCTCGTCGTGCCGCCGAGCGCATTCGCGCCCGACTCGCCGAGCTACGCGCACGCGAGCACGACGAGGAGCTCTTCTACTCGCTGCCCGATCCCTGGAAGCGCAAGCTGTTCGTCGCACTCTGCCGGCGCTACGGGCTCAAGCCCTACCGCGAACGGGGCCGGCGCTACAGCACCGTCATCGTCCGTGCGCCCAAGGCGTTCCAGCAAGCCACCTTGTGGCCGGAGTTCCTCGCGCTGTCCGAGGAGCTACACGCGCACCTCAACGCGCTGACCGAGCGCGTCATCTGCGAGGCCATCAACGAGGACGTCAGCGAGCCGACCGAGCAGCCGCCCAAGGCGCTGCCCGAGGCGAACGGCGCCTGAACTCACGCCCGCGCCGAGCACGCGGGCGACGCCTGCGTCAACTGCTCTCCGGGGACGTCAGTCGCCGATGGGATACGGTGCAGGTCTACCTATACTCATCGCCTCGCGAGCCTGCGCGCGCAGGGAGAGGGCCTCGCCGCCGACGCGCTCACGCGAGGAGGACTGCGCGCGCTCGCGCTTCTGGCCACGGTGGGCACGGTGGTGGTGTTCGCAGCGTTCGTCGCGACTGGGCGCGGCGTATGGCGGGCCCTTCCCTACCAGAGGCGCTGTTTGCGGCGCTGGCGCAGGTGCTCGCCGGGGGCGCGTCTCTCGCCTCGGGCTCCTGGTGCACGGCGGTGGACTGCGGGCGCGAGCGCTACCTTCGCATCCAGGTCTTCGGCCTCGCCCGCACCCTTGTCACGACCGCGGGAGTCGCGCTACTGGCGCTGGGAGGTCTCGGCCCGGCCCGAGCGCTGATCATCGTGAGCTTCGCGCAAGTCGTTCTCGAGCTGTCGCGCTTCGTGGTCACGCGCGCAGGAGAGCCACGAGACGTCAAGGAGGCAGTGCCGGCCCGCCAGGTCCTCCGCGAAGGGCGGGGGAGCTTGGTGTACGCGTTCGCGGTGACGACCCAGAACGGGCTGCAGCCGTACGTCACGGCAGCTCTCTCTCCCTCGGTCGTCAGCGTGGCGGTCCCCGGCCGAACGCTGGCCAATAGCACGCGGACGCTGTCCACGGCGATCTTCAACGTCGTATGGGTCCCCGTCGCGGCCCGCTTCGCCGAGCTCACCGACGGACCACGCCGGCACGCCTTCTGGAGTCGCAACGCTCCGCTCCTGTCCCTCGTGCAGCTGGCGGGAGTCGCCGCGCTCCTGGCCCTCGCTCCACTCGTCGTGCCGCACTGGCTTCCGTCCAAGGCCGACGACATCCTCCGGCTTCTTCCTCTGTACTGCGTCGAGCAGGGCGCGTATGCCGCAAGCCTCCCGGTGCTCGTCTTGGCGCTGGCCAACGGACGCTTCGGGCTCCTTGGCGCCGTGACCCTCGCGTCCGCTACGGTGTCCATCGTGGGGACGCTGGTCTTCGTACCTTCCCACGGCGCCGTTGGATTTGCAGCGGCGAACGCAGTGGCCGGAGCCGTCGTAGCGGCGCCCCTGCTCATTGCGTGGGAGTGGCGGTACTGGCGGGAGCAAGGCGTCGTTGGGGTGGGGACGACTGGCACCCGGGCCCTGCTGCTCCTCGCGTCCATCGCGATCAGTATTGCCCACTGGCGCTCGCCGCGCCTCGGCGTGTGCCTCAGCCTCGTCCTGGTAGCCGTCGTCGGCGGGGCTGTCGTGCGTTCACGACGACGCGTGACCGCTTGAGGGGAGGTCGCGCCGGTACGCCACGCCGGGACATGGCTCGTTCGGTGCGGGCCGCGACTCTGCCTGGCGCGGAGCGTGAATGCTACCAACTCTCGCAAGCGCTCCCGCCACCACGTCGGCAATGACCTGGAGCAGGACGTCCACCTGCGGGGAGACGTCCGGGGCACCGCTGCGCCATCGGAAGCGCAGGTCCGCGCACGCCAACGCGTCGGCGCCCAATGGATACCTTGCGGAGACAGCCTCCGGATCACGCGACAGATCGTCGCCCCTCCCGGTCGACTCCGCGACCGGGACCTTGGCGCCATCGGAACGCACCACGTCGAATGCGTCGATCTGCGCCCGCGAGAGTACCTCGCGGAGCGCCCGCCATACGTCCCGCTCCGAAGTCGCCAGTTCGAACAGCCCGGGAACCTCGGGGAGCACGGTTCTAAGCCGCTCTACCTCGGGACTGCGAAGGCGGCTCTTTTGTCGCCGAGCCAGCAACGCGTACTCGTACTGACCAACGAACCGCACGACCCCCACGACGAGTAGCGAGCCACCGAGCATCGCTGCTCCCACCTGCCAGCTGTGACCGAGAGACACGGCGATCGCCGTCACCGTGAAGAGCACGGAAACCCCATAGAGCGTCAGCACGGCACGCCGGTGCGTGAGCCCCATGTCGAGCAGCTTGTGATGGATGTGCCCGCGATCCGGCGAGAAGAGCGGACGTCGCTCCAGAAAGCGGCGGACCATGGCGAACGACGTGTCGACGATCGGCAAGCCCAGCGCGAGCACCGGGACGAGCAGCGACACAGTGGTCGACGCTTTCTGCGCTGCCCCCGCCAGCGACATCGTCCCGAGCAGGAACCCCAGGAAGTAGCTCCCCGAGTCGCCCATGAAGATGCGCGCCGGGTTGAAGTTGAAGAGCAGGAAGCCCACCACGGACCCCAGCACGGCTATCATCGTGATCTCGACAAACATGGCCCCGGTGACGTGCGCCACGACGAGATTCGAGATCGCGGCAAAAACGATGACACCACCAGCGAGCCCATCGAGGCCGTCGATGAGATTGATTGCGTTGGTGATCCCGACGATCCAGAAGACCGTGACGGGGAGCGCGAAAATCCCCATCGACATGGACCCCAGATAGGGGAGCAAGATGGAGTCGATCCGGAAGCCCAGCGCAAAAGCCAGGAGCGCCGCAGCGATCTGCGCGTAGAGCTTGTAAAGGGCCCGCACCCGGCGCGTGTCGTCGATCACCCCCACCACGCACAGTCCGATGCCCCCGACGACCAGGGCGAGTAGTCGCTTCGCCTCACCGTGAATGGCGACAGCCACGACAGCCTCGGTCGCATACAGGGCCCCCACGGCCACGAAGAACGCGATACAGATCGCGACGCCGCCAAAGCGCGGGATCGCCCGCGCGTTTACGTTACGTCCCCCCGGGTGGGACACGGCCCCGAGCCGAAACGCGAACGCCCGCATCAATGGCGTGAGCAGCGCGCTGACGACAGCGCTCACGAAGAAGAGGGCGACGTAGGACCTCATAGGATCACAGGATTCCGGCGAGGCAGGGGGTCTCGTCGTTCGTTGCGCGGCCTAGGCCGTGCGTTCGTAGGCGCCCACGCTACCACATCGCCCGAAAGCCCCCGGGAGCAGAGGTCACGACGACCTCGGCGGTCGCTCCCGTAGCGTCGCCAGAGGAGGGGCGAAAGCTCCGAGTAGGGCCAGATACGCTCGGCGCAGCCGCCCAACGCTCCGCCGCTCCGCCCTACCCTCTCCCAAAGCTGCCCGCAGGCTGGCAAGGGCGTCCGCCTGCGCCCTCTCGCCGGCGGTGCGCCCCCGGCGCTCCCCCCGAGCAAACGCTCCCAGCAGCGCGGCGAGATCGTCCTCGTCACCAGCGACCAGCACCCGCTCCGTGCGCGCGAATTCTTGCACGAGCTGGAGCTGGTGGTCATCGACGATCTCTCCCAGCCCGCTCCGCCGCGCCATCACGATGGGTACGTGTCCCGCCCGCAGCGCCGTCTGCACAGAGCCGACCCCCGCGTGCGTCACCACGACCTCTGCCGCCTCGACCTCCGCGTCGAACTCCGTCCGGCTGAGCGACGCCACGGTGCGCAGGCCCCGCGGCCTTACCGCCGACGGCCCATGTTGGCACGTCCCCACAAAGGCCCCCGGGTGGCGCGCGAGCGCGCCATCGACCGCCCGCAGCATCCGGTCGAACGACTGCTGCGCGTTGCCGACGGTGACGAAGACCCTCATCCGAACACCACTGGAGCGAGGCGCCCCCGCGGGAAGAAGCGCTCGAGGGCAGGCCACTGGTAGAAGAAGTCGTGCGCGAGGGGGTACATCAGCCGGCCGGTCAGCGTCGGCTTTACAATCGCCGCGGCCGACTCGAGGAACACGATCCGGGTGCCGAGCAGCACGCGCGCGACGACCGCGAACGGCACCACCGGCCCCGCCCCCGCCGACACGATCACGTCCGGATCCTCGCGCCGCAGGATTCGCGCAGCCTCGGCGAAGTTGAGCAGCACGCGCCAGTCACGCTCGGCGTGCGCGATGCGGTACACGCGCGCGAACGGAAACGCCGGCAGCTCGGCCCGGTCGTTGACCACGAGCACGACCTCGTGCCCCGCGAAGAGCGGGGCGAGTTGCATGACCTCCGTGAGGTGCCCCCCTACGGACGAGACGACGAGGACGCGCATGGGCCGCGCCCGACAGTCTACCCACCGTCCGGTGCCCGTCCACGCGCCCTGAACGCCCGGAGCGGCCGCCGCACCCGATTTCCGCTACTACTGGGCGCCCTGCTCCGACCGACGCCTCGCCTGATGCCTCGCCGCGTTCTCCTGGCCCACCACTTCTTCCACCCCGACGACGTGGTGAGCGCACGCCTGTTCACCGATCTGGCCCTGGGCCTGCGCGCGCGCGGCTGGGACGTCACGGCGCTCACCAGCGACCGCGCCTGGTCGGATCCACGCGCGGTGCTGCCCCCGCACGCCCAGCTGCACGGCGTGCGCATCGAGCGGGTGCACCGCCCCGCCTGGGGACAGGCCCGGCCTGTCGAGCGCCTCGCCAACTCCGCCTGGGTGCTCGCGACCTGGACGCGCCGCATGACGGACCTCGAGCCGGCGGACGTGGTCGTCGTGGGCTCCGATCCGGCCTTTGCCGCGACGGCGCTGGTCCCCTGGCACCGCCTGTGGCCGCGCGCGACGCTCGTACACTGGTGCTACGACGTCTACCCGGAGGTCGTGGTGGCCGACAGCGACAGCGCTGCCGTGCGCGCCATCGCGCCCGTGGCTCGTCGCATGATGGCCGAGGGCTACCGCCGCTGCGACGCGCTGGTCGATCTCGGCCCTGGCATGCGCAAGCGGCTGGAGGAGTATGAGACGCGCGCGCTCCGGGCGACCATCTCGCCGTGGGCGCTCGTCGAGCCGGAGGGGGCTCCTCGCCCGCCCGACGCCGCGATGCGCAGGGAGCTCTTTGGCGACGCGCAGCTCGGCCTCCTGTACTCGGGCACGCTCGGGCGAGCCCACGACTTCCGCGCCCTGCTGGAGCTGGCGCGCGCCTGCCGCCGGCGATCCGGCGACCGCGTCGCCCTCACCTTCTCGTGCCGCGGCCACCGCCTCGAGGAGCTCGGGGCCGCGCTGCGCCCCGACGACACCAACGTCCGCCTCGCCTCGTTCTGCTCGGAGGAGGATCTCGCGGTGCGGCTCGAGGCGGCCGATCTGCACGCGCTGAGCCTGCGGGCCGAGTGGTCCGGCCTCGTCGTGCCATCGAAGTTCTTCGGCTCGCTCGCGGTCGGCCGCCCCGTGGTCTACGCCGGACCGGCGGGCTCCGACATCGCGCAGTGGGTCGCCTCCCTCGGCGTCGGCTACGAGCTGCGCGACGACACCATGGACGCGACGGTCGACGCGCTCCACGCCCTCGCCGGCTCGCCCGGGACGCTCCGGACGCTGCAGCTCCGCGCCCGGCAGGCCTACGACGCCGAGTTCCGGCGGAGCCACGGCATCGCGGCGTGGGATCGGCTCCTGCGCACGCTCCTGGGCGACACGCCGCCGGAAGATCGAGGGTAGCGAGCACCATGTGCGGCATCTTCGGCTACGTCCTTCGCGGCACCCCGGCCGCCCAGCGCCCCTCGCTCGAGGCCGCCGTCAGCGCGCTGCGCCACCGCGGCCCCGACGGCAGCGGCGTCTTCGAGGACGCTGAGGGCGAGCCTGCGTGCGGCCTGGCGCACACGCGCCTCGCGATCATCGATCTCTCGCCCGCCGGTCACCAGCCGATGCGCTCTCCCGACGGGCGCTACGCGATCACGTTCAACGGCGAGATCTACAACTACGCGGACGTCCGTGCGGAGCTCCAGGCGGCCGGCGATGTCCTGCGCGGCGGCTCGGACACCGAGGTGATCCTCGGCGCCTACGCCCGCTGGGGCGAGCGCGCGCTCGAACGCCTGCGTGGCATGTTCGCCTTCGCGATCTGGGACCGGATCGAGCGGCGCCTCTTTCTCGCCCGGGATCGCATGGGGGTGAAGCCCCTGTACCTGGCTCGCACGCCCGCGGGGCTCCTGTTCGCCTCCGAGGTGCGCGCGCTGCTCGGCACGGGCCTGGTCGAGCGTGTCCTCGACCGCAAGGCACTGGCGGACTACCTGGCGTTCGGCTCGGTGCGCGAGCCGCGCACGCTCGTGAAGGGCGTCACGATGCTCGCGGCGGGCAGCCTCGCCGAGTACCGCGACGGCGAGCTGCGCGAGCGGCGCTACTGGACGCCGCCTCTGCGCATCGACCGCTCCGTCTCCGCCACGCAGGCGGTCGAGGAGACACGCCAGCGCCTGCTCGACTCGGTGCGTCTCCGCCTCGTCGCCGACGTGCCCGTGGGGATCTTCCTGTCGGGCGGCATGGACAGCGGCGCGACCGTGGCCCTCGCCACCAGGGTCGCCACCTCCCCCGTGCACACCTTCACGGTGACGTTCGACGAGGCGGCGTACGACGAGTCGTCCTTCGCTCGCGACGTCGCCCGCCGCTTCGGGGCGCAGCACCACGAGCTTCGCCTCGTGGGGCGCGAGGCCCTCGCGCACATCGACGACGCGATCGGGGCGCTGGACCAGCCCTCGGCCGACGGCACGAACACGTACTTCGTCTCGAAGGCCGCGCGCGACGCCGGGCTGGCCGTCGCGCTCTCCGGGATCGGCGGCGACGAGATCTTCGCGGGCTACGCGGGCTTCCGCCGCTTTCCTCGCCTGCTGGCGACGTCGCCGCTGCTCGGGCACGTCCCTGCCCTGCCTCGCCCGCGCGGCAGCGCCTTCGCCCTGCCCGCCCGCCTGCGCAAGGCGACCGACCTGCTCGGAAGCAGCGGCTCGGCGTTCGCGCTCTACGCGCTCCTGCGCGGGATGTTCACTCGCGCCGAGCGCGCCGCGCTGATGGGCGAGGATCCGGGGCCCGTCCCGCCGCTGGAGGGCGACGACGCGGTCGCCCGCTGGCTGGGCGGCCCCGACGCCGATGCCATCGAGGGCTACGGCCACTTCGATCTGACCAACTACCTTCGCAACACGCTGCTGCGCGACTCGGACGTGATGGGCATGGCGCACGCGCTCGAGATCCGCGAGCCCTTCCTCGACGATCGGCTGATTGAACGCGTGATGACCCTGCCGGGTCGCATGAAGCTCGCGCGCGGCGTGAACAAGCCGCTCCTCGCCCGGGCGGTGCCCGAGCTGCCGAGCGACACGAGCCGTCGCCGCAAGATGGGCTTCACGCTGCCGCTCGAGGCGTGGCTCCGCGGGGAGCTCCGCACCTGGGCGAGAGACGCTCTGCTCGACACGGGCTCATCCTCGCCCCTCGACGCGTCGGCCGTGCGCGACGCCTGGCGGGCCTTCGAGCACGGCAGGCTGTCCTACTCGCGCGTCTGGGCGCTCATCGCCCTCGCGCGCTGGTGCCGGCGGCATCGGATGTCGTGACCGCCCGGCCCGCGGCGCCGCGATACATCCGCTCCAGCGCGCCGGCCATCGCCTCCACCGTGAAGCGCTCCTGGACGAGCCCACGCGCTCGCTCCCCCGCACGCGCACGCACGGTCGGGTCCAGGTACCGACCGAGCGCCGCGGCGAGCCCACCGGCGTCTCCGTCCCGAAATCGGATCCCGGCGCCCGCGGCGTCGATCTCGGACGACAGGGCGACGCCGTCGCTCACCACCGCCGGCAACCCGACGCCCATCGCCTCGAGCGCCGCGAGCCCGAAGTTCTCGTGGTGGCTGGGCAGCACGAAGACGTCGCTGTCGGCGAGCAGGCGCGCCTTCTCGTCGCCGTGCACGAACCCGAAGAACCGGACCCGCGCCGCGATGCCGAGCGACCGCGCCTGGGCTTCGAGCTCGGCGCGGTGCGCGTCGTCGCCGCCTCCGCCGATGTCGAGACGCCAGGCGCGCCCGCTCATGTCGGGCAGCTTCGCGACGGCGTCGAGCAGCACCGGCAGCCCCTTGATCGGGTGCAGGCGCCCGATGAACAGGATGCGCAGGGTCTCACTTGCGGACCGCTGGACCGCCCTCGGCAACTGTACGCCGTAGCCGATCGCGCAGGTCCGGGCCCCGAACCCCAGGTCGTCGAGCGCCTGACGCTCCATCTCGGACGTCACGTGCACGACCGCCGCCGCGCGCAGGTTCCGCTTCTCGAGGAGCTGGTAGTAGGGCCACTTCTTCCACGCCCGGTGGCGGAGCGACCAGGGGTCCATCGTGCCGAGCGTGCGGTAGACGTAGGGCACGCGGCGGTAGCGTGCCGCGGAGCACGCCGCGAGCGAGGGATACGAGAACGGAGCGTGGACGTGCAGCACGTCGTAGTGCCCCGCGCTGGCGTAGAGCCAGCGCGTCAGCGGCAGCGACAGGTTCCAGCCCGATCCGGTCACACGGGGGAACAGCCGGTAGCGCACCGCCTGCTCCTCGTAGGTCCACACGCGCCTCGGATCCTCGTGCCCCTGTGGCGTCCCGAAGCTCGTCGCCGCGACCTCGACCTCGAGCCCGCGCGCGGCGCACGCTGTCGCCATCATCCGGACCCCGTGGCTCGGTCCCCCGTGCTCCAGCGCGATCGTCGGGATGACGTGCAGGATCTTCATCCCGCGTCGCTCTTCTCCATCCAGAACGATCCCACCCCCAGGCAATCCATCCGCGTCCGCCGGAAGCAGTCGATCGCCTGCTCGGGCGTGTGCACGATGGGCTCGTTCTCGTTGAACGAGGTGTTGAGCACCACGGGCGTTCCGGTTCGCTTCTCGAAGGCCGAGATGAGGTCGTAGTACAGGGCGTTCTCGTCGCGGCGGACGGTCTGCACGCGGCCGGTCCCGTCCTCGTGGGTGATCGCGCTCAGGCGGTCCTTCCACTCGGGGCGCACCTTGTAGACGACGATCATGAACGGCACCTCGTGCGTGCCGCGGAAGCAGGTGTCGAGCTTCTCGGCGAGCACCGCCGGCGCGAACGGCCGGAACGGCTCGCGGTTCTTGATGCGCGCGTTGAGCGTGGCCTTCATGTCGGGCCAGCCCGGGTGGCAGAGGATGCTGCGGTTGCCGAGCGCGCGCGGGCCCCACTCCTCGCGCCCCTGGAACCAGCCCATGATGCGGCCCTTCGCCAGCGTGTCCGCCGCGCGCTCGATGAGCGCCTCGCGCCCGAGCTTCTCGAACCGCAGGCCGGACGCCGCGGCGGCCCTCTCGATCTGCTCGTCGGTCCATTCGGACCCGAGGTACGCGTGGCGCAGCGGCTCGGCGCGCCGGACGCCGTGCTTCTGGTGCTGCACGAAGAGCGCCGCCCCGGCGGCCGTGCCGTCGTCGGAGGCCGCGGGGTGGAAGTAGGCGCGATCGGCCACGCGCTCGGTGAGCATCCGCCCGTTCGCCACCGAGTTGAGGACGCTGCCGCCGGCCATGACGACGTCCCGGACGCCCACCGCGCGCACGGCGTCCTGCACGTACGCCAGGTACATGTCCTCGAAGTGCGTCTGCATCGACGCCGCGACGTCGCGCTCGCGATCCTCGACCGGCGCCGGCCGCCGCCGCGCGGTCCCGAGCAGGCGCTCCATCTCGGGCGACCACAGCGCCGGGACCGACACCTCCTGCCCCTCGACGATCTCGAGGCCCCGCGTCTGCTCGTGGTGCTTGAAGTATCGGAGGTTCAGGCGGAACCCCTCGCCCGGCGCGTACGAGGCCAGCTCGCGCATCTCGCGGACGTAGCGGTTCACGCCGTACGCCGAGAGGCCCATCACCTTGTACTCCTCGCCGAAGCGGTCGAAGCCGATGAGCTGGCAGATCGCCGTGTAGTAGACGCCGGGCGAGTGCGGCCACAGCGTCCGCCGCTCGACGTCGATCCGCGTCCCCTCGCAGCGCGCGATGAGCCCACTGGCGAAGTCGCCGGCACCGTCGGCCGTGATGCCGGTCGCGCGCTCGAAGGGCGAGCAGAAGAACGAGCTCGCGACGTGCGCGACGTGGTGCTCCACCTGGTGGAAGCCGGCGCGCACGTCCGCGGCCGCGGCGCCCATCGCGTCGGCCACTTGATCGGACGTGGACGCCACCTCGCGGTGGATGCGCAGGCGGTCGAGCACGCGGGGCAGGGTCGTCGCCGGCCGCCTGGCCACGAACGCCGCCTTGGCCGCGAGGTTGGCCTTCGGATCCCGCGCGACGGCGATGTCGGTCACGTCGCGCAGGCTCGCCCCGGCGATCCGCAGCACCTCCTGCACGGCCAGGCGCGGGAAGCCGGCGCAGTGCTTGTTGCGGTTGAGACGCTCCTCGGCGATGGCGGCGAGCACGCCGCGCTCGCTGACGAGGACCGCCGACGAGTCGGCGTGGGCGGAGTTGATGCCGAGGACGAGGCGGGCCATGCGCGTAAGGAGGGACCTGGTTCGTTGCGGCGCGGGGTTCAGGCGTTCGGTCGCGTGCAGCGTGCTAGCCTGCGGCCGATTCACCTGAACGCGGGCGCGGTTTGCCGCGTCTTATCATGGGGAAGCCCCGTCTGCGATGCCCCGACGCGAAGACCTACGCAGCGTAGCCGTCATCGGCTCGGGCCCGATCGTCATCGGGCAGGCGTGCGAGTTCGACTACTCGGGCACGCAGGGCATCCACGCCCTCGCCGAGGAGGGCGTGCGGGTCGTCGTCGTCAACTCGAACCCCGCGACGATCATGACCGATCCGGACCGCGCGGTCCGCACGTACCTCGAGCCGCTCGAGCCCGAGAGCGTGCGGCGCGTGCTCGAGCGCGAGCGGCCCGACGCGCTGCTGCCCACGCTGGGCGGCCAGACGGCGCTCAACCTGGCCCTCGCGCTGAGCGACGACGGGACCCTCGAGCGCCTGGGCATCGAGCTGATCGGAGCGTCGGTGCGCTCGATCCGCATGGCGGAACAACGCGATCTCTTCCGCGCGGCCATGCAGGGCATCGGCCTCACCTGCCCTGACGCCGAGTACGTCGGCTCCGTCGACGACGGTCTGCGCTTCGCCGAGCGCGTCGGCCTGCCGGTCATCCTGCGGTCGAGCTTCACCCTCGGCGGCGGGGGCAGCGGCATCGTGCGCGACGAGGCGCCCCTGCGCGAGATGCTCGAGCGGGCGCTGCGCGGCTCACCCGACGGCCGGATCCTCGTCGAGCAAAGCGTCCTCGGGTGGAAGGAGTTCGAGCTCGAGGTCATCCGCGACGAGGCCGACAACTTCATCGTCGTGTGCGCCATCGAGAACGTCGATCCGATGGGCGTGCACACCGGTGACTCGATCACCGTCGCCCCCGCGATGACGCTGACCGATCGCGAGTACCAGCGCCTGCGCGACGCGGCGCGCGCGGTGATGAGCGAGATCGGCGTCACCACGGGCGGCGCCAACGTGCAGTTCGCGGTCGATCCGCGCACCGGCCGCTTCCACGTCATCGAGATGAACCCGCGCGTCTCACGCTCGAGCGCGCTCGCCTCCAAGGCCACCGGCTACCCGATCGCGCGCGTCGCCACCAAGCTCGCGCTCGGGTACCGGCTCGACGAGGTCCGCAACACGATCACCGGCACCGCAGCGGCCATGGAGCCGGTGCTCGACTACGTGGTGGTCAAGTGGCCTCGCTTCGACTTCGAGCGCTTCCCGGGGGCCGACCGCTCGCTCGGCACGCAGATGAAGAGCATCGGCGAGGTCATGGCGATCGGGCGGACGTTCGCCGAGGCCGCGCAGAAGGCGGCGTGCTCGCTCGAGACCGGCGCCGACGGCCTGGTGCGCCACGCCACCGATGCGCAGCTCCTCGCGCGTGCGCCGCAGGCGCCGGACGCCGACGCGGCGCTGCGCGAGCTCGTCGCGACCCCCAGCCCCGAGCGTCTGTTCGACGTGGTCACCGCGCTCGAGCGCGGCTGGTCCGACGCGCAGCTGCATGCGGCGACGGCCATCGATCCGTGGTTTATCGCGCAGCTGCGGCGTCTGGTCGCCGCCGAGGCACGCATCTCGGCGAGCGCCGAGGGGTTGCTCGAGGCCAAGCGCCTGGGGTTCAGCGACGCTGCGATCGCTCGGCGGGTCGGCGAGACGCCCGCGGCCATCGCGGCACGGCGCCATCTGGCGGGTGTCCGCGCGAGCTTCTCGCGCGTCGACACGTGCGCGGGCGAGCTCGACACCCGCACCCCCTACCTCTACTCGCACTACGACGGCGGCGACGAGGCGCAGCCGAGCGACCGTCGCAAGGTCATCATCCTCGGCGCGGGCCCCAACCGCATCGGCCAGGGGCTCGAGTTCGACTACTGCTGCGTGCATGCCGCCTTCGCGCTGCGCGAGGCGGGCGTCGAGTCGGTGATGGTCAACTGCAACCCCGAGACGGTGTCGACCGACTACGACATCGCCGACCGGCTCTACTTCGAGCCGCTGACGCTCGAGAGCGTGCTGGCGATCTGCGAGGAAGAGCAGCGCCAGGGGACGCTCGAGGGCGTCATCGTGCAGCTCGGGGGGCAGACGCCCCTCAAGCTCGCGACGGGGCTGGCCAAGGCGGGTATCCGTCTGCTCGGCACGTCGGCCGAGACGATCGACCGCGCCGAGGACCGCGAGCAGTTCGAGGCGTTCCTCGAGTCGCTGGCGGTCAGGCGCCCCGAGGCGCGCGCGGCCCGCTCAATGCCCGAGGCCATCGCCGTCGGGCAGACCCTCGGCTATCCGCTGCTCGTCCGACCGTCCTATGTGCTGGGCGGCCAGGCGATGGCGGTCTGCCACAGCGCCGACGAGCTCGAGACCTACGGCCGCAGGGCGTTCGTGGGGGCCACCGGCCCCCTGCTGATCGATCGCTTCCTGGGCGAGGCCGTCGAGGTCGACGTCGACTGCGTGTGCGACGGCGATGACGTGTTCGTCGCGGGGATCCTCGAGCACGTCGAGCGCGCCGGCGTGCACTCGGGCGACTCGGCGGCCGCCATCCCGCCCTTCTCGCTCAGCGAAGACGTGCAGGAGCGGCTGGCCGAGCAGAGCCGCCAGATCGGCAAGGCGCTGCGCGTCGTCGGCCTGATGAACATCCAGTTCGCGGTCGTGGGCGACCAGATCTTCGTCCTCGAGGTCAACCCGCGCGCCTCGCGTACGGTGCCGTTCGTGGCGAAGGCGACGGGCGTGCCGATCGCGAAGATCGCCGTGCACGTGATGCTCGGGCGCAAGCTCGCCGAGTTCGGGCTCGTCGAGAGGCGACCGCGCTTCACCGCGGTCAAGGAGGCGGTGTTCCCGTTCGCGCGGCTGCCGGGCGCCGATCCGGCGCTCGGGCCGGAGATGCGTTCGACCGGCGAGGTGATGGGTATCGCGCCGGCGTTCGGGCGCGCTTTTGGCAAGGCGACGCTCGCTGCCGGTCTTCCACTCGCGTGGGAGGGAGACGTTCTCCTCAGCCTGCCCGGGACCGCCCCTTCGGTCGCCGGAGAGATCGGTCGGCGTCTGTCGGCGCTGGGCTTCCGACTCGTCGCCACGCCGTCCACCGCCGAGGCCCTTGCGCGCCAGGGACTGGCCGTGGTGCCAAGAGACGACGCCGCCGCGCTCGACGAGCTCCGCGCGGGGCGCGTCGCCACGCTGTTCGTGACGGCGACCACGCGCGCCGAGACGGCCGCAACGCGTCCGCTTCGTTGCGAGGCGGTCGCGCGTGACGTCCCGTACTTCACGACGGTCGCCGCGGGATGCGCCATCCTGACGGCGCTGGAGGCCGGGCGACAGCACACCGAAGCGCCGCTGCTCAGCCTCCAGGAGTGGCAGGCGGCCCCCAGAAAGGAACGAGGCCGTTTTCTGCTATGAGGACGCCATGAAGCGCGCGCTGATCACCGGGATCACCGGCCAGGACGGCTCGTACCTCGCCGAGCTCCTGCTCGAGAAGGGCTACGAGGTCCACGGCATCGTCCGGCGGGCGAGCACGTTCAACACCGACCGGATCGACCACCTCTACAAGGATCCGCACGATCCGACGGCGCGCCTCTTCCTGCACCACGGCGATCTCTCCGACGGCACGGGTCTGCGGCGCATCCTCGAGCGCGTGCGCCCCGACGAGGTCTACCACCTGGGCGCGCAGTCGCACGTGCGCGTCTCCTTCGATGAGCCCGAGTACACCGCCGACGTCGACGGGACCGGGACGCTGCGCCTGCTCGAGGCGCTGCGCGACTCGATGGGCGGCTCCGGCCGGAGCACGCGCGTGTACAACGCCGGCTCGTCCGAGATGTTCGGCGCCGCGGAGCCCCCGCAAAGCGAGTCCACCGCGTTCCACCCGCGCAGCCCGTACGCGGTCAGCAAGGTCGCCGCGTTCTGGTACTCGGTGAACTACCGTGAGGCGTACGGGATGTTCGTGTCCAACGGCATCCTCTTCAACCACGAGTCCCCGCGCCGCGGCGAGACGTTCGTCACGCGCAAGATCACGCGCGCCGCCGCGCGCATCAAGCTGGGCCTGCAGGACAAGCTCTACCTCGGCAACCTCGAGGCGAAGCGCGACTGGGGCTTCGCGGGCGACTACGTCGAGGCGATGTGGCGGATGCTGCAGCAGGACCGGCCAGACGACTACGTCGTCGCCACCGGCGAGGCCTACTCGGTGCGCCAGTTCGTGGAGGCCGCCTTCGCCTTCCACGGCCTCGAGTGGACGCCCTACGTACAGATCGAGGAGCGCTACTTCCGCCCCTCCGAGGTCGACCACCTGTGCGGCGACCCGCGCAAGGCGCGCGCGGCGCTCGGATGGGCGCCCCGCGTGAGCTTCCAGGATCTCGTGAAGATGATGTGCAGCCACGACCTCGAGCTCGCGCGCCAGGAGAAGACGCTGCGCGACGCGGGGCACACCTTGGGCGTACGCGGAGGCGGTCGCGAATGAACAAGGGCGACCGCATCTACGTGGCCGGCCATCGCGGCCTGGTGGGCTCGGCCATCGTGCGCCGCCTCGAGACCGACGGCTTCGACCATCTCGTCCTGCGCACGCGATCCGAGCTGGATCTGCGCCGCCAGGACCAGGTCGACCGGTTCTTCGAGCAGGAGCGGCCGGACTACGTGTTCCTCGCCGCAGCCAAGGTCGGCGGCATCTATGCGAACAACGCGTATCCCGCCGACTTCATCCGCGACAACCTCCTCATCCAGACGCACGTCATCGACGCTGCCCACCGGGCGGGCGTCGAGAAGCTCCTGTTCCTCGGGTCCTCATGCATCTACCCGAAGCAAGCGCCCCAGCCGATGACCGAGGAGTGCCTGCTCACGGGTCCCCTCGAGGCGACCAACCGGCCCTACGCGCTCGCCAAGATCGCCGGCCTCGAGATGGTTCGCTCGTACCGCCGGCAGTTCGGTTTCCGGGGTATCGCCGTCATGCCCACCAACCTGTACGGCCCGCACGACAACTTCGATCCCGAGACGTCGCACGTGCTGCCGGCGCTGCTCCGCAAGATCCACGAGGCGCGCGCTGCGGGGGCAGCCGAGGTCGAGGTCTGGGGCACCGGTCAGCCGCGGCGCGAGTTCCTGCACGTCGACGATCTGGCCGACGCCTGCGTGTTCCTGATGCAGCGCTACGAGGGCGAGCTCGCGCTGAACGTAGGCGTCGGCGACGACGTGACCATCCGGGAGCTCGCCGAGCTGATCGCCGGGGTGGTCGGCTTCGAGGGGAAGCTCCGATTCGATGCCTCCAAGCCCGACGGCACTCCCCGCAAGCTCCTCGACGTCTCCCGGCTGCATGCCCTGGGCTGGCGCGCGCGCATCTCGCTCGAGAAGGGCGTCGCGGACACCTACGAATGGTTCCGGAGACGCGCGACGTGAAGGGGGCCGCAGTCACGCCTGTTGCAGGGGTGCGCTCGTTCGCCACGAAGCGTACACTGGACACCATGAGGGCTCGTTTCGCTCGCGGATGCGTCGGCGCGATTGCAGTGTTGGCCATGCTGGGGTCCTACGCCTGCAGCCTGTCCAGCAACGGGGAAGGGACTGTCGGGCCCGATGGTTCGACGACCGATACGGGCGGGCCGGCGGAGGACGGGGCCACGGAGGCCAGCGTCGTGACGGATTCCTCCATCGTGGACGCGGTGACGATGGATGCTCAGTCGGTCGATTCGGGGCCACTCCAGGAGTCCGGCGTGCTCGAAGCGGGCCCTGACTGCGGCGCGGGGTTCCGATGCGGGAACGACTGCCTGCCTCCGGGCACCGATCCGTGCGGCGCGTGCGACGCGGGACACCTCGCCTGCAACGACGACCAGTCGTGCGTTAGCGACTGCGTCCAGTGCACCGGACGCCCCGTCGAATGCTGCAACGCTCAGGGGGCTCCGTCCGGAGCGTGCCTCACGTTCTACCTGATCAACACCTTCTACAACGGGCAGTGCCCGACGAACCAGGTACGCTGCCCCTGCGCAAGCGGCGACGCGGGGTCGTGTCCGAGCGCCAGCCAGGTATGCCTGCAGGATGGCTGTAACGCCTGCGGCGAGACCCCCGGTACCGATGGCCTGACGTGTCACGGTTCGGGGACGTGCAGCCTGGAGGCGGGGGCTTGCCTCTAGGCCAGGCCCAGGATCCGCGCCTCGCGACCTGGGTTCGGCACCAGTACGCCGCAGTAGCGCTCGAACAGGTACTGGTGGCCTTCGACCGAGAAGGCATCGACGCGCTCCCCGTGAAGGGGGTGGTCCTCGCACCGCGGCTGTACGGCAGCCTCGCTGACCGGCCGATGGGGGACGTCGATCTGCGCGTCCGCCCTGCGGACCTCCAGCGCGTCGCGCGCGTGGCTTCGGCGTCTGGATGGCCCGTTCGCCGGACCTCCCGACAGCTCGGAACGCTCGATCTTGATGTCTGCAACACACTCATCGAGATCGAGACGACAATCGGTCCACCAGGGGTGTGCGCGGTGGACGTGGATGCCATGCTCCGCCGTTCGACCGTCCAGACGGCGCCCTTCGGCTTCCGGCACAGGGAGCCGGAGGTCCATGACCACGCGCTCGTCCTCTGCGTGAACGCGTTCAAGGACCAGCTCCGCTTCGCTCCTCCAACGTGCGCGACCGATCTGGCTCTGCTTGCGCGCCGTCCGGAGTTCCACGCGGACCGCATGGTGTCGAGAGCCCGCGAAGCCCGCCTTACGGCGCTCGTCTGGCTCGTGGCCGACTGGCTCGAGCGCCGGACACCGGGCACGACGTGGGGCGAGGTGCTCATCCGGCTGGGAAGCGTGCCTCCCCGCCCGGTCTACGCCCGCGCCTTTGCGGCCACCATCCGGAGCCCGTCGGCGTCCTCGGTTGCCGCAGCGGCCGTGCTGGCCCGGACCTGCTCGGACGACTGGTGGATGCGCTGCAAGGCACTGGGCCTCGGCGCCCTGGGAACTGCACTGGCCCTCGGTCACCACAAGGGCTGGGCCGCTCGCACGAGCGCGTGAATCTTAGGGGTGGCTCATGACACCAACGTCAGGTAGGGTCGGTGTCCTGTGATGGAGGAGAACCCGTGACGGATCGCAAGCAAGATGGGCTCGAAGCCGCGTGCTCCGGCGCCGGCGAGCAAGCCGCGGCGCGGCGCAAATACTCGCGCCCGACGCTGCGGCATCTAGGCTCGGTCCGCGAGATCACGCTCGGCGGGACCAAGGGCACCTCCGAGACCGGCGGGCACCGAACGAACGGATGATCGCTGCAGTCCTGGCTCCGAGCGTCGCCGACCGCGACGAGCGGATGGCCAGGATCGTCGCGTGGGCGGGGCCCACGAGCGCCCGCTGGACGGTGGGCCGCGCCGTCTTTGCAACGTGGCCGCATTGCGGGCGAGCGGGCCGCACGGGCGATGGCGCCGTGTTGGGCCGTCTGGATACGGCGGTCGATCACCTGGGGCTGGACCTAGGGCGTGCGAGCGGAGACTTCGCGCTCGTCAGTCCTGCCGCCGATGACGGCCTCCTGCTCGCCCGGGCGCAGCTCGCAGGCCGCCCCCTCTACTACTGGCGCGACAGGGCGACGGGGGCCGTCGTCGTGTGCTCGCAACTCGCCGGGTTGCTGCATGTCATCGGGCACCGGCCCTCCTTGAACGTGCAGCGGCTCGCGTCACTCGCGGTCGAATGGCCCCACTTCGATCCGACCGCGACCGTCTACGACGCCGTCTCCCGTGTGGACCTCGGCCAGGCGCTGGTGTTGTCCCTGGAGCGCCGCGTCGCGACCCGGACCCATGCCATCGGTGTGGAGCCGCTGCTCGAGGGGACGGCCGAGGAGCTCGCCGACCAGCTCCGGGCACACGTCCTTTCTGCCGTTCGCCGCTCGATCGAGGGTGCGACCCGGGTGGCCGTGATGGCCGGCGGAGGCGTCGACTCGAGCGGCCTCCTGGCAGCCGCCGTGGCCATCGCTCGGGGGGCTCCGAAGCGCGACGTCCAAGCGATCGCCTTCGACTTCGCCGGCCCTGGCGACGACCGTCCCTACCTCCGGGCGCTCGCGTCCGCCCTGGGCCTCGAGCCGATCCGGGTCGGAGCGAGTGGCCTGAGCCCCTTCCTCCGGAAGACGCTCGTCATCGATGCGTCGCCCGCGGCATGGCCATCGATAGCGGTGGACGTAGGCCTCGCGGCGGCAGCCCGGGAGGCCGGCGCCGATCGCCTGATCTCTGGTGTCTGCGGGGACGATCTCATCGATGGCGAGCCACGGTTCCTCGCCCAGGTCGCACGCGGGGGGCATCTCGTGGAAGCGCTGCGGGATGCGGTCCGCCTGCGACTCTACTGGAGGACGTCCGCGGCCGAGCGAGTCGTCTCGTTCGTCCTGCGCCCCCTCGCCGCGACCACGCTGCCCTGGTTGGCCCTCGCGACACGCCGCATGCGCAACCGGGTGGATCAGGACTGGCTCGGACCCGAGCTCCGCGCTCTCGTGGAGACGACTGCGGCGAGGGATCGGCGTCGCTATCCGCAGGACGTCCATCTGAGGTCGCGGCATCGCATCCTGGCCGCGCGCTACCTGCAGAGCGTGATGGAGGTCCAGGCGCAGGTCACCGCAGCGACGGGGCTCGCCACGGCGAGCCCCTTCTTGGATCGCGAGCTCGTTTCCTTCGTTACCCGGATCCCTCCGACCATGCTGTTGCACGGAGGTCGCCTCAAAGGCTTGTACCGGTTGGCCATGCGCGGCCTGGTACCCGACCAGATCCTCGATCGCCCCGACAAGGCGGAGTTCGTCTGCGGCTACGACGAGGTCGTCCAGGGCGCCGGGGGGTTCGGGGCGCTCGAGGATCTGGCGACCATGAGGGAGCTCGGTAGGCTCGGGCTCGTCGAGCCGGCCCCATACCTGCGCGCGTACCGGAAGCTCACGGGCGAGGCCCGCGCGAGTGGGGAGTGGCTCCTGCTGTGGCCTGCCCTCGCCGTGGAGGCATTCGTGCGAGCGTACGAGCGGGGAGATCTGACACCGCGACCTCCGCGCACTGTCGCCGCGGACGTAAGGGCCTGAAGGCCCCGCCATGGCCGCCCTTACCTGGCTCTGCGAGCAGCGTGAGCGCGACGAGCTGATCTTCCGGGTCGGACGTGACGGAGAGAGCCTCGTGGCCGACTTCGTGGGCGTCGGAAGGCTCAGCGCTCGCCCGGGCGATCCGGCGCCGACGTTCGAGCCCTACCCGGATGCCTCACCGGCGGCGGTCGCCAAGCTGCTCGAAGGCCCGGTCCCGGCCTTGCTGCGCACCCTCGAAGGGAGGCTCGCCCTGCACGGCGCGTCGGCCGCGCGGAACGGCCGCGCCATCGTCTGCGTGGGCCCGAGCGGAGCCGGAAAGTCGACGACGATCGCAGAGCTCGCGCGGCGTGCGGGCGTCGAGCTCGTGAGCGACGACGCGGCGGCGCTCGATGCCGTGGAGGGGCGGATCCAGATCACGCCGACCGAGCCTACGAGCTGGCTGTTGCCCGCGGCGCGAAGGGCCTTGGGACTCGATGCCTCATCCGAGTTCAAGACCCGGGTCGCTCCACGAGCGCGGTGCACCGGGCGGCCAGACGTCATCGCGATCTGTGGTCTCACGTTCGACGACTCGGCGGAACCGAGTCTTCGTCGACTCGCGGGGGCCGAGGCCTTCGCCGTGCTGGCCGGTTGCGCGGTTCGATTCGACATCGACGACCCGACGGCGCGCGTCCGGGAGCTCGAGCAACTCATGGAGGTCTGCCGACGAGTCTCGATCTTCGAGCTGCGCCGTCCGCGCGCGTTGGAGAAGCTGTCCGCCCTCGGCGACCTGCTGGAGGCTCTTCTGACTGCCGGGGGGAATCCATGAGGCTCGGCGACCACGATCGCGTCCTCGTCGCTACGGGGGTCCACGTGCGGGAGTTCGAAGGGGAGCTGATCATCCTCGACCTGGCGCGCGGCGACTACTTCGGGCTCGACGAGGTGGGGGCGCGCATGTGGGTCCAGCTCGCGGCCGGACGGACCCTGCGTGAGGTGGCCGAGGTGCTCTCGGCCGAGTACGGTGAACCCGTGGATCGAGTGCTCGACGATGCGCGCCATCTGGTCGAAGCGCTCCTCGAGCGCGGCCTGGCCGTGGTAGCAGCCAAGGCCCAGCCATGAGGGCCGTCGCGGCCGCACACGCGCTGCACGCCGTGGCCCGGATGGCTCTTCGGCTGGCCTCCCCGTTGAGGGCGAAGCGCATCGTCGATGCCGTGGGGCGCCGTATGCCCCGCCTGCTTGCGCACGAAGCGCGAGCCGTCGCGAACGCCATCGACTCCCGAGGAACGTGCCTGAGCCGGGCCATGACGGTTGCGGCCATGGTCCCGGGCGCGGCCGTCGTGATCGGGGTCGATCCGCTCGCCCGTCGTCCGCTGTTCGGTCACGCGTGGGTAGAACTGGCAGGCCAGCCCCTGCGCCCGGGCGACGTCGACGGCTTCGAAATCGCGCGCCTGGTGACGGATCAGCCGTGACGGGGTACTCTCGGGTTGAGCTGCTTCCCGCTGGAGGCGACTGGGGATGAAAGGAGACTTGCCGTGAAGAACTTGCTGCGCGTGGCTGGTGCCTTGGGGGCCGTCGGTACCGTGGTTGGAGCTCTGGTCATGACGGGAGCGGGGTGTTCCGGTTCGACGGCTACGTCGCCGGGCTCCGACGCGGGGGAGGACGCAACGGGGGACTCGGCAGCCGACGGCGGCGAGGACGTCACGTCGACCGAGACCGGAACCGACTCGGGAACGGTCGACTCCAGCACGGTCGACTCCGGGACCAGGGACTCCGGCACGGTCGACTCGGGCACGGTGGATTCGGGGATCATCGTGGACTCCGGCTCCGTTGACTCTGGCACCGGCGACGGCAGCCCGGAAGCGGCCCCGTCCTACGCCTTCTTCCCCAACGAGGTCGTGCAGACCATCTGCAACCACCTCGCAACATGCTGCGAAGGCTCGAACACGTCCTCCTTCAACATGCAGCAGTGCTTCGCGGTGTTCACGTCGTTCGGCGGACTCAACGGCGACGGCCTCTACCTCGCCGAGCCGGCCCTGCAGGCCGACGGCGGGGCCGCGGTGGCGTACAACCCGAGCGCGGCGGCAGCATGTCTAGCGGACATCTCCGCGCTGCCCTGCGGCAGCGTCCACGACACGTCATGGCAGCAGGTGACCAGTCAGTGCTTCGCGGCGCTGACGGGGGGCATTCCGGTCAACGGCACGGGCTGCCACGGGTCGATCGAGTGCGCGCCCGACTCTTATTGCAGCAACGGGACGTGCACTCCCATCCTCGCGCTGGGGGCGCCGTGTACGACGAACGACCAGTGCCAGTACCGTGGCACGGCACCCAAGACGGCGTACTGCGACTACCAGTACCCGAACCCGGACGCGGGCACGCAGACCTGCGTCGCGGCGCAGCCGACCGGTTCAGTCTGCGGGTACACGTTCTATTATCCCAACGAATGCCAGACGTTCGTGTGCAACGCGAGCTCGGGTCTCTGTGACACGGCCCAGCTCTTCAGCGATCCCGGTGTGTCGCAGGGTCTGTGCGACTCGTTGACCATCAAGGACGCAGGCGGCGGCGGCTGAGCCCGGATTTCTCGTTCGCCCCCGTGCCGGCCCTCGCGAGGCGTCCGGCACCGGGCCCGAATGTTCTCTTGACGCGCGGACACTGAGAAGCGCGAGTATTCTCCGCGGCCTGAGCGCCTCATGAACGAACGCATCGCGGTCATCGGTCTGGGCTACGTGGGCCTGCCCGTGGCTCTGGCCTTTGCCCGGAGGTTCCCTGGCACCATCGGCTTCGACGTCAACGCGGAGAAAGTCGACGAGCTGCGACGCGGCTTCGATCGGAACCACGAGCAGCCGCGCGAGGTGCTCGAATCCACCTCGTTGCAGATGACGGCCAACCTGGCCGATCTTCAGGGCGCAACCTTCTTCGTCGTCGCAGTGCCGACGCCCGTCGACCAGAACAACCTCCCCGACCTCACGCCGGTCGAGCGCGCCAGCGAGGCGGTCGCCCGGGTCCTCTCCAAGGGCACCGTGGTCGTCTACGAGTCGACAGTCTACCCCGGGGTCACGGAGGAGATCTGCGGTCCGATCCTCGAGCGCGTGAGCGGATTGAAGCAGGGCGTCGACTTCAAGCTCGGCTACTCTCCCGAGCGGATCAACCCAGGAGACAAGGAGCACACGCTCGAGCGCATCACGAAGGTCGTGAGCGGGGAGGACGCCGCGACGCTCGAGCGCGTTGCGTCGGCCTACGGCGCGATCATCGACGCCGGTGTCCACCGCGCGCCGAGCATCCGCGTCGCCGAGGCGGCGAAGGTCATCGAAAACACTCAGCGCGACCTGAACATCGCCCTCATGAACGAGCTGGCGATCATCTTCGACCGCATCGGGATCCGTACGTCCGACGTCCTGGCGGCGGCGTCCACGAAGTGGAACTTCCTGCGCTTCCGCCCCGGGCTCGTCGGCGGTCACTGCATCGGCGTGGATCCGTACTACCTGACGATGAAGGCGCAGCAGCTCGGCTACCAGCCCGAGGTCATCCTCGCGGGGCGCCGCATCAACAACAACATGGGGCCGTACGTTGCGGCGAAGGTCGTCAAGCTGCTCATCGACGCGGACCTCAGCGTGAAGGGAGCGCGTGTGGGCGTGCTCGGCCTGACGTTCAAGGAGGACTGCAGCGACATCCGCAACAGCCGGGTGCCGGACATCCTGCGGGAGCTGAAGCAGTTCGGTATCGAACCGCTGGTGCATGACCCGATCGCGGACGCCAGCGACGCGGCGCATGAGTACGGAATCAAGCTCGTGTCGGTCGACGAGCTGGCTCGCCTCGATGCGCTCGTGCTTGCAGTGAGCCACCGCTGGTACCTCGACCGGGGAACCGAGGCGTTGAACTGCATGCTGCGCAGGGGCGGGGTCCTGATCGACGTGAAGAGCGCGCTCGAACCTGCTCAGGTCCGCGCCGACGTGAGGTATTGGAGCCTGTAGCCGAGGCAAGCCGGCGCGCGAACGCACCCATATCCCGACGGCGAGGCGTCCGAGGCACGATGTCACGTTCGCCGGAACCTCTTCCCGTGCCCGTCAGCAAGGAGACCTGCATCGAGAGCACACATTGCAAGTGAGCGCGCACCTTGCGCGGTTCGTGGCGCGTGGCGGTGCCTCGTGGGCCCCCGGGTGCGGGCGATCGCAAGTCGCGCAATGGCGCCCAGCCGTGGCCCGCGCAATGCACGCTTCGCGTGCATCTCGAGGTGCAAGACGGACTGGAGGTAGGTCATGCGCAGCGCAGCGGCTTGGGCCGCGGTCGTCGTTCCGACGCTGACCGCGACGATGCTCGGGTGCTCCGGATCGACGGGCCCGCTGGGGCCCACGGGAGCGCAGGGCCCGCAAGGGCCGGAAGGTTCCCAGGGCGCACAGGGGCCCCAGGGCGACGCAGGAGCGCCCGGAGCGCCCGGCACCAGCGGGCCGCAGTCCCTCTCCGGCGTGGTCCCGGCGGTGGGGTTGCTCGACCGAGGGGTCGACGTCGTCTTGCTGGGCAGCGGCACCGCGTTCACGTCGTCCACGAGCATCGACTTCGGGCCGGGTATCGCGGTCTCCAGCGTCATGCGCCTGTCTGCGAGCGCCTTGTCGGCGCACCTCGCGATCGACGCCACTGCAGCAGTGGGGGCGAGAGCCGTGAGCGTGACCACGGGCGATCAGAAGTTCCTCGCGGCCGGCGCCTTCCGCGTGGCTGCGCCGATTGACGTGGCCATCACGGCGGGCAATGCCATCCAGGGAGGGCTGGTGCAGCTCGACGTGGTCGACCAGGACGGCGACTCCTTCAGCACCAGCTCGATGGCGATCATCGGTTCGGTGAGCACGCTGGGAACCGTCTCCGCGGAGACAGCTACACGCGCGTCGGTCATCGCGTTCGTCGACCCTCTGGCCCCTGCGGGCGCAGCGCAGCTCGAAGTGGCGAACGTCGAGCTCAGCCTCGGAGGCGCAGTCGTCTTTCCGGAGACCTTCTTGAGCACGCCGAGGGCGGTGACCGTAGGTACGGGCGCGCTGCTCTGGCTCAGTCCGGGAAGTCCGCTCGCCAAGGAGCGGATCGACGCCGTCGCCGGGACCCGAGCCTACAAGACGTACACGACGGGCCCCGGCGTGGTGTCCGTCGCTGTGACGCCGACCTCGGGCAGCCGCATGGCACCGCGGCTCAACGTGTATCCGACGAGCGGCCGCTCCGCCGACCTCGTGGGCTCGGTGGCGGCCTCGATGCCGAGCATCGCCTATCCGGTGCTCGACAAGACGTGGACGTACTCGGTGGTCAGCGACCAGACGCTCGGCGGCGGCTCGTCCCTGTACGGCTACGGCATCGCCGCCGACTTCCGCGGCGCCGACGCGATCCAGACCGAGGCGCCAGGCCTGCACTTCAACGCGGCGAGCGCGCAAGTGATGTGCGCGACCGTGGCGGCGCAGGGGGCGGGCGTTTGCCTGTTGACGGGCGCAGTGGCGCCCGTCACGGACTTCGACGTCTATCAGCTTCCGGCCACCGGACAGCCGACCGATGTCTACGTTTCGAGCGCGTTCGACACGCAGGCCTGGCTGACCCAGGACCAGACGCTCGTCCGCGTGGACGGCGACCTGTCCCCGGTCTGGCCGGCGCACGTGGCCGCGCACACCATCGACGGGAGCGCTCCCTGGTACATCGTGGTCGAGGGCCGGAGCGGTGGGTCCGCCCCGACGGGCAACTACGCGATCGGCGTCGCCATCCACGCGGCCGATCCCTAGGTCCTCGGTTGGGTGTAGGCCGCGAAGGCGTGAGGACGTGGACGCCCGCGGACCCCTGGCGATAGCCTGCGGCACGTGCGTGCGCGAGTCCGCGAGACACTAGGGCTCCTTGCGTCGGTCTCGTCGCCAGCGGCGGGGCCCGGCGCTCGGGCGGTGGCAGCGCTGGCGCTCCTCGAGCGCCTACTGACGCCAGCGACGGCCTGGTTCGTCCTGCAAGGCGGGCTCGCCGCGAAGATCGGCGCGACGGCCACGCTGGCGGCCGTCTTCACGCTAAGGAGCTTCGCGCAGCGTACGCTGGCGGCACGACGCGAGGCGCAGCTGTTCGAGCGGGTCATCTCGACGCTCATCGAAGGCGAGGTTCTCCGCGCCAGAGTGCTGCTGAGGCGCGACGCCCGCAGTGACCTACCGCAAGCAGTCCACTACTCGGCCATCACCCAGGCGCAGACCGTCCCCAACCTGCTCGCCGACACGGCAGCATCGATCCTGCTGATGCTCGTCGTGCTGACGATCGAGCCCGTTCGACTCGTGCTGTCGGCCGCCGCGCTGACGGCGGTGGCAGCTGCCGGCGTCGTCTGGTCTCGAGGGCGCCTGCAGCGAGCCGCGAAGCGTGCGTGGGCTGCACAGGAAGCGGTGATTCTCGCGCTCGTCGACGCGCTCGAGGGTCGCCTCGAAGTCGTGGCGGCTGGCCGAGGTGACGCCTTCCTGGACGAAGCCCGTGCACGGGCGCGTGCCTGGTGGCGGGCCAGCTCGCGCGTGGCCTCGGCGACGCTCGTGTCGGGTCGCCTTCCCATGCTCGCGGTGGCCGCCGCCGTCGTGGTCCTCGTGGCGCTGAGCTCTCGTTCGCGCGGGGTGCTCGCGATCACGCTCCCGGACCTCGCGCTCTTCGCGAGCGTCACCCCCGCGTTCGCGGGCATCGCACAGGGCCTCTATGCGCTCACACAGGCCGAACCGTGGTTAGGCCTGGTCGCTGAGACCCTTCGTCTGTCGAAACGGCCTCCGGGGGGCGCGCGACCGGTGCCGCAGCTACCCGCGACCGTCGACTTTGCCCGCGTATCGTTCGAGTACGGCCCCTCGGGAACCCGCCGCGCGCTGCAGGACGTTACCTTCGCCTGGGATCGCGGCCGCGTCTTGGCTCTCGCTGGCACCAATGGCTCGGGCAAGAGCACGTGCCTGCGCCTTCTGCTCGGTCTTGCCCCGCCGATCGCGGGCCACATCACGATCGGCGGAGTCTCGCTGTCCGAGCTCGACATCGAGGCCTGGCGCCGCGGCATCGCGTTCCTCCCCCAGCGCGCGTACATGCCGCCGCAGGCCGATCTCGGTGCCGCGATCCGTTTCCTGGTCCCCGAAGCGACTGATGATCGGATCCTCGCCGCCCTCGACCGCGTCGGCCTGCTCGCATCGCTCCACCGCTTCGGGGACGCTCCCCTCGCCGCCCCCATCGACGCCCTCTCCGTCGGCGAACGCCAGCGCGTCGCGATCGCGCGCCTGCTCTGCCACGACGCCGCGGTGTACCTTCTCGACGAGCCGGACGCGAACCTGGATCGCGCGGGGATCGCCTTGTGCGCCCGGCTCGTACGCGAGCTCTCTCAGGGCGCGATGGTCGCGTTCGCGGCACACACCCCCGAGCTCATCGAGGCTGCGGATGACGTGCTGACCCTGGAGCGCGGGCGCGGGGTCGCCAATCTCGAGCCCGACGTGTCCGCGTTACGTCATGGCAAGGTCGACATCTCCGGAGGCGGCGCAAACTCCGAGTAGTCCGGCTGCGCCCCGATGTTCCCGCCGATCCCGGCGACGTACACCCACGACTCGACGCCGTTGAGCTCGTGCATCACCGTCACCTCGGGCTGCCACGAGAACGTGTCGCTCGTGCGGATGTTGACCCCGAGGCCGAGGCGGGCCCCCACGCCCCCCGTCGCGAAGGCGAGCACGTCGGAAGTGGGGCTCGTGGCCTGCGGGTTGTTCGCGCCGGTGACGAGCACGTCACCCGCGGTCGCCGTGGCCACGAACCCCGGCGTGAGCACCAGCGTCCGGTCCTCGTCGAAGTTGTAGCCGAGCAGCAGCGGCAGGTGGACCTGCAGCACCTCGACGGGGTTGGCAGACGCGTTGCCGAGCGTCGGGCCCAGCAGCCGGAAGGCCTGCACCCCCGGATCGAACGCCACGTCGAACCGCCCGCGGACCACGTTGAGCTTGAGATCCCCTCCGAGCCCCGTGAAGCCCACGATCCGGGCCCCCACGTCGACCCGGTCGACCAGCCCGTAGCGGATCCCCACGCTCGGCAGCCCGGGCGACAGCCCCGTGCTGCCGCTCGCCGTCCCGCCCCACGCGCCGAGCGCCGCCTGAAACTGCAAGTCCCCCGGCGCCAGCGTCCGCGGCGTCCCGTACGTGTTGGGATCCGGGCACCCGCTCAGCAACACCAGCGCCGCCGCCGCCGCGAGAACCCGGGGGATCATCGGAGCGCCCGACGCTAGCGCAGCCCGCCCCTGCTTGCGAGCCGACGATCGCCGTCGCTTCCTGCCCGTTGAGGGCGCCGGCCTCGCGCTCGGGTCAGCCCACGCGTCGACGCCTCCCTGTGACCGCACACCCCGGACTTGTCTCCCGCACACCCCGGACTTGTGGCCCGACGATCCCGCTCTTGTCGCCGATCGGCACGCCTTTCGTCGCCCGCGATCCCCGGACTCGTCGCCGGCACGATCCGGACCTGTCCGCCGGCACCTTCGCACCTGGCGCCCGCACGATCCGGATCGTGCGCCCGGCCGATCGACCTTTCACCCACGCCTCATCTCGATCCCTCTCCCGCGTGCCCCGGTGTCGTCGCGCCCCATCTCTGCTCTTGTCCCGCGCAGGATCGAGACTTGTCGCCCCTGGGATCCGGTCTTGTCCCGCGCAGCAAACGGTTTCCTCTCCGTACAAAACCGTTCCCATGCGCGACAAACCTTTCCCATGCGCCGAAATGTTCTCCCTTGCGCGACAAACCTCTTCCCGTCCACACGTGATCAAGTCCGCCCCCTCGGCCGGTACGATCGCCCTCCCCCACGCCCCAAGTCCCCTCGACGCGCGAGACAACTGCCGATCATCCCACGACAAAACCGATCCCCCGGGCCGACAAGACCGCCCTCTCCGGGCCCCAAATCGCCCTTCTCCACCCATGAAGTCCTGATCCTGCGTGGGACAGATCGCCCCGATCCGCGCCCCAGATCCTCCCTCTCCACCGCTCAAATGCGATCCGATCGCGCCCCAAGACTGGTTTCTCCGCGCACGGGAACGGTTTCTCGCGCATGGGAACACTTTTTGTCGCACGGGAGAAGATTTCGCCGCACGGGAGAACATTTCGCCGCGAGGGAGCGCTCCCCCGCGCGTCATTCCCCCCCCGGCTGCGAACCGCGGCCCCATCACCCACGCCTTCCGCCGCCCCTCGAAGCTCCGCAGCAGCCTCACGGGTTGAGATTGAGCACGCCGCGCTGCTGCCGGGCGGCCATCACCGCCGTCATCAGTCGGTCGTAGACGTCGCGCGAGCCGGGAGCGCCGAAGATGACGAGCGCCGGCTCCTCCACGTCGTGCGCGCGGAGCGTGAGCGTCGCCACGTCGAGCATCCGCTGCAGCGCGGTCTGCCGGAGCTCGACGTCCTGCACCTTCCACAGCTCCAGCGTGTCGAGCGATCGCGACAGCCACCCGCTCTCGGTCTCGATGCGCCGCGTGGTCACCTTCCAGGACATCGAGCGCTTGCGGACGGCGAGCACCAGCAGGAGGACGATGCCCACCAGGACCGGCGCGAGGACCCAGCCGAGGATCGTCAGCCCCGGCCAGGCGCGCCAGTCGGGGCGCCCCGTCCAGATGATCTCCTCGCCGGGAATGAGGGCCTCGGTCACGACGACCTTCCATACCATCCCCCTCGCGACGGGTGGCGTGCGTCTCTCGCGTGGGCTCGCGAGCGGCGTCCGAGGGGCTCCCGCGGGGAGCGTGGATCCAGACGCTGCGCGCCGCGACGGTGTCGATTTGCCGTGGGTCCGGATGGCACGACCTCTGCTATCCGAGGCGGCCCTTCCACCGCGCCGAGCGCCCCTGGAGCAACGACGATCCATGCTGCACCCTGATCTGCCGACGCTCTTGCCTCGCACGCTGCTCGCGACGTGCGCCCTCGCGTGGATGGCCGCGTGCTCGTCGAGCGCATCGACCGAGGCGAGCGGCGACGGTGGGCTCCCGGATGCCGGCACGTCCGGGGACGCGTCGGGCTCGGATCCCGCGGACGCCGCGGCCGACGCCAATCACCACGACGGCGCGGCGTCCACCGCCCCCGTCCCCTCGTGCCAGGCCGGCGATCGAGAGGAGTGGTCGGGCCCCGTCGGGACCACGGGGATCGCGCTCGCCGTCTGCTCGGCATGCGGCGCGAGCTACGTCGTGGCCGCGAACGGCAACGCGGGCGACGGGCAGGTGTCGGTCGACAACGCGAGCAAGACGATCACGCTCGCGGTCCCCGCCGGCGGGACCGCGACGTCGGCGAAGCTCGCCGACAACCCGGCCGACGGCACGGTGAACGTCTGCGCCACCGGCGCCTCGCACGCGTGCCTGCCGAACGCGCCGCAGAACCAGCGCTACTGCAACCCGTATCGCGACGTCACGAGCCTCACGCCGGAGCGCATCGATCAGGGCGTCGACTACGCCGGCGCGGGCCCCATCTACGCCATCGGCCCGGGGACCATCGACCTCTATCGCAACCGGGACGACACCGGCTGGCCCGGCGGGACGTTCGTCTCCTACAAGCTGACCGCCGGTCCCGGCGCGGGACGCGAGATCTTCCTCGCCGAGAACATCGACCTCGATCCGAGCCTGAAGTCCGGATCGTTCGTCTACGGCGGCACGGTGCTCGGCACGCAGGTCAACGCCTCGCCCGAGTCCGAGTCGGGTTGGGGCGTCGCCGGCGAGGGCGTCACCGCGGAGTACGGCTGCTACACGGAGGGCTGCACGACGCCGCTCGGGCAGAACTTCAACCAGCTGCTCGGTTGCCTGGGCGCCCCGTCGGGGATCGTCGAGACCGGCGGCTGCTGTCCGCAGCCGACCGGTTGGCCGACCGACTGGTGCAAGGACCTGGCAGGGTGGCAGTAGCGGCCGCCGTGCGCCATCGAGCGCCATCGAGGCTCGCCCGCGAGCAGGATCACGCCAGAAAGTGCTGGTCCGAGTTCACCGAGGTCAGCTGCCAAGGCCCGGGCACCCTTTGGGTGTCCCGCTCGGGCTACTTCGACGTCAACGTGCCCCCCAATCCTCCACCCGACGCGGGCTACCCGCTTGACCGAATCATCGCGCACCCGGATGCGTACGTCGACTCCGGCGCGTGTCAGCCGGGCCAGCCGATGAGTTGCCAGTACACTCTGCACGACGAGGGCCCGGGATGGAACTACGGTGGTGCGATGGACGAGGCGCTGTTCCACTTCCACGTGGATCCCGGACAGCCGACGCCGTCGGACCTCGGGATCGTCCCCATCCCGATCATCACCAGCCTGAGCGATTCCGGCAAGACCTCCTGTACGCCAGGGGCGACCACCCTGCCGTTCTCGTCCACCGCGTCGGATGGAGCGGCGGTTCACGCGTGTATCGATGAGACGATCGACTTCGGGGCAGGGGCCAACACTCAGGCCTGGCCCGTGGGCCGAGG
>JAJYCT010000288.1 GCA_021778125.1 Myxococcales bacterium
CGGTCGCCGTACGCGATGGGCCGACGACCCAGTCGTTCGAGCCGCGCACGCCGTAGCGCCCCAGCCCCGCGCGCACCTCGCCCAGCGCCGACGTGAAGCCGCGCGCCCCGGCGAGCACCGCGGCCGGCACGCGCGGCGTCGGCAGCGGGTGCGGCGCGCGCCGCAGCATCGTGTGCGTCGGATCGTCGGGGAACCCCGCCCGCTCGAGCGCGAGCGTCGGGTCGAGCGGCGCGAAGCGCAGGAAGTCGACGTCGAAGCCCGCGCGCGCCGTGCCCGCGAACGTCGTCGCCGCCGTCTGCGCCAGCTCGGTCTGCGTGATCTCCGTGTCGCCCGTGTACGCGAGGTCCCACGACTCGAGCCGCCCGACCGCCAGCGAGTCGACGCCCGTCCACGGCGTGAAGGCCGACCGGGGCATGCCGATCATCGACTTGGGCAGATCCTCGTCGCCCGTCTGCAGGCGCGCGTTGAACTGCGAGATGCCGTCGGCGTACGCGTCGAGCCACGCCTTGAGCTCGGAGCCCGCCGGCAGCGCGTCGTAGGTCTGCCTGGCGACGCGCGCCAGGCCGATCGTGCGCATCGCGATGTCCTGGTCGATCTTGCCCGGGTCCGCGGCGCCGAAGATCTCCGCCAGGCGACCCTCGGCGTAGCGCCGCGCGAGCTCGAGCTCGGCGGTGCGGTCCCGGGCGATCTGGTAGCCCTCGACCCGCAGCGCGTCGGTGGCGCGCGTCGCCCAGATGTGCACCAGGCCGTTCTTGTCGCGCACGACGTCGACGGGGCCGCTCAGGTGAGCGAGGCGCACCGTGGCGCTCACGGCGGGCGACGCGCCGAAGGGGCCGGGCGAGCTGGCGCCGGCGCTCCCGCTCTCGCTGCAGGCGAAAGGCACGAGCGTGGTCGCCCAAGTGACCACCCCGGCCGCGCGCAAGAGGTTCGAGCGTCTCATCGCTCCGCGAGCGTACCTCTACTTGTCCGGCGCGACGCGCCCCGTGGTGTAATGCACGCCATGAGCTCCCAAGGAGGCCGGAACGGGGGGCCGCCGCCCACCACGATCCCGCCCCCCTTCGATCCCGAGGAGTTCGCCCGCGAGTCGGAGATGGCGATGCGCGCGGCCAAGCCCGCGAGCACGCGCGCTCCGCCGCGCGAGCTCACGTCGACCGCCGAGCAGCCCGTCGCGCCGCCGCTCAACCGCAAGGTCCGCGTCAACGTGCCGCTGTCGGACCTCGCCTGGTTCGAGCTGTCCGAGCCCGCCCTCGCCCTCGCCGAGCGCATGGATGGCACCACGACGCTCCTCGAGCTGATGGAGGGCGACAGCTCGAACGACATGCTCAAGGCCATCGCGCAGCTCCAGCAGGCGGGCGTGCTCGAGTACGAGGGCTGAGCTCCCCACCGCCCGGCCCGATCTCGTGCTCCAGGCCGCTCGGCTTCGGCCAGGGGCGGCTCGATACGAAGAGCACGGCCGCTGGTCTACGGCGTCCTCATCCCGCAGGCGTACGCGGCCAACCTGATGACCGCGAGCGTCACGGCGAGCACCGGCCTCGCGAGCGCAGACCTGCTCGAGGATCTCAAGACCGGCCACCTGCTTGGCGCGCACCCGCGCCGCCAGTTCGTCGCGCAGTTCCTCGGCATCTTCACCGGCACGGCGGCCACGTGCATCGGTTCCTACGCGCTCGTGCCCGACGTGACGGCGCTGACCGGCAGGCCGAACCGTTGGTCGTACCCATCGCCTCGGGCCTCATCGCGGGGGAGGGCATCGTGGGCGTGATCGTGCAAATGTTCAACGACACTGCGCTGCGCTGACGATTGCGCGACGACGCAACGACCGCGGCGCCGGCCTGACAACCGGCATACGTTCGGACCTGCGTGCGTGCGCTGCGTCGGGTGCTCGTCCAAAACGAATACCATCTAGCCGGAAGGACAGGCGATGCGCAGGACTCTCATGGTGTCCGTGATCGGAACGCTGGCGGCACTGACCGCCCGCACGGCGTCCGCGCTGCCGCTCGACGTCGTGCCGCGAAGCGTGAACCTGGATCAGAAGCTGCGGATGGCCAACGGGCAGGTGCTCACCAAGCGCGAGATTCTGAAGCGCATTCCGGACAACGCGACGATCCGGCTGAGCAGCGGCAAGACCATCCGGTGGCATGACATGCTCAAGCTGATGAAGATGCTGGAGGACCAGAGCCACACGCCGCTGGCGACGATGCCGCGCGTGGCGCCTCTGCGCCCGCAGACCGCGTCCATCGCTGCCCAGCAGCGCCGGTCGCAGTCGGCCGAGATCCAGCAGATGCAGGATCTGGAGCACACGCACTGGGCCACGATCATTCAGAGGAAGTACCAGTACGCGCCGCACTTCGGATACACGCCGCACCTGGGCCCACCGCCCGGCGGCGGCCCCTTCGGCGGGGGCGTTCCGCGCGGCATGCCTGGCCTGCCCGGCCCCGCGCCGGGCGGAGGAGCGCCGGCTCCCGCCTGCAACGGCGTGCCCGACCGATCTCCCGACGGCGCTCCGTGGAGCACGACGCTCGGCGATCCGAGCGCCGTATCGGCCACGCTGTCGTTCGACTTCGACAACCAGGGTGACAAGAGCAGCGCCGGGTGTCAGGCGTCGCTCGACGCCCACGTGAGCGTGCTGAAAAACCCGATCGACGTCGCGAAGGCCACCCTGAGCGGCAAGGCGAGCCTGCAGTCCGTGAGCGGCGAGGTGGACGTGTACCTCTTCGGCGCTCAGGTCTGGACGGATAGCGGATCGATCGGGTCCAAGGACAACCCTCTCGTGCCAGGCTCGCCTGGCTGGTCGAAAAATTGGAACTCGCCGACGCTCCAAGTCCCCGTCTTCGCGGGGGTCGTCTACCTCGAGGCCGGAGCTTCCGTCGGGCTCCACGCGCAGCTGGCCGTCTCGAATGTGCCGCAGAAGGGAAGCTCGGGAAGCGGGGACGATACCATCGCTGCGTGCTCGGCGGAGTTCGATCCGAACGCCGACGCGAAGGCGCAAGGCTTCGTTCAGATATCGGTCGATCTGCCCCAGTCCATCAAGGACTTCCTCAACCTGATCGGGATCGACATCAGCGACTTGATCTCGGCGGGACTCGAGGGAACGATCGACGCGGCCAACTTCGGCATCCCCACGAAGGGCGGCATAGCGCTCGGGCCGTGGGACCGAGGCGACGACAGCGAATGCGACATGGCGTGCGGTCACGATTCGTCCGGCGACGAGTGCACGCATTTCTGCTCCGGTTCTGCGTGCATGGTGCTCGGCGAGACCTTGAGCTCCCAGCTGACCGCCACGTTTCTGTCGGGAGAGTTCGATGCCTACCTCCAGGTTGCCAACCCGTGCTTCGACCCGTGCTTCGGCGCCTTGGGCGGCTGCTCGACGTGCCTCTCGGACCTGATCCACGACGTCACGCAGTCCGACGTCCCGGTCACGTCGGACAAGTCGCACATCAAGTGGACGTGGACGATTTACAGCGAACCTGGCTTCCAGTACTCGGTCCCGATCTTCGGCCCGATCAAGGACGAGATTGCGCTCCGGTGAGCCATCCGAAGGAGCCGGTGCAATGCGATTCCGTGACCTCGCCCTGATGGCGCCCCTCGTCGCCGTGACCGTCGCCGCCCTGCTGGTCGGCGGACCGACGCGCGTGGCCCAGGACACGACCGCTGAAGCGGCCCCCTCGGCTTCCGGCGGGGGCGCGCCGCGCCCCGACGACGGCGACGGGGTTCCCTCCGCGCCCTCGGTCACGCCGCCCCCGACGAAGGTTGACCCCCCTGTCGACGGTCTCGCGTGCGATGCCACGATCGCGCGCGTCGATGAAGCCCTCGAGCGGGATGACCAGCGGCGCTGGCGGCCCGACGAGCTATCCACGCTGGTCCTCGTCGGCCGTCACGCCGTCGACATCGACGTACGCGCCGGATTGCACGGCACGCTCTCGACGGGCTGTGCCGCGAAAGCCGTCCGTGCGCTTCGCGGCTCGACCGGCTGCGGAGGTGCGTTCGGTGCCGTCTCTTCCGGCCTTCTGGGAAGCGACCGCTTCCCGCCGTCGATCAGCGCGTCGCTCCTGGAAGGCGCGAAGGATCCCAGGTGCCGCACGCTGCTCGTGCAGTCGACGCAGCTGGCCGGCGCCGTGGACGATCGACTCGCGCGCGACGTCGAGCGCCTCGCCGTGAGCGACGCCGACGGGGCCGCCGCGAGTCAGAGCGCTTGGTTCGCTCTGGGCTCCATCGAGCTGACCGCCCGCCACCATCGGCAAACCGAGCTCGCCTCCCGCCTCGACGCGCACATCGCGAGCTGGCTCCACGCCAGCTCGGGCGAGCGGCGGGTCCTGCTGCTCGGCGTTGCCGGCAACGCCGGGTGCCGCGCGTGCGCAAGGGACTTGCTCGCGGCGGCAGAGGATGAGGACTGGCGAGTGCGCCGAGCCGCCGCCGGCGCCTGGCGGTTCGACGAGTCTGGAGAGGCGGTCCGCCGGATGTGCGATCCCCTTCTGGGTGACGGGGACGCGCAGGTGCGCGAGCACGCTGCCTGGTCGCTGCGCTGGAGTGACGTCGCCGACGAGGACCGTGTCGACTGCCTGGTGGCCGCCGGCGCGACGGACGCGTCGCTGGAGGTGCGCAAGGCGGCCACCCTCTCGCTCACGATCCTCGCGCCGCGCTCGGCGGTGGCCCGGAGCGGGCTGCGGCACCTGACCAGCCCGGAGTATCCGGGCGAGATCGAGAACATGGCGCGGGACTTTCTGCTGGCGCTCGGGACGGTGCCCGGCGACGAGCTTCGGGTCTTCGAATGAGCGTCACGCTCGCGACGTCCCGACGAGAGCAAGGAGACCGAGGAGCATGAGCAGGTGTACGTGGCTCGCGGCGTGGGGGATGTTGTCGACCGGACCGCTGGGCTGCGGAGGCGCGCCTCCGGCGGCGCCCCCGCCTTCGGCCGCCGCCAGGCAGGTCACGGCAGCGGCGCAGCCGCAGCCGGACGAGCCTGAGCCCATCGTCACGTCGAAGAAGGTGACGCTCCGGCGCAACATCGCCTTCATGTCCTGCCACGTGTCGTTCCAACCATCCGGCGGTGATCCGACGGCCGACGTCGTGGCCATGGCGCAGCGCTGCGCCGACGTCACGGGCATGCACGCCGTGGAGCCGCCCGTCGCGGCCAGCGCGCCGCAGTCGTTCCCGCTCCGCGTGGAGGCGGGCCACTGCTACCGCGTCTATGGCGTCGCCTCCGGCACGGTGAAGGACCTCGACGTGCGCATCAAGGACTCGAGGGGCGAGGTCGCCGGGCAGGACGAGACGAACAACGCCACCCCGGTCCTCTCCGAGGACGGAGCCGTGTGCTTCGACACGTCCGAGCAGGCGACCGTCGAGGTCGCGATAGGCGCCGGCGCGGGGGCATACGCCGTGCAGGTGTGGTCGGACTGAAGAGCTGTCCAGAAATGGCGACGGCGGCCGCATCACGCCGATGCCCGACGAGATCGAGCGGCGCACCGGTGCCCTGCCCGCGGTGCTGCCCGCCGCCTGGCATGGAGGGATGGCAGGCGACGCTGGGTGCCGGCGAGACCTGCCTCTCGGACTGCCAGTGCACGAGCCGCGTCTGCACCGACGACGGGTCGGGCGGCGGCACGGGCACGGAGCTGGAGCGCGTGTGCGACGTGAAGGCCCGCGCGCTGCGCCGCGCCCTGAGGTCGCTCGAGCTCGCGGGCGGCCCGCTGAGCCGCAGCGAGGAGGGCGCCTCGCGCGTCGTCTGGCGCGTCGAGAAGGGGTGGGCCCCGGGCATGGCCCACCACCACCTGCTCGATCCCGCCGTCGTCGCGCCGATCGCGAAGCCCGAGAGCACGAACGCGTAGTGCTGCCGATAGAGCTTCTTCATCCTCGCGACGAACGCCGCCGACTGCGGCGTCGTCAGCGCGTTCGGCTCCTCGCGCGTGTACGTGCGCGGCGCCGGGAGGTAATCGACGCCGTTGGACGGATCGCGCGCGAGCTGGAAGTGCTTGGTCATCGAGCGACCGATGACGCGCACGATCGAGCTCCATCCGTTCGCCGTCGCCGGCGAGAGCTTCACGAGGACCTTCTTCCCCGCATCGCGCTTTCGGAGTGAGGGCATGCCGCATGCCCGATCTCTTGAGCACCGATCGCTCCGAGTGTGAGGGCGATTCGCTTTCTGGAGCGTGAAGGATGACGTTCGCGTGCGAGGTCGACGAGCACCGCCGCGCCGGACGCCGCCGCGTGGCTCGAGGACCTCGCCCTCGCGGGCTCGGAGCGGCGGCGCGGCGGGAGGGAGCGGGCCGACGCCGCGTGCGGTCACGCCGTCGCGGCGTACGCGCGCGCCCGCGGGGACGGTCCGAGCGTCGTCCCGTCGGAGGATCGCTGATGCACCGGCCGAGGGGCGCGCCGCGCGGATCGATCGGAGTGCGCGCGGCGTACTCGATCGCGCAGCTCGCGGAGCTCACCGGTCTGACGCGATTCGTCCTGCGCGGGCTGCTCGAGACGTACGGCGTGCCGTTCGTTCGGTCGGGGCGCAAGGGGCTCGTTCCGCTGACGGAGATCGAGGACAGGATCCCGCTGCTCTGGAAGAACCCGTGGCGGAGGGAGAGCCTCCGGCTCACGGGCGGAGAGGCGGCGGAGACCGAGCAGGCGTGCACGCGGCGCGGCTCGTCCGCGCCGCGGCCGGGATTCCTGTCGGTGGGGCGAGGAGCTCGAGGACGTCCGCCCGGATCGTGAGGCGCGCGGCGGCGATCGTCAGGAGCGCGGCACCGATCGTCGGGCACGGGGGAGGGATCGAGAGGAGCGCAGACGGGATCCAGGGGATCCGGGCGCGCGTCTCGGGGATCGCCGCCGGGATCCAGAACGTCGCGGCGGGGATCGGGAGGCGCGAGCGTGGGATCTCGACGAGCGCCGCGCGCCTCTCCATGCGGTGCGCGCGGATCGGAAGGATCGCCGCGCCGATCGTGACGCCGGAGGCGGTCACCCGGACGCGGCCCGCGATCCGAAGGACACGGCACGCGCTCCTCGGAGTGGGCGTCGCGATCCGGAAGGCGCGGTGCGCGATCCAGAAGGCACGGTGCGCGCTCCATCGGGGGAGCGTCGCGATCCAGAAACCACGCGGAGGGTTGCCTCGAGTGAGCGCCGCGACGCGAAGACCGCCGTCGGTGCTCGTTCGAGGGAGCGACGCGACGCAAGGAGGACGAA
>JAJYCT010000020.1 GCA_021778125.1 Myxococcales bacterium
AGTACGGCTCGATGTCCATCCCGGGCGGCAGGATGTGGTTGTCGCGGATGTACTGCAGCCGCTTGTGCACGCCCTCGAGCGTGCTCGGCGTCTCGCCGCCGTAGCGCATGAGGACGATGCCCTGCACGATGTCGGGGTCGTCGTTGTAGCCCACGAGGCCCAGGCGTGGCGCGTGGCCGATGTCGACGTCGGCGATGTCCTTGACGCGGACGGGCGTGCCCTTCTGCTCGGCGACGACCACGTTCTCGATGTCGTGCAGCTGAAACCCGCTGCGCGCGCCAGCGTCCGGCGTGCGTCGGTGGGCCACCGCCTTCGCTGGGGAATGCTGGAGCTCGACCGCGTGCACCGGATCGTCCGGATCCAGGGCGCGCCGAGGGCGCTCACGGCGCGCGAGAGCGAGCTCCTCGCGTGCCTCATCGTGGCGGGCGGGGACGTCGTGTCGCGAGCGGACCTTCGCGAGCGCGTCTGGCCGCGGATCGCCGACCGCGGGACGAACCTCGTCGAGGTCCATCTCAGCCGGCTGCGCGACAAGCTCGGCCCGCAGGCCTCGATCGTCGAGACCGTGCGCGGCGCCGGATATCGCCTGCGCCGGTGACGCTCGACAGCGAGCGCGCACATCGCTGCGTGGTGGAGTCGTTCGGGCGCGCCGAGGCGCATGTCCCGACGGAGAGGCGGGGCCTCAGGGACTCGCCGGGTGTGCGAGGCCACCGCCTCAGTCGCCGATTTCGGCCGGGTCGTCGTACCGCCACACGCGCGCGATCTTGCCGTCGCGCATCTCGCAGAGGTCGACGATCTCGAAGCGGAGGACGCGGTCGCGCTGCGCCTTGATCCACCCGAGCGCTCCGAGCTGCTCGCCCGAGATCGAGTACTCGACGACGACGTACGAGCCGACGCCCCAGGCGTTCATGACGCTCGTGTCGAGCTGGCCGATCGCGCCGTGCATCGTCTTGAAGTATGCCCGGGCGGCATCCTTGCCGCGTGCGGGCTCGGCCCGTTCGAGCCTGTCCACCTCGACGTCGTCGGTCATCGTGCCGGCGTACGCCGCGCCGTCGGTGCCCTCGAGCGCGTCGAGCGACGCCTTGACCGCGTTGACGTTCGCCGCCTCCTGCGTCGCCGTGGCCGCGGTCTGCTCGAAGACCTGCGGGGCACCGGTCGGCGACGTCGGGACGGGAAGCCCGACGAGCTCCTTCGGCGAAGGAGCGCCGAGCTGCGCCTTGAGCGCCGCGACGTCGAAGGTCACGTGGATGTCCGTGATGCTGCCGTCGTCCTTGGTCCAGAGGAGCGTCACGCCCCGGAACCCCACGGCCTTGCGCGTGGCCGCCACTCCCTTCCAGTCGCGCGACTGCGAGCCCGTCATCGTCCACTCGACCGTCTGCTCGTTCGGCGTGCGCCAGACTCGGCCGATGGTGAACTTGCGGTCGTCGAAGGCGCCGAAGAGCGCGTCGTGCGCGGCGATGATCTGCGCCGGCTCGTGCGCGGGGCGCCCTCCGGGCGACGTGAACTGCGCCAGCTCGGCGTTGAGCAGCGGCGCCAGGCCGGCGAACGGAACGCCGGCGTCGGCCGCGGAGGACAGCGCTCTCGCGTACAGCTGCGGCAGGGCCATCTCTTTCGCCGTCACGACGTCGGCGGTCGAAGCAGGAGGAGGCAGCGGCGCAAGCGAGCCGACGGGAGGCCTGGGCGGAGGCGCGACCGTCTCGCTCGAGCAGGCTGCGACGACGAGCAGGGGGAGCGTGAACAGGATCCGGGTTCGCATCAGAAGGCCCATCCGATCGAGGCGAGGGCGCGCGGGAAGACGCGCGCGTTGGCGTAGACGTCCGCGGGGAACTGCTGGCCTGGGATCGACCTGGACGGAAACGAGTACTGCGCGCCCGCGCCGAGGGTGAGCGACAGGTCGTCGACGACGAGCATCTGGTAGCCCACGTCGGCCGCCAGCCCGAGGTCCATGTACGACGTGCTGGTGCCGTTCTGCGCCTCGGCGGTCATGGCGCCGAGGATCAGCGAAGGGCCTGCGAAGAGGCCTCGCGGCCCGCCGAGGCCCGTGTAGTACCGGTAGCCGATCTCGCCGCCGACTCCCCAGAACTTCTGCGCCGGCAACTGCGTCGCATTCCCGGACGGGTCGTAGACGTCGATCGGGTTCGTCGTCGTCGTGGCGAAGAAGGGACTGAGGACCAGGGCATGGTGGTCGACCGGCACGATGACCGCATTGACGCTGACCTTGCCGATGATCAGCGCCAGTGGATTCCACTCCAGCGCGAGCCAGCGCCCGGCGGGCGGCTTGTCCTTCATCGTGACGTCGACGGCCGTGTCGCCGGGGGCGGGGGCTCGGTCGACCAGCGCTCGGCCCTCGCCATCCCGCGGTCGGCCATCGTGCAGATGGGCGAGTACAAGGTCGTCTTCGTCGAGGTGGGCGAGGCCGAGGGCACCGCGCGCTTCGAGCGCCTCCCCGTCGACATCGAGGAGCGCGAGGGCGGCGAGTACGTCGCCGTCCGGCACGGGATCGACGCAGGGCAGTCGGTCGTCGTCGGCGGCGCGGCGGCGCTGTCGCAGAGGCTGTAGACCATGAGCAAGCGAGCGTCCGTCCTGGGTTCCCTCGTCGCGACGGCCACGCTGATCGCCCTCGGCGCCGGATGCCACCGCACCGAGACCGTGACGCAGTCGCCGTCCGGCGGTGCGCCCGAGGGTGGAGTGCCGCGAGCAGGCAGCGCTGCACGTCAAGGCCGTCTTCGCCGAGGCCGACGACCCGAGCGTGCGTCGGCGCCTCCGACCGACGACCGGCGGTTCAGCCGGTGTGCTCTTGAAGAACCGAGCGCTCGACGGGCAGCAGCAGCACGAAACGTGCTCCCGGCGTCCCTTCCGCCGCCGCGCACTGGATCGTTCCACCGTGCGCCTCGACGATCTCGCGTGCGACGTACAGCCCGATGCCCGAGCCCCGGACCCCTTCAGAGGGGTCGCCCACGTGGTGCTCCACGCGAAAGAACTTGTCGAAGATGCGCTCCCGGAACTGCGGGGGGACGCCGGGGCCCGCATCGGTGATGACGACGCGCAGCCGCGCGGGATGCGCGGCGGCGTCGGCTGTGACCGCGATCGTGCTCCCGCCCGGCGCGTACTTGATGGCGTTGCCGAGGATGTTGGACAGCACGACCCCAAGGCGCGCGGCATCCCCCCAGACCGCCCGCGGCGCCCCGGCCGAGACGTCCAGTGCGACGGCGACGCGCGCGTCCTCCGCGGCGGGCTTCGCGCCCTCCACCGCCCGGGCGAGGAGAGGGCTGACGTCCACACGATCCAGGTGCAACCGGAGCTGCCCGGCCTCGATGCGCGTCAGATCGAGGAACTCGGCGACCGTCGTCGCCAGCTGCTCGACGCCCAGGAGAGCCGTCGCCACGAGCTCCCTGTCGCGGGGGTCGAGACGCTCGGCACGCTCCTGGAGCATCAGGAGGGTCATCCGCAGCGTCGTGAGCGGCGTGCGGAGCTCGTGCGAGGCGACGGCCACGAGCTCCAAGCGCATCTCGTCGAGTCGCACCAGGTCCGTGACGTCCGAGAGCAGGAGCACGACCCCGCGACCCTCGACCGGAACGACGCGCGGCAGGAACCGGCGCTGCTGGTGGTCGATCGCCACGGTCATGACCTTGGACAGGTCGACCGACGGCGGCGTGATCGTGCCCTGCAGGGCCCGGTGAATCGCGGCGCGCGTAGCCTCCGGGACCGGCAGCTCGCGGACGTCCTGCGCGGAGCTGCCCCTCGCCGCGCGAATGATCTCGCTAGCGCGTGGGTTCGCCGACGAGACGAGGCCCTCGGACTCGATGACGACGACCGCGTCGGGCAGCGCCGCCAGGGTCGCCTCCAGCGTGTCCTTCGCGCGGAGCACCTCACCGATGTTCGCGCGACGAAACTCTGTCAGGTCGTCGGCCATGCGGTTGAAGCCCTCGGCGAGGCGGCCGAGCTCGTCCTGGCGCGGGACGGTGACGCGCCGATCGAAGTCGCCCTCGCGGATGGCGTCCACGGCTCGCGTCAGCTCTCCGATAGGGAAGACCACGACCCGCGCCAGGTAGAACGCGACGAACAGCGACAGGAGCAGGGTCGCGGCGAACACTCCCGCGAGGACCTGCGTTGCCCGCGCAGACTGGTCGCGTGCCAAGGCGGCCACCTGCTGCGTCGAGCGGAAGTGGTCGTCGCGGATCCGGGCGGCGTCGGCCACCGCGCGCCGGAGGAGCGGGTTCACCTGCTCGTGGTAGCTCGTGCGCGCGCTGGGCTCGGCCGCGCGCGCGACGAGCTCGTCGCCGGCCCCGTGGTACGCGCCCACGTCGGCGCGCAACCTGCTCGCCTCGCCGCGCTCGCCGGGCCCCGTCAGCAGCGCCTCGACCCCCTTCAGGGCGGCTTCGACCGTCGCGCGGGCCGGGGCCAGCTCGCGCCTGCCACGGACCTCGTCGGTCAGCGTCAGGAGCAGCGCGTCGTCCTCTCGCTCCAGATCTGTGGCGAGGGCTGCCGTCGCGGCGGTCGTCTCCTCGCTGTCGCGCAGCGTGGCGTCGACGACCTGCCCCACGCGGCGGAACGCCCAGGCGCTCCACGCGCTGGACGCCGCCGACGTCGCCACCAGCAGAACCCCGGCCACCACGAAGCGACCGCGCAGGCCGACGGGTTTCATGCGAGCCCGTAGCGCTTGCGCTTCCTCTGCAGCGTCGTGCTGTCGATGCCGAGGGTCCTGGCGGCCACCTCGAGCGTGGGCCCCCGGGCGATCACGCGCGCGATGTGCTCGCGCTCGAGCGCCGCGAGGCTGACGTCCGCGCCGAGGGTCACGACCCCACCGGCCAGCGCCCCCTGTTCCAGCGGCTCTGGAGCGGACGGGATGCCGAGATCGTCGGGCTCGATGCGATCGCCCGGGCTCAGGATGACCGCGCGCTCGATCGAGTTGCGCAGCTCTCGCAGGTTGCCGGGCCACGCGTGCGCGGCGATGGCCCGCTCGGCCGCGTCCGAGAGCGCCAGGTCCTCGCGGTGCTGGCGCGCGCACGCGCGAGAGAGGTAGTGGCGCGCCAGCGCCGAGAGATCCTCCTTCCGTTCGCGCAGCGGCGGCAACACGAGCGACACCACGTTGAGCCGGAAGAGCAGGTCCTCGCGGAATCGCCCGGCTCGCACCTCGTCTTCGAGCGGACGGTTGGTGGCGGCCACGATGCGGACGTCCGCGTGTCGCTCCTTGCTCTCGCCGACCCGCTCGTACGACTGGTCGTTCACGAACCGCAGGAGCCGGCTCTGCGCGTCGAGCGAGAGGTCACCGACCTCGTCGAGGAAGAGAGTCCCGCCCTCGGCTTCCTGGACCTTTCCGGGCGCATCGGCGGTCGCCCCGGTGAAGGCGCCCTTCTTGTGGCCGAAGAGCGCGCTGTTCATGAGCTCCGTGGAGAGCGCCGGGCAGTTCACCGAGATGAACGGCGCCCCGGCCCGCGGACTGTGCGACCAGATCCACCGCGCCATGACGTTCTTGCCCGTGCCGCTCTCGCCGCGGAGCAGGACCGGGACTCCCGTCGACGCGACGCGGGCGGCCTGCTTGAGCACCGCCCAGAACGCCTGGCTCTCCGTCTCGAAGAAGTCGTCGTCGGCGCCGGCCTGCTCCAGGCGAGCCTGCGCCTCTGCCAGCTGGCGGCGCAGGCGGACGCCCTCCAGCGCGCGGCGAGCTGCGTGGCGCACCTGGTCCGGCGTGAAGGGCTTGGGGAGGTAGTCGCAGGCACCGCGCTTCATGGCCTCGACGGCCGTGTCGAAGGTGGCGAATGCCGTGATCACGACGATCGCGACGTCGCGCTGGCGGCGCAGGATGTCCGGGACGAGGTCGAGCCCCGAGTCGGACCCGAGCCACAGATCGAGCAGGATGACGTCGAAGCGCCCTCGATCGAGCGCCTCGAGGGCGCCTCTGCCGCTGGCCACGCCCAGGACGCGCGCGCCGTCGGCCTCGAGACAGAGGCGCAGCGACTGCCGCACCCCCGCGTCGTCGTCGACGACGAGGGCCGACCACGTCATTTGGCCTTCCATGGGGGGCGAGGATACCCCTCGAGCGGGCGGAGCGCCGTCCGCCTTGCGCGTCACAGCCACGCGTGGAACCGGCGGATGTACCAGCGCTTCACGAGGTGCGTCAGCGTGCAGTAGCCCAGCAAGATGGCCAGGAGCCACGGAAAGAACGACAGCGGCAGCGGACGGAGCCCGACGGCCGCGCCGATCGGGCTGAACGGGATCGCGATCCCGGCCGCCATGACCAGCGCCGTCAGGACGATCACCTGAGGCGCCGCGCGGCTCTGCAGGAACGGGATCTTCTCGGTGCGGATCATGTGCACGATGAGCGTCTGCGAGAGCAGGCCCTCGACGAACCAGCCGCTCTGGAACAGCGCCTGGTGCTCCGGCGTGCGCGCGGCGAAGACGAACCAGAGGACGAGGAAGGTCGTCACGTCGAAGACGGAGCTGATCGGTCCGACGAACAGCATGAAGGTGCGCAGGTTGCCGGCGTCCCACCGGCGCGGGCGCCGCAGGTACACCTCGTCCATCCGGTCCCACGGGATCGAGAGCTGCGAGATGTCGTAGAGGAGGTTCTGGATCAGGAGGTGAATCGCCAGCATCGGCAGGAACGGCAAGAAGACGCTGGCGACGAGGACCGAGAAGACGTTTCCGAAGTTCGAGGACGCCGTCATCTTGATGTACTTCATCATGTTGCCGAAGGTGATGCGGCCCTCGAGCACGCCCTCCTCGAGCACCATCAGGCTCTTCTCCAGCAGGATGATGTCGGCCGATTCCTTCGCGATGTCGACGGCGGTGTCGACCGAGATCCCGATGTCCGCCTCGCGGAGCGCGGGCGCGTCGTTGATCCCGTCGCCGAGGAAGCCCACCGTGTGGCCCTTGGCCTTGAGCAGCCGCACGACGCGGGCCTTCTGCAGCGGGTTGAGCTTCGCGAAGATCGTGGCGTGCGCGGCCGCCTCCGTCAGGCCCGCGTCGTCCAGCCCGTCGATGTCTCCGCCGCGCAGGACGCCGTCGACGGCCAGCCCGACGTCCCGGCAGATCTTGCGGGCGACGATGTCGTTGTCGCCGGTCAGCACCTTGACCGCGACCCCGTGCTGCGCCAGCGCTTCGAGGGCAGGCTGGGCGCTGTCGCGCGGGGGATCGAGGAAGCCGATGTAGCCGGCCAGGATGAGATCGCGCTCGTCCTCCACCGAGTAGACCGTCTTGTCCGGCGCCGTCTCGCGGAAGGCGACCGCGATGACGCGCATCCCGTCCTCGTTCATCTCGCCCGTGACGCGCTCGACGTGCTTCCGGATCAGCTGAGTAACCGGCCCGATCTCGCCGGCGATCTCCACCCGGCTGCAGACCCTCAGCACCTCGTCGATCGCGCCCTTGCAGATCACGAGGTGCTTGCCCTCCGCGTTGGCGACGACCACGGACATCCTGCGTCGCATGAAGTCGAAGGGAACTTCGTCCACCTTCTCGAGCGCGCGCAGCTCCGGGCCGTGGTCCCTCATCTCGGCGTGCTCCAGGACCGCCCGGTCCAGGAGGTTCCGGAGCCCGGTCTGGTGGTAGCTGTTCAGGTACACGAGTCGCAGCACGTCGTGCGATTCCTGGCCGATGACGTCGACGTGCTGCTCCAGGACGACGCGGTCCTGCGTCAGCGTGCCGGTCTTGTCCGTGCACAGGATGTCCATGGCGCCGAAGCTCTGGATGGCGTTCAGGCGCTTGACCACGACCTTCTTCTTCGACATCACGAGAGCGCCGCGGGCCAGGTTGGCCGTGACCACGAGCGCGAGCATCTCGGGAACCAGGCCGACGGCCACCGAGATGGCGAAGAGGGAGGCCTCCTTCCAGTCGTGCTTGGTGAAGCCGTTCAGCAGCAGGACCACCGGCGCCATCACGCCGATGAAGCGGATGAGGAGCCAGGTGATCTTCGCGACTCCGACGTCGAAGCTCGTCAGCGAGCGCTGCCCCAGGATGCCGCTCGCCACCGATCCGAAGTACGTGGCGCGACCGGTCGCGAGGACCAGCGCGGTCGCGGTCCCGCTGACGACATTGGTCCCCATGAGGGCGACGCTGGCGAGCTCCAGGGTGGCGGCGCCGCTGCGCGGAGGCGCGCCCACCGCGAGCTTCTCGACCGGCATCGCCTCGCCGGTGAGCATGGCCTGGTTCACGAACAGGTCCTTGCTCGCCAGGAGCCTCACGTCCGCGGGGATCATGTCCCCGGCTGCCAGCGCCACCAGGTCGCCCGGGACGAGCTCGCGCACCGGGACCTCGCGCGGCAGCGGGGCTCCTCCCTGCGAGAAGTCGTCGGGGCGCCGCAGCACGGTCGCCGTGGTCCGCACGAGCGCCTTGAGCCGCTCGGCCGCCTGTCCTGAGCGAAACTCCTGCACGAACCGGATGCCCACGCTGATCGCGATCATGACGGCGATGAGGATGGGGGCGGTGAGATCCGCGGGCGAGCTCCAGATCTCGATGACCGCCAGCCCGGTCAGCACGGCGTTGAAGGGGTTCTTGAAGGCCTGCAGGATCTGCACGGGCCAGCCCGGAGGACGGTCGCGCGTGACCTCGTTGGCACCGGCAGTCTGAAGGCGCGCCGCGGCCGCGTTCTCGGTCAGCCCTTCGCGGGTGGTCTCCAGGGCGGTGAGTAGCTCCTCGACGGGCTGCTCTGCCGCGCGCCGCAGGCGTGCCGACTTCTCGGCGAGGGCGTCCGGCTGCCTGGCGCTCGTTCGCGGCGCCGATCGCGCTCCGAGGCCCTTGCCTACGTCGGCCGGGAGCGATGTGGAGTTGGGGATCGCCATGGTCCGCGACGCATGCCGAGCACCGGGCGTGCCACTGGCTCCGGCGCACGACCGCTGCTCGTGGCCGAGGATTCGGAAGGCGCCCGTCATGCGTGCCGGCAGAATGCGGGGCTGCGTTTGGCGCGATCCCGTGTTTTGCAGGGACGGCGCGCCGAGGGGGCGTGGAACGAGGTGAGAGCCGTGGTCGGCACGCGGGGTGCTCTTCACCGCCGCGTGATGCCGACGGCCTGGCCCGACTGGGTGATCAACTGCGCCTTCCTCGTCGCGGCGATTCTGACCCTCGTCCTCGTGCGGGTCTTGCCATGGCGATCGGCGCGGCGTCCGCCGGCGTCCTCGCGCCCCCCGTGAACGGACCTTCCTCGATGCGCTTCCCTTGGAGGCACTACTCGCCCGCCTGGCACCTTCCCGACCTCGGTCACGATCTCGAGCAACGGAAGCGTCCTCGCCACGTGCCAGCTCCTCCCGAACAACGCCACGACGGCGTGCAGCGCCTTGTTCGCCGTGAACGCTGCGACCTACAACTGGTTCTACGTCACCCTCACCGGAGGCAGCGGAGCGATCGCGATGAGCGAGGATTTCACGAAGGTCGTGTTCCCCCGTGCGCCGGCCGTCGACAAGGACAGGCAGCGCCTCGAAGCGACATTCGCCGAGCACCGCGGCGAGCAGGGGCCGCGCCTCGACCCCCCGCTTGCCACGCAGCGCCGCGAGGTCGCGTAGCTCCTTGCGGGCAGTCGCGACGACGCGGCGGGTGTCGAGCGCGATGGGCGAAGCGGTCTGTACGCTCGCGAGCTCGCCGCGACGTCGTCCGACCCTCCTCGCTTGACGCGACCTGCCGGGCAGCGGACGATGGCAGAGGGGCATTAGGGGAGCTTGTGTCCGCAGATCCGTCCGACATAGAAGCCGCTGGCGTAAAGGCAGGGGACATCCTCGCCGGCAAGTACCGGGTCGACCGCGTCCTGGGCGTCGGCGGCATGGGCGTGGTGGTCGCCGCCCACCACCTGCACCTCGACGAGCACGTCGCCATCAAGTTCCTGCTGCCGCAGGCGCTGGCCAACGCCGAGGCCGTGGCCCGCTTCGACCGCGAGGCCCGCGCCGCCGTCAAGATCAAGAGCGAGCACGTCGCGCGCGTGATCGACGTGGGCAAGCTCGACAACGGCGCTCCTTACATGGTCATGGAGTACCTCGACGGGCGGGACCTGTCCGCCTGGCTGGCCGAGCGGGGCCCGCTGCCCGTCCAGCAGGCCGTCGAGTTCGTGCTCCAGGCCTGCGAGGCCATCGCCGAGGCGCACGCCATGGGCGTGGTGCACCGCGATCTGAAGCCCGCGAACCTCTATTGCATCCGCCGCCCCGACGGCGCGCTCTCGATCAAGGTGCTCGACTTCGGCATCTCGAAGGCCACGGGGCCCGGCGGCTCGATGGGCATGACCAAGACCCAGGCGGTCATGGGCTCGCCCCTCTACATGTCGCCCGAGCAGATGGAGTCGTCCAAGGGCGTCGATCCGCGCGCCGACATCTGGGCCCTGGGCATCATCCTGTTCGAGCTCGTCACGGGGCGCGTGCCGTTCGAGGGCGAGGCCATCACGGAGCTCGTGCTGAAGATCGTCACGGCGCAGCCGCCGCTGCTCACGGGGATGGTCCCCGGGATCACGCCGGCGCTCGACCCCATCATCCAGCGCTGTCTCGCGAAGAACCGCGACCACCGGTACCCCAGCGTGGCGGAGCTCGCGAACGACCTGCTCCCGCTCGGACCGCCCTCGGCGCGGCTGTCGGTCGAGCGCATCGGCAACATCATGGGCGCGGCGGGCCAGCCGGCGCGCAAGAGCTTCCACTCGGCGCCGCCGGGCGTGCAGGCCACGCAGCACAAGAGCGGGAGCCATCCGTCGATCACGGGTGGCGGCGCGGCAGGCGCGCCCATGCAGCAGACCGGCCCGGGCCAGCTGCCGCAAATGACCGACGCAGCCTGGGGGAACACCGGGGGCTCGCCTGCGCCACGGCAAGGGCCCAAGCTGGGCGTGGTGCTGGGTGGCGCAGCGCTGCTCATGTTGCTGACCGGGGGGGGGGTGCTGCTGTTCACGCACAAGGGCCCTCCGCCGGCCGCGGCCTCGTCGAGCCCGGCGGTTGCGCCCGCGCTTCCCTCGGCGGTCGTCCTCGACCCTCCGGCGGCTTCCGCGGCTCCGTCCGCGAGTGCCGTGGCCGACACCACGCCGTCGGCCGCGCCTTCGCCTGTGGCTCCGCCCCCGCCGCGTCCCGCGAGCCCCGGACGGCCTGCGACGCCGGGCGCTCCCCCGGCTGCGGCGCCGGTGAAGCCGGCCGCCAAGGCCAACTGCGATCCGCCGTACTTCATGGACTCTTCCGAGCACCGCCAGTACAAGCCCGAGTGCCTGTGACCTGCTTGTCGTGCTTGCTGTGAGAAAGGCGCCGTCATGAACAGGGCTCTCTCGACGCTTCTTTGCACGTGTGCGACCGCGGTGCTGTGGACCTCGACTGCCATCGCCGACGGCCCCGCGGCGCCGCCGGCAGCCCCGCCCGACAAGGCGGCGTGCCTCTCCGCATCGAAGAAGGCCCAGGAGCTGCGCGACGCCCACAAGCTCCTCGAGGCTCACGACCAGCTTCGCATCTGCGCGCAGCAGGTGTGCCCCGCCATCGTATCGAAGGACTGCCTCACGTGGCTCGACGCCGTCGAGCAGAGCACTCCGTCGGTGGTCGTCAGCGCCAAGGATCCCTCGGGGCGCGACCTCTTCGACGTGAAGGTCACCGCCGACGGCCAGCTGCTTGCTGCGAAGCTCGCAGGCGACGCCGTGCCCATGAACCCTGGTCCGCACGCCTTCCACTTCGAGGCCGCCGACGGCTCCGTGCTCGACCAGCAGGTGCTGGTGCGCGAGGGCGTGAAGAACCAGAACGTCGCCGTGGTGCTGGGGACCGCCGCGGCGACCCCCGCGGCGGGCACGGCTCCTGCGGGCGCAACGCCGGGCGCGCCGTCCGACGCGACGCCGGGCGCCGAAGGCGGAGGCGGCGTCCCGTGGCGCACCGTCGGCTGGATCACGGGAGGCGTCGGCGTCGCCGGCCTCGCCCTGGGCACCGTCTTCGGCGTCATGGCAATGTCCGACAAGAACGGCGCGCACTGCGACGCCTCGGGCGCGTGTGATCCCGGGAAGCTCAGCGACGCCAACAGCGCGGCCACCATCTCGACGGTCGGCTTCATCGCCGGCGGCGTGCTGCTCGCGGGCGGCGCGGCGCTGGTGATCTTCGGGCCGTCGGGCAGCGCGCCGGCCTCGGCGACTCCCGCCAGTGGAGGCGCGACGCTCAAGGTCGCACCCCTCGTGGGCGCACGTGACGCAGGTCTTCTTCTCGGGGGGAGCTGGTGAACCGCATGTCTGGCATCTCGAAGTCGCGCGCGCTCGTCGTCCGGGGCTCGCTGCTCCTGGTCTGGGCCGTCGTCATGGCCGGCTGCGGAAACCTCCTGGGCCTGGGCACCCTGCACGACCGCGAAGGCGACGGCGGCGAGACCGCCGGAGACGCCAGCGGCGACGGCACCACCACCGACACGGGCACGACGGCCGACGGCACCACCGACGCGCCCGCCGACAATTCGACGAACGAGGCCGGAGCCGACGTCGTCGCCGCGCACGACAGCGCCGTGGCGTGCTTGCTCACCGTCCCCAACACCACCGCGGGCGTCTTCGTCGCGCCGGGCGGCTCGGGCGCAGCCTGCGGGTCGGAGTCGCAGCCGTGCGGGACCATCGCGGAAGCGCTGGCGGTCATCGCCATGTCGTCCGGCACGAAGAGCATCATCTATCTCGCCAACGGGGCCTATACCGAGCAGGTGGCGCTGGTTGGCGGGATCACCATGCAGGGCGGCTGGCTCGACTCCGGCGGCTCGTGGACCCACCTCTGCACCGCCACTCCGCAGACAGGCGCGGTCATCCAGGCTCCTGCCGGGGCTAGCTGGACGGTGAGTGCGAGCTTCAGTGCCGCGGGAAGCAGTACGCTCGACACGCTGACGATCCAGAGCATCGCGACGGCGGCAACGGGCCAGTCGCTCTACGGGGTCATGGCCACCGGGAGCGCCACGACGCTCGTGCTCAACGACGTCGACATCAACGTCGCACAGGGCGGTACGGGGGCCGCGGGAATGCCCGGAACGATGGGCAACCCCGGCGGCAGCGGAGCTTGCAGCTCACCGTCGAGCGGAGCGGCCGGCACCAACGGCACCACCGGTGGCAACGGCACGGACGGGAAGCCTGGACCCCAGGGCACCTTCACCAGCGCCGGATTCGTCCCCGGCAACGGAGGCGCGGGAGTGACTTCGGGCAGCGACGGGACCAACGGCGCCGTCGGCCTCCCGGGCAACACCGCGATGGTCTCGGAGGCCGCCTGCCCCGGCGGCACCGGCTGCGGTCCGAACCAGATCGGACCTTGCACCGGCTCTCAAGGCCTCTGTGGCAGCTTCGGCACCGGCGGGACGATTGGAACCGAGGGGCTCGGAGGCGGAAGCAGCATCGGAGTCTACGCCTGGGGAGCCAGCGTCACGATCACCGGAAGCGGCGCGTCGGGCAGCGGCACTTCCGTCACGCTGGGCGGCGGAGGCACCGGCGGCGCCGGTGGCCCGGGCGGTCCGGGCGGCATGGGCACACCTGCCCAGGCCGGAGCAGCGGGCCAGTATGCGGCCACCTGCAACACCCACTGCGTCGGAACGACCTGCAACTGCATCATGCCCCAGACCACGTCGTGTGCCAGCGAGGGGGGCACCGGGGGAGCCGGCACCGCCGGCGGAAACGGGGGAACCGGTGGCGGTGGCGGCGGTGGCGGGGGAGGCGACTCCTACTGCTGGTACCCCGGCGGTGGCGGCACTGTGACCCCCGCTCCGGGGACGTCCTGCAAACCCGGGAGCCCCGGCCCGGGCGGCAAGGGTGGCGGCAGCAGCAATACGGGCGCCACCGGAATCGCCGCTCCTTGAGCGAGGGGCGGTCGGGTTGGGCTTTCTCCTGAACCCCGCGATCCCCGTTCTCGCCTGCCTGCTCTGCGGGTGCTCGACGTCGGGCACCTGGGCGACTGCGAACCAGAACGACGAGGGCTCCAGATTGCCCCCCCTGGACGCGGGTCCCGGGGTCGATGGCACCGTCGTGCCGGGTGACGCCGCCGCGGATGCCGCGCTCGAGGGCTCACCGGCCGACAGTGCCGGCGCGCCCTCGGTCGTGCTCTCGCTACTCGTGTCGACCGGCTCGCTGGTGCCGGCATTCGATCCGAAGCTCACCGACTACGCAATGACGTCGCTCAACTCCATCTACCCCATCCAGGTCACAGCGACCGCCAGCGATCCCTCGGCGCCGCTGGTCATCCACGGTGCGCCTGCGCAGAGCGGGGTGCCCAGCACGTTCAAGCTCGCCGCGGGCGAGGACTTCACCGTGGGCCTCTCTTCGGGACCCGTGTACACCGTGCACTACCTGCCACCCAACTGGCCCGCGTACACCGTCACGACGGGTCCCGACGGGGGCGCCGACGGTGGTCCCGTCGCCGGGACCGAGGACGTACTGATGACGACGCTGAGCTACCAGCTCATCGTCGACCGCAGCGGCGCGCCCCTCTACTACCGCACGTTCGCGCCGTCGGTCGTCTTCGACTTCCAGCCCTTCACGCTGCCGGACGGGGGGCTCGCATATGCGGCGGAGGTGGGACCTTCGCCGATGGTCAGCTGGATCGACGGCGTGGCGCACGTCATCGACTCGCAGTTCCGCGACGTGGCCGATCTGCAGCTGCCGGCCCACGGCAGCCACGGCCAGCTGCCCGCGGAGGGGCACGACTTCATCCTGCTCGACACCGACCACTACGTGGCGGACTCGTACGTCGAGCAGACCGTCGATCTGAGCGGGATGAACGCCGCGTGGAGCGCGCAATCTCTGGTCGCCAACGTCGTGGTCGAGGAGGTGGTGTCGGGCGTGGTCGTGTTCGAGTGGGACAGCGCGAACCACCCATCGCTCTATGCGGACAGCACCTACGACAACCAGTTCAAAGCGGGCGTCCTGTCGGACTACCTGCACTTGAACTCGATGTGCATCGATCTGGCCGACGGCAACTTCATCTTCTCCTTCCGCAACACGAGCTCCATCGTGAAGGTGGACCGCGCCACGGGCGCCATCCTGTGGACCCTGGGAGGCAAGGAGGACGACTTCGGTCTCACCGGAAGTCAGGTGTTTGCGTACCAGCACTACGTGCGGACGCAGCCCGACGGCTCGCTCTGGGTCTTCGACAACGGGAGCGCGGCCCCCGCGCGCATCGTGTCGTTCGTGCTGGACGAGGTGAACAAGAAGGTCGTCTCGTTCACCGACGTGTACGACCAGCCGTCGGGCCAGCCCTGGGCGCAACTCATGGGCTCGTACGCCAACCTGGGCGCGAGCCGCTACTTGTTCGGCTGGGGCGAGTGGCTCGATGGCACGGTCGCGCCGGGGACGACCGAGGTCTCGAACGGGGCGGTGGTGTGGAGCCTGACCTTCGAGGCGGCCGAGACCTTCACGTACCGCGCGTTGCCGATACCGGCGTTGTAGCGGGTGCTGCCCCTGCGCTCCGTTGCTAGAGAGTCTGCAGATGATCCGGGCCTTCCTCACGTTCTGCCTGGCGGCCAGCGCCTTCGCCTTCCTCGCTCCCGCGTGCAACGGCTCCCCGGGGGCCGCGCGATCAGACTCTGGCGCCGACCAGAGCGCCGCCGACACCGGCGCGGTCGAGACGGGATCGCCGGAAGGCGAGTCGAACGACACCGGCGTCCCCGCCGACTCCGCCGCCGCAGCCGAAACGGGCCTCGTGGGCGACGGCGGGTCTGCGACCGACGGCGGAGGCGACGGCGCCCTGGCCGCATGCCAGCAGGCCTGCGAGACGAGCGACATGGAGGGCTTCGACAAGTTCGTCGTCGACGCGCTCGACTCCTGCGCCTGCGCGGCCGGATCGCCGTGCAGCGCCGACTGCACCGCCGAGTGCGCAGACGCCTCCTCACTGAGGATGGGCTCCACCTGCGCCACGTGCCTTCGCACCCAGATCGGCACGTCCCCGCGCCCCGTATGCGTGACCACCGCCGGGACGCTGTGTTTCGGCGACAGCACGTGCGACTCGTTCCTGAGCTGCGTCCAGGGCTGCTGAGGAAAGACGCAAGCGATGGACACACGACTCTCCCGCGGCGCAGGTAGCGCTCGACCCGGCGATCGGACGCACCACGCCTGAACCAGCGAGACACGAGGCCTCGATCGCGAACGATGCAGCCTTGATCCTCGGCCAAGCGTGCGATCGGTCGGGATCCAGGGCGACACCGGGCCCGATCGAGCCTTGGTGATCGAGCGATGCGGGGTGCGATCGGTCCCGATCGAGCCCTGGTGATCGCGCGGTGCAAGGTGAGATCGGCCCCGCTGCAAGGCTCGATCGGGTGCCCGGAGCCGGTGTCGCGACTCGCCGAGCACCTCGGAGGCGCTCGTGGCCGTGGCGGCGCGCGCGAGCCACGCGAGCCAGGTGTCGAGCATCGCCAATCTGTCCAATCTGTCCGCGGGGTGCCACACACCGTTCGTCTTGTGACAGTCCAGGGGCCTTCGGCGCGGCTTGGACGCCGATCGGGCCGAGCTTCGCCTACTCGCCTCGCCCTACTCGCCGCCTACTCGCCGGAACACAGACGGAACACCTACCGGGACTGGGGGGCCGGCTGGGGCAACCTGGCCGGCCTACCCGACCGTGGTCTACTTGGCGCGTCGTCGAGCTCGACGTCGACCACGGCTGGCGCTGGTGCAGCAGGTCATCGAGAAGAACGAGGGGCAGGCGACCGAGCTGGTCGCCCAGGCGGGGCTTCACCTGGCCAAGCCGACGACGCACGGTCCGCAGCCGCTCGAGGCCCGCCCCGGCAATGTGAGCGGCGAGGTGAGCTACCTCGTCCCCTCGGCGGGCGGGGGCGCGCACACCCACCACGGCATCACCGGCGGCTGGAGCCAGCCCATCTCGTTCGTGGTGCGGTAGGGACTCGCCTTCCGCGCCAAACGGTTTCATCGAACCGCGGTGGCTCGGCAGGTTCGACCTCGCGACCGGCTGCGGACGTAGAGAGCGATCTCGTAGCCCAGTTGCTCGGCGGCGTCCTTGAGACGCCGCGACAGCGAGCCGTCCCAGTCGGTGAGGTCGTCCCGCGTGGTGCTCGACGACGTCTGCTCGACCTGCTCGAGGAGGCGGCCGCGCGTGTCCGAGAGCGTGACGACGGCAGTCATCCGAGTCGTCCACGTGTAGACCGTCTCGAAGTCGCTGCCCACGTCCTTCTCGCGCAGTTTGCAGAGCACGACCCTGGTCAGCCTCACGCTGACGCGCGGCGACGGATCGCCCGCAGCCGCCGTGTCGGTGATGGTCAGCCCGTGGGAGGTCGCCTCGCGCCACAGTCCGGCGCGAACGCTCGCGAGCGCGCTCGCGAGATCGCCGGGGCCTCTGGGCACCAGCTCGTCGGAGCAGTCGTTTCGTGCCCGGGCCTCGACTCCGTCGGCGGTGATCGTCGCCAGCACGAAGTGCGTGTCCCCCTCGAAGGCGTTCGTGTCGGCGGCCGCGAGCACGCGGTCGGGCGGGAAACATGGCGTCCACCCGCAACCGGCGAGCGACGCGACGAGGCAGGCGGCGGCCAAGCGCGGGATGCAGGCTCGCATCGCGAGCAACCTACCACGTGCCCATCCGCCGTATCTGCCGACAATGATGACGACTCCCGGCCTGCGACGCAGGGTGACCCATCAGCGACACCGGGATGACTCGCGCGAGCGCGCCCCGCACACTCGGGCGCGACGGGAGGTGAGCGATGGCGCATGGGCGGAGGCCCCACGACGAGGTCGAGGCCCGACGGTGTCTGCTGGCGGCGAAGCGTGCGGGTCGTAGCGCGGGCGAGTGGGCGCGGGCGCACGGCATCGACGGTCGGTCGTTGCACGCGTGGCTGGTGAATCCAATCTGTCCAATCTGTCCGCGGGGCGTCACACACCGTTCGTCTTGTGACAGTCCAGGGGCCTTCGGCGCGGCTTGGACGCCGATCGGGCCTAGCTTCGCCTACTCGCTGCGCAGCTTCTTCAAGTGGCTCACGCGCTCGAACGTGCTCCTGTGGAACCCGGCCTCGGAGATCGAGCTTCCGAAGCAGGAGAAGCGGCTGCCGAAGTAGGTGCTGACGGCGGCGGAGCGGGTGCTCGCGCAGCCAGACGCGAACGATCCCATCGGCCTGCGGGACCGGGCCATCCTGGAGACCCTCTACTCGACGGGCATCCGGCGCATGGAGGTGATCCACCTGCCCGGGATGAATGTGCGCGCCATCGCGTGGTTGCCGAGCAGCGGCCCCGCGCGCCCCACGATCGCTGGGTCGCGCTTCGACGAGATCAACTCCACCCCCAATTGTCGGCACAGCACAGACGCAGCCGACTCACAAAACGCGGCGACGCTCTCGAGCGATTGACCCGGTGCGAACGGTGCCCGAGAATCGTCGCACCATGGCACCGCGCATGGGGCTCTGCGTTGCAGGCGTGCTCGCGGGGGCTCTCGGCGCCGCCTGCTCCAAATCGCCGCCGAGCGGTTCGACGCATCCGGCCGGTTCCACGGCACCCATCGTCCCCAGCGCGGCGGCCGCGTCGGCCTCGAGCGCATCCGTGCCGCCGGGCGCTTCCGCAGCGGGGTCAATGACCGGTGGAGCGGCAGCGCTCGCGTGGGGTGAGAACTTCCAGGTCACGACAGGTCTCAGCCGCGTCCCGGCGCTCGCGGTGGACGGCGGCTACGTGTACTGGTTCAACGAGGTTCACGGCCGCGCGACGGACCAGACGCAGACGCTGCGCCGGGTGCCGAGCGCCGGCGGAGCGGTCCAGGTGCTCGCGCGCGGCGTAAAGGCCCGTCGCATCGAGGCTTCTGGCGGCACGGTGTTCTGGGTCGACCTGACGGCAGGGCGCCTGATGGCGCTCGACGGCACGGGGCCAGCGCCGCGGATCTTGCTCGAGGAGCCGTCTCTCCAGCCGGAGATTGCGGTCGACTCGGGGGGCGTGTACGTGACCACGTCCACAGCGCTTCTGCGCGTGCCGCGCGGTGGCGGCGCGGCCGTGACGCTCGTCCGGGGGAACAGCGTCCATGGCGTAGCCGTCGACGGGGACGTGGCGTACTTCGCCGACGGCTCGGCACTCGAGAAGGTGCCCACGCGCGGAGGCGCCACCGCCGTGTTGGCCTCATTGCCACCCGACACCGTGGGCCTGGACGTGGCCTTGGACGGTCCGCGTGTCGTCACGATGACACAGCGGAAGGGCGACTACGACCAGCTCATGGTGGTGCAGAAGAGCGGTGGGGACCCGTTGCCAGTGGGCGACAGTCGATTGCACACGTTCCCCTGGGCACCGGCTCCGGGCGCAGGCGGCGAGATCCTGCTGGCGTCGGGCTCCGGCGTGGAATCACTGGCTTCGCCCGATGACACGGCGTTCGCGCCAGACTCGGACGTCCGCAAGCACAACGGCCTCGGCCTGCCCACACGCGTGATCGATGTCGCCTGGGGAGATGCGATGACGATCGTCGCCGACGATCGGTACGCGTACTACGCAGGCGACCACGTGCTCCGGCGCGTGCCGCTCGATCGGACTCTGTCCACGCAGACAAAGGGGTGCCCGACCGGCCAGTTCCCGGTCGTGGGAGGACCGACGCAGGCGAAGCCGGACGAGGTCGACCGGCTCGACCGGCTCGGGGTCGAACGTGCGGGGGGCACGATTCTGCTCGCAGACGTTGGGGCTGGACGGCCGCTCGCGACGTACGGTCACGAGGTGTTCGTGTCGAACGGCGATCGGGTCCGCGCGGTGCAGGTGGAGTCGCGCGCCGTGCGCGATGTCGTATCGAACGTCAAGGTGGAGGACCTCGCAGTCGATGCGGGAAAGCTCTTCTGGACTGACCCGGACGACGACCAAGTCGAGTCGGTCCCCACGCAGGGCGGGACGGCGGTCGTCGTCGCCGCAGATCGCCCGTCGCCTCAAGCGATCGCGGCCGGCGGCGGGCGAGTCGGGTGGGTCGAGCAGCCTAAGAGCGCTGAAGCCCCAGGTCGCCTGGCCATGGCCAGCGAGGGAGGCGGCCCCGTCGAGGTGGTGGACGCCAGCGTCGACCAGGGCGCGGAAGTCGCCAACGACGGCTCGTACCTCTACTGGACCGGTCACGGGCCATTCATGATGCGCCGCCGGCTGAGCGGTGGGGCAATCGAACCCGTGGGATGCAACGCCAAGGGCTTGGTCGCGCAGGCGGGCCGCGTCGCCTGGGGGGACCGCGACGAGCGACTGCTTTTCTCGATCGGCCCGGACGGGGCGTTCGGATTCTCGATGCTCTACGCCTTCGGCCCCATGGGACACATCGGCGTCGACCGCAATACGGTCGTGACCACGCGCTTCGGCGCGGGCAAGCCCGGGATCGTGTTCGCGCCGCCGAATGGCACGTGCGCCACGGCCGGTCCCTGGCTCCCCACCGTTTTCACGTCGGACGCGGGCAAGATCGTGTTCATCGACCGCTACATCGTCGCCCAGGTCGCCGGCCAACTGGTGCGATTCTCGCGACGGTGATGCTGGCCCCCGCGACAGGACGCGCGCGCTACTCGACTTCGGCGCTGGACTTCTTGTCGGAGTTGAGGCGGCCGTTCACGCTGATCAGAAAGTGCAGCCCGCCTGAGGCGGGGATCTTGCGCCCACCCGGCGTCAGCATGAGCTGCACGTCCACGTGCATCGACTGCATGGCAAGGCCCTGGACGAACTGCTGGCACTCGATGCTGATGAAGGGGCCCTCCTCGTCCTGGCCCTCGTTGACCTCGAGATCGAACCGGGTGCCCCCCACGAGTTTGGCGGCCCCGTGTCCGTCGTCGAGGGCGTAGTTCCAGATCACGGCGGAGTCGCGCGTCGTCTGCACATCGTCCGGGTGAATCGAATCGACGTACGAAGTTCAAGATGAACACCGACGTCGGGTGGGTCACTCCCGGCCGGATGGCGAGTAGTCTGTCGAAGCGGAGCGCGGGAGTCTCGTGGCCAGGGAGTGCGCCGTTCCAGTGCCATTGAACGCCGCATGAGCCCCTAAGGGGCAGGTAGTATGTCAGGTCCTTGACGTCCGCCCCCCGCTTCGACCGCCTTCTCTCCCAAGCGCCTCGTCCTCTTCCACCACGACCCGACGCAGAGCGACGATGCCGTGCGCGAGAAGGAGAAGCGCGCGCGGGCGCTCTTCCCCAACGTCGTCGCGGCGCACGAGGGGCTGTCGATCGAGGTGTGACGCCCCACTCGCGCCATGCCCCGTTCGAGGCGGACGCGTTCGGTTTGACGCGCGAGGCGCGGCGCCGCCCTCCTGTGACGGGCGGCGTAGCCCGTTACGCGGGCGTCACGCCCCGCGGTGCGTGTGCGGGAGTCCACACCGACGCCGCCAAGCGATGGATTTCCTTGGGTCGCCCCCCCTGGCGCGGCCGTTGCTCCTCCCCGGGCACGAGGAGCTTCATGGGTCACACGACGTCTCGTCCTTCGTCGCTTTCGAACTCGCTCTGGTGCGCCCTTCACCTGCTCGAGGCCTGCCAGGAAGAGGGGCGCTGGGAACGCGCCGACTCCATCGCCCGCTGGCTGCTCGCGCGCTGGCCCGAGACCGCCACGGTCCTGGTGGAGGTCGCGCGCCTGCACGCGCGTCAGGGCCGCTACGACCAGGCGATGGATCTATTGCATCGGGCGCCGGTCGGCAGGAGCGTGCGCCTGCTGAATTACCCGATGTGCACGCCGCCGCGTGACGCGCCGACCGAGCGCGAGTCGGCCTGAGGTCGCGAGTCCTCGCGTCCGCGGCGCCCTCGCCGCGTGCACGGGCACCCTGGACGCCAACGGGGGTACGGCGTGTACTCGGGGCTCGGCGACGTGGGATAGTCGTCCCCGCGGGGGGGGGAGGAGACGGACGATGCGTCCCGCAGGACTGATGCTGGGCGTCGCGGTCGTCGTCGGCGCCTGGGCGTGCGGCGGCACGACCGCGCGGTCGGCCGACGCCGGCGCCGACGGTTCGAGCTCGGGGGGATCGAGCGGGAGCTCGAGCGGATCGGGCTCGAGCGGCGGCGGGCGCGCGCCGGTCAACCATCGCCCCGACGACGCGCAGTGCGCGACGTCCGCGCCGCCGGGCTCGTGCAACTTCAACAACCCCGGGGCGCCGTGCCACAGCGACGCCGACTGCGCCGAAGCGGGCCCCAGCGGGCGGTGCGTCGTGGCCAACGGCCCGCCCACGTGCTTCTGCACCTGGGACGTCTGCACCGGGGACAGCGAGTGCAAGACGGGCCAGACGTGCGCGTGCCACGGGTCGCCGTACACGCTCGGCAGCGGCAACGCGTGCACGCCCGGCAACTGCCGCATCGACGCCGACTGCGGCGCCGGAGGCTACTGCTCGCCGTCGGCGGGTCCGATGTCGTGCGGAGGGCTCGTCGGCTACTACTGCCACACGGCCAAGGACCGCTGCATCGACGACGCCGACTGCGCCTCGTCGTCGTCCGGCTCGATGTGCATCTACTCGCCCACGGACGGCACCTGGAGCTGCCAGCCCTCCGGCTACTGCGCGGGGTAGCGCCGCGGGCCGCCACCGGGCGCCGCGCGACGATGCGGTTGCCGCGGCGCGTTCTCGGTTTTTCGGATCGAGACGGAAGCAGGACCTCGCGTCGTCAAGAAGACGTCGAGTGTCCGATTGACACCCGGTGCCCTGCGATACTGGGCGCGCCATGACGTCGAACGCGCGCTCGTTCACCGTGGGCCTCACGTTTCTCGCCCTCTCGACCGCCGCGGCCGCGTGCTCGGATCCGGCGCCGCCGCCAGCGTCGCCCTGGCCGTGACCGCGCCAAGCGGCGCGCCGCGACCCGCTCGAGGTGGCCCGCTAGCCGGCCACCTTCGCCCGCAGCTCCTCCCAGAGCCCGGCGTGCTCGAGAAGGATCTCCTTGATCCCCCTGCGCACCGCCTCGGAGTTGAGCGCCTGCGTGCTCATCGCGCTGTGCGCGTCGAGCGCGCTGATGATGGCGTTCATGATCTCGCTGTTGAGGTCCGGGCTGTTGGCGAACTGCTCCTTGGTGTTGTTCGCCGCCTGCTGTGCGAGCGTCGCGGACTCCAGCAGCTTCCCCTTGAGCACGTCGTTCACGTAGACGAGCTTGTCCAAGTCGGTCAGCTCGCCCTCGAAGAGGGTGTTCACCTTCTCGATGATCTCGCGCAGGCGCGCGCGCTGCTTCTCCTGCACGGCGCCCATGCCCGTCTCGGACAGCGGCATGAGCTTCGGCGGCTCGCCGCCATACAGCGGCATCGCGGCCTTGCCGTGCGCCCGGAGCTGGTGGTGCGTGAGGCGCACCTTGGACAGGTCGATGGTCTCGCGCTCGCGCCCGAGCTCGAGCAGCGGCAGCACCGCCTTGTAGAAGATGGCCCGCTTCTCGATGGCCGTCGCGCCGTAGTCGTAGATCTGCGAGAGAAACGTGTAGAGGCGCACGTACGCGGCCATGTCCGACTTGAAGAGGACGAGCGCGTCGAGCTCCCCCTTCGCCTCCTCGGCTGCCCTGGTCTCGCCCCGCTCCGTCGCCGCCTGCTGCGCCTCGCGTGCGGCCTTGAACCGCTTCATGACGCGGTCCACGACGGGCTCGACGGCCTTCGCCAGGTCGCTCTGCTTGGATGCCGGGTTCATCTCGGCGGCGACGACGCGCTCGATCTCGAACTCGTCGTAGTAGCCGGTGGCGTCGAGCTTCGACCGCAGGTCGAACACCAGGTTCGGGTCCGTCGTCGCCGACAGCTCCGCGGTCGTGTAGTACGTCTTGAACGCCTCGAGCACGTCGGCGGGCTCGTTGACGAAGTCGACGACGTACGTCGTGTCCTTGCCCGGGTGGGCGCGGTTGAGGCGCGAGAGCGTCTGCACCGCCTGGATGCCCGCCAGCCGCTTGTCGACGTACATCCCGCAGAGCAGCGGCTGGTCGAACCCGGTCTGGAACTTGTTGGCCGCGAGCAGCACCTGGTACTCGGCGCCCGTGAACGCCTCCCGGATGTCGCGCCCGTTGAGGTTCGGGTTGAGCGCGCGGCTGTTCTCGGTGAACGGGTCCGGCCCCGACTCCGTGTCGCTGACCTCGCCCGAGAAGGCGACCAGCGTCCCCATCGCGTAGCCCTGCTTCGCGATGTACCCGTCGATCGCGAGCTTCCAGCGCACCGCCTCCTTGCGGCTCGCCACGACGACCATCGCCTTGGCCTTGCCGTCGAGCAGCGGCGCCACGTACTGGCGGAAGTGCTCGACGACCACCTGCACCCTCTGGGCGATGTTGTAGGGGTGCAGGCGCACCCACCCCATGATCTTCTTGAGGGCCGCGCTGCGCTCGACCTCCTCGTCGTCGATCTCGCGCCCCTCGTGCGCGAGGCGGAACGCGAGGCTGTACGGCGTGTAGTTCTGCAGCACGTCGAGGATGAACTTCTCCTCGATGGCCTGGCGCATCGAGTAGACGTGGAACGGCGCCGGCACGTTGTCGGGTCCCGGCTTTCGCGTGGGGTCGGGGCGCGTACCGAACAGCTCCATCGTCTTGTTCTTCGGCGTCGCCGTGAACGCCACGAACGTGATGCCCCGGTCGTCGGCGCGCGCCGCCATCTGCGCCGCCAGGATGTCCTCGCCGTTCACCTCGCCGCCGTCGGCGATCTCCGCGAGCTCTTCGGCTGACAGCACGAGCTTGAGCTTCGAGGCCGCCTCCCCGGCCTGGGAGCTGTGCGCTTCGTCGGCGATGACCGCGAACCGCTTGCCCTCGGTGGCCGCGAGCTGGCGCACGGCCTCGATGGCGAACGGGAACGTCTGGATGGTGACGACGACGATCTTCTTGTCCCCGGAGAGCGCCGCGGCCAGCTTGCTGCTCTTGCTGCCCTCCTTGTTGGTGATGACCTCGACCACGCCCACCGTGCGGGCGAAGTCGAACACCGCCTCCTGGAGCTGCGTGTCGATGACGTGCCGGTCCGAGACGACCAGCACCGTGTCGAACACCTTCTTGTCGCTCGCGTCGTGCAGCTCGGCGAGGAAGTGCGCCGTCCACGCGATCGAGTTGGTCTTGCCCGAGCCGGCCGAGTGCTGCACCAGGTACCTGCTCCCGGGCCCGTCGGCGAGCACCGCCGCCTGCAGCTTCCGCGTGACGTCGAGCTGGTGGTAGCGCGGAAAGATGACCCTGGAGATCTGCTTCCTCTTGTCGCGCTGCCCGATGAGGTAGCGCCCGAGGATCTCGAGCCAGCTGTCGCGCGCCCACACCTGCTGCCAGAGGTAGGCCGTGCGGTGGCCTCCCGCCGGATCGACCGGGTTGCCCGCGCCGCCGTCGTCGCCGCGATTGAACGGCAGGAACGTGGTCGCCGGCCCCTCGAGGCGCGTGACCATGTGCACCTCGTGGTTGCTGACGGCGAAGTGCACGAGCGCGCCGCGGGGGAAGGACAGAAGCGGCTCGGGCGCCTGGCCCTTCGGACTCGGGATTCGGTCGAACCGGTACTGGTCGATGGCGTCGGTGACGCTCTGGGTGAAGTCCGTCTTGAGCTCGGCGGTCGCCACCGGCACGCCGTTGAGGAAGAGCACCAGGTCGATGCAGTTCTCGTTGTGCAGCGAGTAGCGCACCTGGCGGACGACGCGAAGGCGGTTGGCCGCGTAGCGAGCGAGGATCTCGGGGTTGAGCCCCATCGCCGGCTTGAACTCGGCCAGCTTGACCGGCTGGCGCAGACCGAGGAGCTCGACGCCGTGGCGCAGCACGTCGAGCGTGCCGCGCTGATCGAGCTGGTCGCGCAGGCGAGCGAGGAGCGTCTCGACGGCGCGGGGGCCGTGGTTCTTGGTGAGCGTCTCCCAGGCCGCCGGCTGCGTCTCGTGGACCCAGGCGAGGACGTCGGCCGGGAACAGGGCGCGAGCGCGGTCGTAGTCGGCGGCGTCGTCCTTCGCGTACAGCCAGCCGTGAGACCCGAGGTGCTCGCAGATCTCCGTTTCGAACTTGTTCTCGAGGTGAAGATTCACGGCTCAACGCGAGACTACCGCACCGGCGACACGGGGGCTTGGCTACAGAACGAACCTGGCCCGCTCGTGAGACAACAGCTCGAAAGGCGTCATGTGCTTGACGCCAAGACCGATGCACGCGTCCGGGATCTTGATTCGCTTCCTCGATGTCGACGGGACTTCGTGGGTCACCACGGTGTGCCCGTGGGCGAGCGCGTGGCCGACGAGGTAGTAGTCGGCGACCTGGAGGAAGGTGTTCACCGCTGCGGGCTCGTATGGCTGCGACGTGGCCCAGGCGCTGACCTTGGCGAGGGCCGGCAGCAGCGCGGCGTCGGGACGCAGGAAGAACGACGCCCCTCGCTGCGCGGCCCAGGTGGAGAGCTCGTCGGCGATGCCGGTGAGCTCGTCCTCGACCTTCTCGATGCTGAAGACCTTGCCTGCGGCGTGCTCGCGGATGATCCAGTCCCAGAAGGCCGGGCAGAAGTCGAACCCGTAGTGGAGGTTCTTCGCCTGAATGAAGACGTTGGCGTCGAGCAGGTAGGCCACTACCCGATTCCCAGGCTGTGCCCGAGCTCGCGGAACGTCGACATCTTGGAGATACCCAGCAGCCGCAGGGCGTCGCGGTGGAGCGTCTGCCCCTCGAGCGTGCTCGCGATGAGCGTCCGCGCGAAGCGCCGGCCTACGCGAGATGCCTGCGTCAGGTAGAAGTCACCGCCACCGCTCGACGCCTCGACCCTCGCCGAGATCTCCGCGAGCTCGGTCTCGAACGCAGCGGCGAGCTCGCGGCGCGTCAGCGCGCCGGCATCGTGCATGCGCCGGAGGACGACGAGCGTGCTCACCTTGAAGACGCGGGCGAGGCGCTGGGCCTCCTCGCGCACGGGGGCGCCGGCCCTGAGATCACGCGTGAAGTCCGCCATCGGTACGAGGAGCTCGGCGGCCACCTGGTTGCACCACCGCTCGACGTCGTTGTGGGTGGACATCAACGGCCCCTGATCCGAGAGCGCGGACTGCCCCGCCCACACGTGCGCCAGCTCGTGCGCGAGCGTGAACATCTGCGCCGCCTTCGAGTCGGCGCCGTTCACGAACACCAGCGGAGCCAGGGGATCGGACAGGGCGAAGCCGCGGAACTCCGACGGCCGCAGCTTGCGGCGGTTGTTGTTACCGACGACGCCGTTGATCATCACGAGCACACCGACGTCGTCCGTCTGCTGGAGGAACCGGCGCAGCGCCTCGGTCCAGGTTCGCATCGCGCGGCGTTCGGCGATCTCGAAGCCCAGCGCTGCGCGCATGGCTGCCCCCGCGGCCACGACGTCACTGCCGACGCGAAGCGAGCCGACGAACGGCAGCGGGGCCTCCCCCGCCGTGCGCGCCGCGTCTCGGAACCACTCTTGCCGTTGCTGGCAGATGAAGATCGTCTCGAGAAGCTCCGGACTCGGGTGCACCACCCTGCGGTCACCGACCGTGCGAAGGTCCGGGATCGGGACCGTCTCGACCGGAGGCGCATCCAGGAACAGGAAGCCCAGAGGCGCGTGGGTGAGGCTCGCGAACCGCTCGAGCTGCTTGAGCGTCGGGCGTTCGGCTCCCTGTTCCCACGCGTCCAGCTTGGGAAACGCCCGCGCCAGGGCGCTCGCTTCGAGGCCGGAGCGCTTGCAGGCCCAGCGCAGCAGCTCTGGCTTCACGTCGACGCGGAGCATCCGGCGGCCCTCGGGAGGCAGTGTACTACGACACCCGAGCTAGCCCGCGCGCCGCGGCCGCGAGGTCACTCCGTCTCCCCCGGCGCCGACCGCTTCAGCTCGTCCAGCGTGACGCCGTCCTTGTTCTTCCACTCCTTCCAGCCGTTCGAGGTGCGGCCGAGGAGCGCGATGGCGGCCATGCTCGGCGAGCCGAAGAGGTGGTCGCGCGTGAAGACCACCGTGTCGCCCTTCGCCTTCATGATCCCGGCGTCGAGCAACCGCTGACGGTATCGCTTGTTCGCGTCGCTGAAGGTCGGCACGTTCTCCCGGCGCCCGACCGAGCCCTCGAGCACCACGAACCCCTCCGGGGTGTACAGCCCGCGCCCGTTGATCCCGGTGACCGTGCAGTACAGGAGGTCCTCGCCCTTGCCCGAGTCGTCGGCGCCGACGGCGGCGAAGACCGGGAAGCCCAGCGTCGCGAGCAGGGTGCGGCCCGTCTCGTAGATCTCCAGACAGTCGGCCTCGAGCGGCGCCGGCGTGTGGGGCTTGCTGCCGCCGTTCCCGTTCTCGACGGCGTACCGGCCCGTCTTCTCCGCCTCCTGCAGGCAGTACCACTCCAGGAAGAGCGCGTGCGTTTGCGTGAGGCTGTTGGTGCGCGAGATGAGCACGACGGCGCGCTCCCAGAAGTCCTTCTTCTTGTTGTGGCTCACGAGCCGCTTGCGCAGCTCGCCGGTCTGGCCGACGTAGACCCTGGGGTCGCCGCCGTCCTCGGCCGCGCCGAAGAGGAAGTAGACGCCGACCTGCGCGCTCTCCGGCATCGCGAGGAAGTCGTCGAGGAGGCTGCGCGGGACCTCGATCACCTGGACGATGCGGGTCGTGACCTCGGCGACGCGGATGCCGCGCGGGTCGCCGCCCGGCAGGAAGATCTGGATGGTCTTCGGGGTGGGGTTCACGCGGCGGACCTCGCCGCGGCGTCGCGGACGTCGATCTGGCCGGTGACGGCGGCGGAGATGAGGGCCGAGCGGCGCTCGATCAACAGGTCGGTCAATTGTCGCGCCGCGACTTCCACACCTGCGAAGGTCTGGGTCTCCCGATCGAGGAACTCGACGATCGCCTCCTGCTCTCCCCGCGGAGGCTTCGGAAGTCGATAGCGCCGAAGCTCCTCCCCTGTCAGGTGGGGGATCTCGTTCGGCGAGTGATCAGCGAAGAACACTCCAACACGATTGGCAAAGGCCATCGTGTAGTAGAGGTACCGCGTGCATTCGGAGGCGTTCTTTGGCCTCAGGCGATGCAGCGCCTTCTGGAACGCGACAACGTTGTCCTCGCCCGTCCAGATCGCGCAGCGGCCCAGTTCTCGGCCTTCGACCATCAGCAGGTCCCCCCGTCGGACCATGTAGCGATCCCTCTCCTCCGGTCGGATGTCGATGAGAGGGAGGTCGTCCAGGTCGAAGTGGTCCCATCGGACGTCGAGGTTCCGCAGGTACGGCGTCGGGTGCTCGCCGGTCATCTTGGCCTGGTCCAACATCTTCCCCAGCGCCTGGTCGTAGCGGACGTAGAGCGGGGGAAGGGTCCAATGCGCAGGCACCTCGCCGATCCAGGGGAGCCCCGAGTCCTTCATGCGGGCATCGGGGTTCAACCCCTTCGTCACCGCGTGCGAGATGACGGCCTGTCGCTTCTCGTTCAACAGCTCGATGAGCCGCTGCTGCTCGGCCACGAGGGCGTCGATCTTGGCGGTCTCGCGGTCGAGGAAGGCGAGGATGGACACTTGCTCGGCAAGCGGGGGCACCGGCACCTTGCGGAAGCTCATCTGCGAGAGCGGGATACGAGATCGTGTTGACCCAGAGGCCATCCTGCCGGCATCTGCCTCGGCGCTCGCGCAGAGACTTGCAGCCACAAAGCCCGTGAGCGCCGCCGTCGGGTCCAGGCGGAACCGAAAGCAGTCAGCCTTCACCATGGCTGGCTCGATGCCGTGCGGGGCGACGCAGGCTCGGCCGACGGCGTTGTTGTCGTCGCCGAGCCCGGCGATCAGAAGGTCGCCCTCGACGACGTCGTGACCTGCGAGCTCGCGCTGGTAGTAGTCGATGTCGACGAACGCGGCGTCCGTCTCATCAAATCCCTCTCGCCGAATGTTCTGTAGCCGCACGACCCGAACGCCCGTCTCGGTGTAGTGCTCCGACTTGAGGCCGGAGCCGAAGGGACCATCGCATCGCGACGTCGCGACGCGGCCGAGTGGCAATACCCGCCAGTGCGCCGGCACGTGCCCCAGCCACTCCAACCCGCTGTGCCTGTACTTCGCGTACCGGGGCAAGCTCACTGCGACAGCCCCCCGATCATCTGCACGATCCGGTCGGTCACGCCCTTCAGCTCCGCGTCGATCTCCGCGAGCGGCCGCGGCGGCTTGAACACGTAGAAGTGGCGGTTGAACGGGATCTCGTACCCGACCTTCGTCTTCTCCTCGTCGATCCACGCGTCCGGCGCGTGCGGCAACACCTCGCGCTCGAAGTACGCCTGCACGTCCTCGGAGAGCGGCACGTTCTCGGTGTCGCGCAGGTCCGCGTCGGCCACGGGCTTGCCCTTCCCCTTGCCCTTGGCCCCGAGCACCACCTTGCCCTTGTCGTCGCGCTCGGGACGCTCGACCGTGATCGTGCGGTAGCCGAAGTCCTCGTTCTTGAAGATGCGGCTGATGGGCACCCCGTCGCGCGTGACCTCCTCGAACCTGCCGAAGATCTGGGTGATGTCGTCGATGTGCGCCGGGGACAGCTCCTTGCGCTTGCTCCCGAGGCTCTTCCTCATCTTCTGGAAAGAACCGCTCGCGTCGATGAGCTGCACCTTGCCCTTGCGGTGCGCGGGCTTGCGGTTGCTCACGATCCACACGTAGGTGCTGATCCCCGTGTTGTAGAACATGTCCACGGGCAGGCCGACGATGGCCTCGACCAGGTCGTTCTCGAGCATGTAGCGGCGGATCTCGCTCTCGCCCGAGCCGGCGCCGCCGGTGAACAGCGGCGAGCCGTTGAGGACGATGCCGAAGCGGCTGCCGCCGTCCTTCGCGGGCTGCATCTTGGAGACCAGGTGCAGCAGGAACAGCAGCGATCCGTCGCTCACGCGCGGCAGGCCCGGGCCGAAGCGGCCGTTGAAGCCGTGCTCCTCGGCCTCCTTGCGGACCTCTTTCTCGATCTTCTTCCACTCCACGCCGAAGGGCGGGTTGGAGAGCATGTAGTCGAAGCGCTTGCCGGGCAGACCGTCGGCCGAGAGCGTGTTGCCGAAGACGATGTCCTCGATGCGCTGCCCCTTGATGAGCATGTCCGCCTTGCAGATGGCGTACGACTCGGGGTTGAGCTCCTGGCCGTGCATGACCAGGCGCGCGCCGGGGTTCAGCTCCGCGAGGTGCTCGCCCGCGACGCTGAGCATGCCGCCGGTGCCCGCCGTCGGATCGTAGATCGAGCGCACGACGCCCTTCTTCGAGAGCGCGTCGTCGTCCTCGATGAAGATGAGGTTGACCATCAGCCGGATGACCTCGCGCGGCGTGAAGTGCTCCCCGGCAGTCTCGTTCGAGAGCTCGGCGAACTTGCGGATCAGCTCCTCGAACACGAGCCCCATCTGCGCGTTGCTCACGACGTCGGGGTGCAGGTCGATGTTCGCGAACTTCTCGGCCACCAGGTACAGCAGGCTCGCCTTCGCGAGCCGGTCGATCTGCGTGTGGAACTCGAACCGCTCGAAGATGTCGCGCACCGCCGGCGAGAACGCGTCGATGTACGACCGCAGGTTCACGCCCACGTTGTCCTGGTCGCCGAGCAGCTTCTTCAGGTCGAGCGGCGACGCGTTGTAGAAGTGCTGCCCCGCGACCTTGAGCAGGAACGGCTCGGGGTTGAGCTTCGCCTGCTCGCGCTTCTTCTTCTCGGCGAGCACCGCCGCCTTCGTCGGCTCGAGGACGCAGTCGAGGCGCCGCAGCACCGTGAAGGGCAGGATGACCTTGCCGTACTCGGACTGTTTGTAGTCGCCGCGCAGCAGGTCGGCGACGGACCAGATGAACGAGGAGAGGTTGGGATCGGGCATCGGGCGCGGCGGCGCAGTCGCTCGTGCCGAGCACGCGTCGCCGGCGCGATGGTACTCGATCCTCCGAGGACGGACGGGCGCGCCGCGCCGCTGGGCCCGGGCAGGGTGAAGGCGATATACCCGAGACATGCGAGGCGCCGCGTGGCGTGGCGTGTTGCTCGTCGGCGCCGCCGTCGGCTGCTCTCGCGCCACCGCGTCGCCGGACCCTTCCCCCGACGGCCCAGCCTCGTCCGTCGCTCCGGTCCGTGCCCGCGACCGAGCGATTCGCCCTCTCCGTCGCGCGGACATCCCCGCCGACGCCGGGCTCGACGTGGACATCTGGGCGAGCAGGCCGTCGAAACGGGGTGCGGGCGTCGAGGGGGGGCGCCCTGACGTAACGCGCCTTAGCGGCTCAAGCGGCGTTCAATGCTACTGGAATGGCGCACTCACTGGCGGCCCCCCGGCAGCCCGCGCGCCCTCGAACGGCGAGCGGAGGCGCTGCACGCGGCGCGAGCGATCGGAGAGCGGCTCGTGACGGCGGGCGTGCACGAGGCGCGCGTGCTCCAGGCGCTGTACACCGACCGGTGCTGGGCTCGCGCGATCGCGCGACGGCTCGAGCACCTGGCGGGCGTCATCGAGTCGCTCGCCGTCGTGCGGGCGGCCCACCTCGCCGCGCAACGGCAGGGCCGCACGAGGGCGGCGGACACCGCGA
>JAJYCT010000289.1 GCA_021778125.1 Myxococcales bacterium
GGGTCGGGGTCGGGGTCGGGGTCGGGGTCGGGGTCGAGCTCCGGATCGAGCGGCGGCTCCAGCGGAAGCTCGAGCGGCGGCTCGCCGACGTGCAACGACGGCGGCTGCGTGACGACGGCCGTCCTGTTCGGCGGCGACGACACGCTGACCAACACGGCCGACACGTGGACCTTCGGCGGATCGGCGTGGTCGAACCCCGGGACGTCCAGCGCGCCGCCCCACCGCGAGGAGTCCGCGATGGCCATGCTGAACGGCGTGGTCGTGCTCTTCGGCGGCTCCCCGACCGGGCAGGGCGACGTCGTGGCCGACACCTGGATCTGGGACGGCGCGAGCTGGACCCAGGCGCACCCTGCCAGCTCGCCCCCGGCGCGCTGCTACCACTCGATGGCCACCCTGGGGAACACGATCGTGCTCTACGGCGGCTCCGACGGGGCCAACCTGCTGGAGGACACCTGGACCTGGGACGGGACCGACTGGACGCAGCACATCGTGGCCACGCCTCCGAAGCGCGAGGCGGCGATGATGGCGACGCTCGGCGGCAACGTCGTGCTCTTCGGCGGCGTCGGCGGCAGCTCGGGCAACACGGATCTCGCCGACACCTGGACGTGGGACGGCAGCGGCTGGACACAGCAGTCGCCCGCGCAGTCGCCCGTCGCGCGCGACTCGGGCAACGCCGCGACCGTCGGCGGCGTCGTGGTGCTCTTCGGCGGTCAGGACACCAACGCCGCCGCGCTCGCCGACACCTGGACGTGGGACGGCAGCAGCTGGACGCCGCACACCGGGCTGTCCCAGAGCCCGCCCGCCCGCCTCGGCGCCGCTGCGGCCGCCCTCGGAGGGCACCTGGTGCTCTTCGGCGGGACGACCAACAACACCAACGACTTCAACGACACGTGGATCTGGGACGGCTCCCAGTGGTTCCAGGGCCCGGCGAACGGGCCGAGCGGGCGCTCCTACGCGGCGATGACCGGGCCGGGGTGAGAGGGAGAGTCTCGTGGCGGCGGTCGGACATGTTGCCCAGGCCATCCACGGCGCGCCGCGATCCATGTCGAGGTGCGTGGGTCCCAGGGCGCGCCTCAGAGCCTCCGTCGCGCGGTTGGTTCGCTCCATCGCGCTTCCGGGCGACGAGATCGCGTCGGTCTTCGACCTCGTTCCCGACTTCGAGCACAGTTCCGCTTGTTTTTCAGCGGATCGCGCGGGGTCGACCGCCCCGGCTGTTCCGCGGAAGGGTGTCCTGGAACACGCCTGCCCCGACGCCCCGCGACCGCTCGGGCGATCCGGTGCCGGAGGATCGGAGGGCGCCGGGGGGGGCTCTCAGAATGGGTACGAGGCGACGTAGGCGTAGCCCGGGACGCCGGCCGGGGCCGACGCCGTGCAGCCACCTTGCAGCCCCGGCGTGAAGGTCCCGAGCAGCGAGCAGCTCGTCGCATCGACGGACAGGTGGATGCGGGGACACGCAGATCGCCTGGCACGAGCCGCCCACGCACGCGAGCCCGCCGGTGCACTGGACGCCGCAGCGGCCGCAGTTGTCGTTGTCGGTCTGCTCGCTGGCGCAGTAGGCGGCGCCCCCGTCCGACGTGCAGACGGACTGACGGCAGTACGCCCATCATGTGGATTGACGCAACGCAATCGTCGCCGCTCGAGAACGCGCTTTCGGAATCAGCGCGCGCAGCGCACTCCGAGCATCGGGATCCGGTATCGCCCGGGATGGTGGACCCGGTTGGTCGCCCGCAGCCCGTGCGCGTCGTAGTTGTAGGCGCCGCCGCGGATCGAGTGCTCGCACTCGTCGGGGATGGGGTTGGTGCCCGTGAAGCCCTGGCGGCGCTGCGCCCGCAGCTCGTCCTGCGCGGCGAGGATCTCCGGGCAGGTCCCCGGCTGGCCCGCCCCCGCGCCGGCGCGCCGGTACGCGTATGGATCGTACTCGTCCTGCATCCACTCCCAGACGTTGCCCGCGAGGTCGTCGTGCCCGTACGGACCGCGCCCGAGCGGGTGGCTGCCGACGTCCTCGGGGCGCGCGCTCGAGAAGACCGTGCGGTCGCGGGTCGGCGGCTCGCTCCCCCACGCGTACCGGCGCCCGTCGTCGTCGCGCACGGCGCGCTCGAACTCGGCCTCGCGCGGGAGGCGCTTGCCCCTCCACGCGCAGTACGTCCGCGCGTCGTCCCACGAGATCCCGGTGACGGGCTGGTGGGGCCCGTTGAAGTCGGGGTGCTTGGTGGCGACCGCGTCGCTCTTGGGGCGGCAGACCTTCGCCGCGACGCACTCGCTCCACGCCGCGTTGGTCACCTCGGTCCGGTCGAGCAAGAAGGGGGCGAGCGTCACCGCGTGCGCGGGGTGCTCGTCCTCCTCGCCCCCCTCGTCGGCTCCCATCGTGAACGTCCCGCCGGGCACGGCGATCATGTCGGCCGGGGCCGCCCCTGAAGGCGTGGCGGCGCTCGCGCCGGGGGCGGGCTCGGAGGGCGACGACGAGACGGAGGACGGCATCGGCGCCGTGCTGCCCGTGCGCCCCGCCGTCGTCGTGTCGGCCGGAGGCGGTGGTTGCGCCCGGCTGCACCCGAGCAAAACGAAGCAGGAGATCAGGCTCGCGCGGCGGACGAACATCCGGTCAACCCGGACCGTATACGCCGCGCGCGTCGGCCTGGCCAGCGCGTGGTAGAAGTGCGCGCGTCGACGTGATCTCGGTCTCGCACCTCACGAAGCGCTACGGCGGCCACGTCGCCGTCGACGACGTCTCCTTCGACGTGGGCAAGGGAGAGGTCGTCGGCTTCGTCGGCCCGAACGGCGCCGGCAAGAGCACCACGCTGCGCATCGTCGCGGGGTTCCTCGGTCCGACCGGCGGCCGCGTGAAGGTCGACGGCCACGACGTCGTCAACGACTCGTTCGAGGCCCGCCGGCGCATCGGCTACATGCCCGAGAACGTCCCGCTCTACCCGGAGATGCGCGTGGTCGAGTACCTGCGCTTCCGGGCCGAGCTCAAGCGCGTCGCCCGCGCCGCGCGCGCGGCGTGGGTCGACGACGCCATGGACAAGGCGGGCGTGCTGGCGGTCGCGCACAGGCGCATCGCCCACCTCTCCCGGGGCTACAGGCAGCGGGTCGGGCTCGCGGACGCCATCGTGGCGCGGCCGCCCATCGTCGTCCTCGACGAGCCCACGGCCGGGCTCGACCCCAACCAGGTCCGCGAGGCTCGCGCGCTCATCCGCGAGCTCGGGCGCGAGCACACCGTCGTCGTGTCGACGCACATCCTGAGCGAGGTGGAGGCGTGCGCCACGCGCGTGCTGCTGCTGCATCGAGGCCGGCTCGTCGCGCAGGGGCCGATGGACGAGATCCGCGCGATGCGCGCCGGCACGGCCCTCGACGTGGTGGTGCGCGGGCCCCGCGACGTCCTCGAGGCCGCGCTGCTCCGCGTCGCGGGCGTCGCCCGGGTGTCTCGCGAGGGCACGGACGCCGCCGCGCCCGTGCGCGTCCACTTCGCCCGGACGCTCTCCGGCCCGGAGCGCGAAGAGGCGACCGAGCGGTGCGTCGCGGCCCTGGTCGGCGCGGGCGGCGGGGTCCGCGAGGTCCGGCCCGCGAGGAGCTCGCTCGAAGAGGTCTTCTCGGTGCTCACGCACGAGCCCGCGCCGGGCGAGGTCGACGCATGAGGGCGTTCTGGCCGATCTTCAAGCGGGAGCTCTTCGCGTTCTTCGTCACGCCGCTCGCGTGGGTCCTCATCGTCGTGTTCCTCATCGTGCAGGGGATGCACTTCTTCCTGCTCGTGGACCACTTCTCGCGCGCGACGGACGTGTCCGGCGACGAGACGCCCCTCTCGGCCTTCTTCGGGAACACGGTCCTGCTCTACCTGGTCCTGCTCATGCTGGTGCCCGCGATGACGATGCGCCTGTTCGCCGAGGAGCGCCGGAGCGGCACCATCGAGTCGCTGATGACGGCCCCGGTGTCGAGCGCCGCCGTGGTGCTGGCGAAGTACGCGGCGGTGCTGACCACGTACGTCGCCATGTGGGCCCCCACCGTCCTCTACCTCGTCATCCTGGGCCGCACCGGCGCGCTCGACTGGCGCGCCGCCGCCAGCGCCTACCTCGGCGTGCTCTCCGTCGGCGCCGGGTACCTGGGGCTCGGCCTCTGCGCCAGCGCGCTGACCCGCTCGCAGTTCCTGGCCATGCTCTGGACCGCGCTCGTGCTCCTGGCGCTCTTCATCCTCGGCATCGGCGAGTTCGTGACGCGCGAGGGCACCACGATGCACGCCGTCTGCGCCCACGTCTCGGTCTGGGCGCACATGAACGACTTCGCGAGCGGGGTCGTCGACTCGCGCCACCTCGTCTTCTACGGCACGCTGACCGTGCTCCCGCTCTTCGTCGCGACGCGCGCCGTGGACGCGTGGAGGTGGGGATGACGGAGCGCGCGGGGCAGGTCCTGCAGCTCGCCGGCCTCGTGGCGGCCGTCGTCCTCGCGGTCGTCGTCAACGTCGTCGGCGCGCGCCACTTCGCGCGCTGGGACTGGACGGCCGCTCGGCGCTGGTCGCTCAGCCCCGCCACCGTCGAGACGCTCCACACGCTCGAGGAGCCCGTCGACGTCTGGGTCGTGGTCGGCCCGGGGGAGCCGCTCGAGCAGACCCTGCGGCAGCTGCTGCTCGCCTACCAGGCGGAGTCCTCGCGCCTCGCGGTGCACTGGATCGACCCCGACCGCGACGCCGTGCAGCTGGTGGACCTGCAGCGGCGCTTCGGCCTGGAGGCCGGACGGACCGAGGAGGGCCGCGTGGCCACCGACGCGATCGTCGTGGTCGCGAGCGGCGAGCGCCACTGGTTCCTTACGCCGCGCGATCTGTTCGAGCAGGCCGACGACGTCCACGTCAAGCCGCGCGAGGAGCGCGCGATGACGCAGGCGATCCGGAGCGTGCTCGGGGGCGAGCGCGCGAAGCTGTGCTTCACGGTCGGCCACGGGGAGCTTTCTCTGGAGCCGGAGCGCGACGAGCGCGAAGGGCTCGGCGCCGTACGCGAGCTGCTCGAGAAGAACAACTACGAGCTACGCAGCGTGGACACGTCGGCTCCCGACGCCCACGAGCCGTTCCGCGACTGCACGGTCGTCGTCGTCGCCGGGCCCGCGGCGCCCTTCGGCGCCGACGAGGCGAACCGGCTGCGTGCGTGGCTCCTGCAAGGGGGCAGCCTCTTCGCGGCGATCGGCCCGATCGAGGGCCGCACCGAGACGGGAATGACCGGCGCCGGGCTCGACGACGTCCTCGCGCCCTTCGGCGTCGCGCTCGACGACGACCTCGTGCACGACCTCGACGCCCAGGTCGCGATCCCCGACACGCACGGGGAGGGATTCCTCACGAGCGCCCGGCCGCACCCCGTCACCGCCAGCCTCACCGGGGGCGCTGGCGCGCACCCGCCGCGCGCCGCCGTGTTCTTCACGCGATCGCTCCGGCACGTGGCGCCCGCTGGCGCGGCGCCCGCCGCGGATTTGCTGGTGACGAGCGAGGCGGCGTTCGCCAGGCGCAACATCGTGGGCGCCGCGGCGTGGACCGACGCCCCCCCTCGCGATGCGCTCGACCCGTCGGGGCCGTTCGTGGTGGCGATGGCGAGCGAGCGTCCGCGCCTCGCGCCCGGAGCGCCTCGCGGGCCCCGGGCCGTCGTCGTGGGCAGCCGCTTCATCCTCGCGGCGGACAACTGGCGCCAGCCCCGCCCCCTGCACGGGGCCGCGTTCCTCGTCGACAGCGCGCTCTCGTGGCTCGCCGCGCGGCCCGAGGTCGTCGACGTCCCCGAGAGGGCGGAGGTCGCCGCCGGCATGCGCGTCTCGGAGGCCGGGCGCGCGGAGGTGCAGCGGTACGTCCTGCTGTTCATGCCGCTCGCGGCGGCGCTGCTGGGCGCCGCCGTCTGGGCGTGGCGAAGGTCCGCCGAGAACAAACCGTACGAGCGCGCGGGCCGGCGGCCTGCGGAGCCGGGGGCATGAAGGGCAGGGCGGTCGTCACGCCCCTCGCGCTCGTGGCCCTCGCGGGCGCGGCGATCGCCTACGCGCTGCTCGTCGATCGCGGGACGATCTCCGACGCCGATCGCGCGGCGCGGCGCCACGACGTCTTTCCGAGCTTCCGGGTCGACGAGGTCACGCGCATCGAGCTCGAGCAAGGCGGTGACACGCTGGTCCTCGAGCGCCCGGTGGACGCCGGGACCCCGGGGGCCTGGCGGCTCGTCGCTCCTCGCAGCGAGCGCGCGGACGCAGCCGCGGTCGACGCCCTCTTGCGGGAGCTGGAGCTGGCCACGCGCCTGCGCGACGTGACGCAAGAGGGCGCCGCGGGGCTCGACGCGCCGCGCGTGCGCGGCCGCCTGAGCCTGTCCTGGCTGGAGTATCGCTTCGCGCTCGGCGCGGACGCCCACCGCCCCGAAGGCGCCTCCTACATGAGGCTCGACGGCGAGGGGACGTTCGTCGTCGGGCGCTCGTTGACCGTCCAGCTCCTGCGGGGGGCGGACGCGTATCGTGACCGGGTGGTCGTCCCGCTCGGGATGGCCGATGTCGCGCGCCTCGACGTGACGGGGCCCGGCGGCCAGGGCTTCGTCCTCGAGCGCGCGGGCATGACGTTCCGCCTGGCCCGGGAGGGGACGCGGGCCTCGCGGGCCGCCGTGGAGCACATCTTCGCGGCGCTGGCGGACGCGAGGGTCGAGACCTTCCTGGACGACGCCGCCGCGGACCGGGCCCAGGGCGACGGTGCCATCCGCGTCGTGCTCTCCCCGCGGGACGCGAGCCGCTCCGGGCTCGAGCTCCGCGTGGGCGGGGCCTGCCCCGGGGAGCCGCACGGCGTCGTCGTCGTCCGGCTCGGCGCCGAGCGCGTGGCGGCGTGCGTCGCCGCCACGCTCGCCGAGGCGCTGTCGTCCCCTCCCGCCTCGCTCCGCGATTCGTCGCCGTTCTACGCCCACGCCGACGAGATCGAGGAGGTTCGGCTCGAGCGCGTCGGCGAGCCGCGGGCCGTCGAGATCGCCCGGAAGGGGAGCGGCTGGCACGAGCGCCGGCCCGACGATCGCGATCTCGCGGCCGACGAGGTCGACTCGGCGAACGCCCTCGTGGCCGCGCTCGCCGACGCGCGAGCCGCGGAGGTCCGCCGTCCGGCGGCCGGCGAGGTCCTGTCCGCCCAGGTCCGGGCCACGGTCGTGCGCACGGGCGCCTCGGTGACCGA
>JAJYCT010000021.1 GCA_021778125.1 Myxococcales bacterium
GTCGGGGAACACCATCTGCGCGATGCACCGCAGGCCCGCGAGCGCGAGCTCCGCGCGCCCCTCGGTGACCTCCGTGGGCTTGACGCCCTCGATGAACTCCATCGTGAGCACCCGCCCGGAGCAGAGCGTGTCGTGCAGCGACGGGACGCGCACTCGCGGGTCGGCGGCGAAGTGCTGGGCGAGGCGGCGGTTGTTGTCCGCCTCGAGGCGGAAGTCGAGCTGCGCACGCAGGGCGGCGGCGAAGCGCTCGACGGCGCCCGGCAGCGAGACCCAGCGCAGCGACGGGAGGCGGTCGAGCAGCCGGGCCCCGATCGCGAAGAGCGCAAGGTCGCGGTCGATCTGCGAGCGCGCGCGGAGCCGCTGCACCTTCACGGCCACGACCGTCCCGTCCGCGAGCACGCCGCGGTGGACCTGCGCCACGCTCGCGGCGGCCACGGGGACGGGGTCGATCGTCCGCAAGCGCGCCCGCGCCTGCGGCGGGAGGTCCTCGTCGAGCACGCGGCGCACCTCGTCGAAGGGCGCCGCCGGCACGTCGTCCTGGAGCCTCGCCAGGGCGCGCGCGATCCCGGGCGGCACGACGTCGGGGCGCGTGGCGACGATCTGCCCGAGCTTGATGAACGTCGCGCCGAGGCGCTCGAACGCGCGGGCCAGCACGCGCCCGCGCAGCGCGTCGCGCGCGTCGTCGCCCCGGCCCCAGCCGCGAAGGCGGCCGAGCGCGTAGGCCGCCAGCGCGACGAGGAGGACGCCCAGGAGGACCAGCGATCGCGCCGTGATCGAGAGGACCCGCATGCTCTGGTGGCCGTCGTGGCCACTCTACCAGGTCGGGGTCGGGCAGGTGGAGGGCCGGTCAGCCGCAGGCGGTCGCGGGGCGCGGGGCCACGGACGGCGCCGCGGGGGCGACCTCGATCTCCCATCCCAGCGCCGTCGCGCAGAGGCGGTTGTACGCTTCGAGCGCGGCGGGTCCCGGGTGCGGGCGCGCCGAGCCGCACAGTCCCTCGAGGAGGTGATCCATGCGGACGTTGCCGGTCCGCTCGCCGATGCCGAGGGCCGTCGCGTGCACGCGATCGACGCCCGCGCGGGCGGCGGCGAGCGCGTTCGAGAGCGCGGCTCCGCGGTCGTTGTGGCCGTGCCAGTCGAGTTCCAGGTGCGTACCGCCGAGCGCGACGAGCTGGTGGCGCGCGAACGTCACGAGCGCGGCGGCCCCGTCCGGCGAGGCGTGGCCGACCGTGTCGCACAGCGCGAGCCCCGCCGCGCCGCCGTCGAGCGCGGCGCGGAAGATGGTGGCGAGGGTCGTCGGGGGCGTCCGCGTCGTGTCCTCGAGGACGACGTGCAGCGGCAGCCCGGCGTCGCGCGCGGTGTCGGTCGCGGTCCGGATGCACCGCACGATGAAGTCCACGCTCCACCCCTCGACGTACTGGCGAATGGGGGAGCTTCCGACGAAGGCGTAGACGGCGACCGGGGTCCCGGCCCGCTCGCTCACCCGCGCGACGGCGAGCACGTCGCCCGCCGTGGTCCGACCCGCGGCCGTGGGCACGAGCGGCAGGTGGCTGGTCGCGATCTCGCGCGCGAGGGCGACCGCGTCGTCCTCCGCCCGCTTGCCGGCCGCGGGAAGGCCGACCGAGACGACGTCCACCCCGACGGCGACCATGGCGTGCAGGATCGCAATTTTCCGGTCCAGCGGCGGGTCGACGACCGACGGGCTCTGCAGGCCGTCGCGCAGCGTCTCGTCGACCACCCAAGGGGCGCGGGCGTGCGGGCGCAGGTCGAGGTGATTCCAGTTGAAAACCGCCGGATCCCGCCTATAGGGTGACGCTCGGCGCACGCGCACATCATGTCACTGGCTGTCCGCGTGCGATTGATCCGGATCAATTCGGCCCCGTCCTGCCCCCCTGGACGAACGGAGTCGCCCCGAACGGGGAACGTTGCATCGATGACCGCCGCCCGCGCTGCGCCGCCCTCGCCATGAGCCGATCGGTCTAGCGCCAGGCGCCATGCGGGCCCGTGCTACTTCGAGCACGTCGCTCGCAGGGGGCCCAAGGAGGAATGGTGGAGCCCACCAACATCAAAGACCCTGCATATTTCCACAAGGTCGTGGACTGCCAGTGGGCGTGCCCCGCGCACACGAACGTGCCCGAGTACATCCGCCTCATCGCGCAGGGGCGCTACGCGGACGCGTACCTGTTGAACCGCCAGTCGAACGTCTTCCCCGGCATCCTGGGGCGCACGTGCGACCGCCCGTGCGAGCCGGCCTGTCGCCGCACGCGCGTCGACGAGAAGCCGGTCGCGATCTGCAGGCTCAAGCGCGTGGCGGCCGACCTCAAGGGTGAGCTCGGCGATCGGTTGCCCCGGGCGCCGGCGCAGAAGAACGGCAAGCGCGTCGCCTGCATCGGAGCCGGGCCCGCGTCGCTGGCGGTCGCCAACGACCTGGCGCCCCTCGGCTACGACGTGACGATCTTCGAGAAGGCGGCCGTCGCGGGCGGTCTGATGCGCTCGAACATCCCGGCCTTCCGCCTCCCGGCGGCCGTGCTCGACGAGGAGATCGGGATGATCCTCGCGATGGGGGTGACCGTCCGGTACGGCGCACCGATCACGAGCCTCAAGGCGCTCCTGGCCGAGGGGTACGACGCGATCTTCGTCGGCAGCGGCGCGCCGCGCGGCAAGAACCTCGAGATCCCCGGCCGCTACGACTCCGACCGCATCCACATCGGCATCGACTGGCTGGGGTCGGTGGCCTTCGGCCACACGACCTCGATCGGCGAGCGCGTGCTCATCATCGGCGTCGGCAACACGGCGATGGACTGCTGCCGCACCGCGCGCCGGCTCGGCGGCAAGGACATCAAGGTCATGGCGCGCAAGCCGCGCGGTTACTTCAAGGCGTCCCCCTGGGAGCTCGAGGACGCCGAGGAGGAGCAGGTCGAGATCGTCGTCGACCACGAGCCCATCCGGTTCGTGATCGAGGACGGGAAGCTCAAGGGGATGGAGTTCCAGCGCTACCAGTCCCGCGAAGAGAACGGTCGCCTCGCGCAGACGCCGCTCGACAAGGTGATCCTGCCGGCCGACGACGTCATCCTCGCGATCGGCCAGGAGTCGTCGTTCCCGTGGATCGAGGACGACCTCGGCATCGAGCGCGACAAGTGGAAGGCGCCCGTCGTCGACAAGACGACGTTCATGTGCTCGCGTCCGGGTGTCTTCTTCGGCGGAGACGCGGCGTGGGGTCCGCTCAACATCATCTGGGCCGTCGAGCACGCGCACCAGGCGGCGATCTCGATCCACAACCACTGCCAGGGCGTTGCCCTCACCGACCGCCCGAAGTGGGGGATGAACCTCGCGAGCACCAAGATGGGGCTCCACGAGTGGGCGTACAAGAACGACTACAACCCCGTCGGTCGACAGAAGATGCACCACGTCGACCTGACCCGGCGCTTCAAGGAGCTGTCGCTCGAGGTCGAGCTGGGCTTCGACGCCGAGCAGACCGCGCGCGAGGTCGAGCGCTGCCTCAACTGCGACGTCGAGACGGTGTTCAGCGAGAAGCGCTGCATCGAGTGCGACGCGTGCGTCGACGTCTGCCCGGTGCTGTGCCTGACGATCGCGCCGGGAGGGCAGGAGAAGGAGCTGCGCGGACGCCTCAGCGCGCCCTCCGTGAACCCCGGCCAGGCGCTCTATGCGTCGGGCGCGCTGCCCCAGACCGGGCGCGTGATGCTCAAGGACGAGGACCTCTGCGTCCACTGCGGTCTTTGCGCCGAGCGGTGCCCCACCGCCGCGTGGGACATGCAGAAGTTCGATCTCCTCATGCCGTACGCAGGAAAGCCGACTCCGTGAAGACCAAGGTCAACGACTTCGCGTTCAAGCTCGCCAACGTCAACGGGACGGGGTCCGCGAGCGCCAACGGCCTGCTCATGCAGGCGATCTTCCGCATGGGCATCCCCGTGTCGGGGAAGAACCTGTTCCCGTCGAACATCCAGGGGCTGCCGACCTGGTACGAGATCCGGGTCAACAAGGACGGCCACACGGCGCGCACGTCGGAGTACGACCTGATGGTCGCCATGAACGCCGAGACGTTCGCCCGCGACGTCAAGGAGGTCCGGTCGGGCGGCTGGGTGCTGTACGACTCCACGAAGCCGCTCGACAAGGCGCTCGTGCGCCCCGACGTGACGTTCCTCGGCGTGCCCTACGCGAAGCTGTGCGGCGAGGCGTGGACCGACGACCGGCAGCGTACGCTGATGAAGAACATCTGCTACGTCGGCACGCTCGCCGCGCTGCTCGGGATCGACATGGAGGTCGTGAGCGGGATGCTCGACGAGAAGTTCTCGCGCAAGCCCGCGCTGCTCGAGTCCAATCACAAGGCCATCGAGATCGGGCGCCGGTACGCGCTCGAGAACCTGCCCTGCCCGCTGCCCCTGCGCCTCGAGAAGATGGACGCCACGCGCGACGCCATCCTCATCGACGGCAACACGGCGGCGGCGCTGGGCTGCGTGTACGCGGGCGCCACCGTGGCCGCCTGGTACCCCATCACGCCGTCGACGAGCGTCATGGACGGCTTCAAGTCGTTCTGCGAGCGCTACCGCCTCGACAAGGCGACCGGCGAGCGCAAGTACTGCATCGTGCAGGCCGAGGACGAGCTCGCGGCGATCGGCATGGTCATCGGCGCGTCGTGGATGGGAGCCCGCTCCTTCACGTCGACGTCGGGGCCGGGCATCTCGCTCATGAACGAGCTGATCGGGCTCGCGTACTACGCCGAGATCCCCGCGGTGATCGTCGACGTGCAGCGCGTCGGGCCGTCGACCGGCATGCCGACCCGCACCCAGCAGGGGGACATCCTGCTCTGCGCGTACGCGTCGCACGGCGACACGAAGCACATCGTCCTCTTCCCGTCCGACCCGAACGAGTGCTTCCAGTTCGCGGTCAAGTCGTTCGACCTTGCGGAGCGCTTCCAGACGCCCGTGTTCATGCTCACCGACCTCGACATCGGCATGAACGACTGGGTCGTGCCGCGGCTGGAGTGGGACGACACCTACCGGCCCGACCGCGGCCGGGTCCTGTCGCGCGAGGACCTGGAGAAGATGCCCAAGTTTTACCGGTACTCGCCGGAGGACGAGCTGGGCGTGGCGGCACGCACACTCCCGGGCGTGCACGCCCGGGGCGCCTTCTTCACCCGCGGCTCCGGCCACAACAAGCTCGGCGGGTACACCGAGATCCCCGACGAGTACCAGGAGGTGGTCGATCGCCTCCGGCGCAAGCACGACGCGGCGAAGGAGCACGTCCCGGCGCCCGTGTTCGTCGAGCGTCCCGGTGCGGCGGTGGGGGTCGTGACGCTCGGCGGCTGCGACCGCGCCGTCCGCGAGGCCCTCGAGCGGCTCGACGCGCGGGGCGTCCGGGCCGACTTCATGCGGGTACGCGGCTTCCCGTTCGGCAAGGCGGTCGAGGACTTCTTGCGCGAGCACGAGGTCGTCTTCGTGGTCGAGCAGAACCGCGACGCCCAGCTTCGCTCGCTGCTCGTGCTCGAGACGGAGGCCCCCAAGGAGAAGCTCCGCTCGGTCCTGGCGTACGGCGGCTTCCCGCTGCAGGCGAACCAGGTGGTCGACGGCATCATGAAGCAACTGCGAACAGGAGCGGACGCGTGAGCTACATCAAGAAGCCGGTCGCCCGGCACCCTTCCCTCCGGCCGAACGCCCTGGGGCTCACGATCCGCGACTACGAGGGGTCGATGTCGACCCTCTGCGCGGGCTGCGGGCACGACTCGATCACCGCCGCCATCGTGCGCGCGCTCTACGAGCTCGACGTGCCCCCGCACATGCTCGCGAAGCTCTCGGGCATCGGCTGCTCGTCCAAGACGCCGACCTACTTCGTGTCCGGCGCGCATGGCTTCAACTCGGCGCACGGGCGGATGCCCGCCATCGCGACCGGAGCGAACGCCGCGAACCGCGCCCTCCTGTACATCGGCGTCAGCGGCGACGGCGACTCGCTGTCGATCGGTCTGGGACAGATGGTGCACGCCATGCGGCGCAACCTCCGCATGCTCTACGTGATCGAGAACAACGGCGTGTACGGCCTGACCAAGGGGCAGTTCTCGGCGTCGTCGGACATCGGCTCGAAGTCCAAGCGGGGCGAGGCGAACACGCAGCCGCCCATCGACCCGGTCATGCTCGCGCTCGACATCGGCGCTACGTACGTGGCCCGGAGCTTCTCGGGGGACAAGGCGCAGCTCGTCCCCATCCTCAAGGGCGCCCTGCGCCACAACGGCTTCGCGCTCGTCGACGTGATCTCGCCGTGCGTCACGTTCAACGACCACGAGGGGTCGACCAAGAGCTACCTCTACACGCGCAAGCACCAGCTGCCCATCGTGCAGGCGGACTTCGTGCCCCCGGCGGCGGAGATCCGCGCCGAGTACGCGCCCGGCACCGTGCACGAGGTCAGGATGCACGACGGCAGCACGCTGCAGCTGCACAAGGTCGGCCCGGACTACGATCCGACCGACCGGCGGGCCGCGTGGAGCTTCCTCAGCGAGCGGCAGCGGTCGGGCGAGATCCCCACGGGGCTTCTCTACCTCGACGAGAGCGGCTCGGACATGCACGCGGCGGCAAAGACGGTGTCCAGGCCTCTCGCGCAGATGCCGTTCGAGGAGCTCTGCCCGGGCGAGGCCGCGCTGCGCAAGCTCCAGGACGCCTACCGCTAGGGCGCAGAGCGGCTATCCTGCCGCCCGCGTGGACGCGCTGCGCCCGGATCCCTGTCCGCCCAAGACACGCGCCGACCTGGAGTGGGATCGCGTCCTCGCGGCCCTCGGCCAGCGGTGCGCAGGCCCCCTGGGCCGCAAGCTCGCCCGGGACCTGCCGTTCGCGGCGACGCGCGAGGAGGCGCGCGACGCCCTCGACCAGGCGGCGGAGGCGACGCGCCTGCTCGGCGAGGGGCGAACGCTCCCCGTCGGGGAGGTCGACGACGTCGACGCGGCGCTCGACCGGGCGCGGGTCGGCGGCGTCCTCGACCCTGCCGAGCTGCGCGGCGTCGGACGCATGCTCGCCGCGGCGCGCGCCCTCCGGCGCTTCCTGGCGTCGCGGCGCGCGGACCTGCCGGCCGTCTTCGGGGCCTGCTCGACGGATCCGACGCTCGACGAGCTGGCCGACGAGCTGTCATCGGCCTTCGAGCCCGACGGCACTCTGTCGGACAAGGCGAGCGTCCGCCTGCGCGAGCTTCGCGGCGAGTGGCACGCCGCCCGTCAGCGGATGCTCGCCCGCATGGAGGACCTGATGGCGCGGTACGCCCCGGTCCTGCAAGACCGGTTCGTGACCGAGCGCGAGGGGCGGTGGGTGCTGCCCGTCCGCAGCGACGCGCACGAGCGCTTCCCCGGGATCGTCCACGCGACCAGCGCGAGCGGCTCGACGCTGTTCGTCGAGCCGCGCGCGGTCATCCCGATGGGCAACCGCCTCAAGGTCCTCGAGGCCGACGTGCGGCGCGAAGAGGAGGCCGTCTACGCGCGCCTCACGGCGTCGGTCACCGAGCTCTTGCCCAGCGTGGAGGCGGCGGTCCGCGCCCTGGCTCTGGCCGACGTCCGCGCGGCCACCGCGGGGCTCGCGCACGAGCTCTCCCTCACGTTCCCCGAGATCGTCGACGAGCCCCGCCTCGACCTGCGCCGGGCGCGCCACCTGCTCCTCACGCTCGACCTCCCCGCCGTGGTGGCGAGCGACCTGTCCCTCGAGGCGGGACGCGCGATGGTCGTGAGCGGCCCCAACGCGGGGGGCAAGACCGTCGCCCTGAAGACCATGGGGCTCACCGCGCTCATGGTCCGCGCGGGGATGCCCGTCCCCTGCGACGAGGGGAGCGTCGTCGGCCTGTTCGACGTCGTGCTCACCGACGTGGGCGACGACCAGAGCCTGCAGAAGAACCTCTCGACGTTCAGCGCCCATGTCTCGAACCTCGTCGGCATCCTCGACGAGACGAGCCGCGGCGCGCTCGTACTCCTCGACGAGCTCGCGGGCGGGACCGACCCGCGCGAGGGCGAGGCGCTCGCGGCGGGGCTGCTCGACAGCCTCTGCGCGCGTGGCGGGGCCGTCGCGGCAACCACTCACTACGAAGGGCTCAAGGCGCTCGCGCTCGCCGACGCGCGATTCGTCAACGCGAGCGTGGGCTTCGACCTCGTCACGATGACGCCGACCTTCAAGCTGGCGATCGGCGTGCCGGGGAGCTCCAGCGCCCTCGCCGTGGCGCGTCGCTTCGGCATGCCCGGGACCGTCATCGCGCGCGCCGAGCGCTTCCTCACGCGGGAGGCGCAGAGCTTCGAGTCGGTGGTGCAGCGGCTCCACGACGAGCGGGCCGCGCTCGAGCTGGCTCGAGCCGCCGCGGAGGAGCGCGAGCGCGAGGCGCGTCTGGCTCGCGTGCGCCTGGAGGGCGAGCTCGAGTCGGCGCGCACCCGCGAGAAGAAGATCCTCAGCGAGGAGGGCCGCGAGCTCATGGAGCGCCTCCGGCGAGCGCGCGAGGACCTGCGCGAGGCCCAGGCGAGGCTCCGCGCGAAGAAGATCGAGCCGGAGGCTCTGCGCGAGGCCGAGCGCGCCGTCGAGCGCGTCTCGGGCGCCGTGGCCATCGGGGGCGATCTGGAGCGCCTCGTGGCGCCGCCCGCTGCGGCCCCGGCCGAGGTGGTGCGGGCCGCCCAGCTGCGCAAGGGAGCCCGGGTCTGGGTGCCACGCCTGCGCGCCGAGGCGACCGTGGTCGACGTCTCGGGAGACCAGGTCCGCGTCGCGGCGGGCCCGCTCAAGCTCACCGTCGCGGTGTCCGAGCTGCGCGCGGGGACGCCCCCGGAGCCCTCGCCGTCGCGGCCGGGGGGCGGGCGCGCCCCCGCTCCCCAGCCCCTCGAGGAGGCTCCCGTGCAGACGCGGGACAACACCTGCGACCTGCGAGGCCTGCGCGTCGACGACGCCGTGGCCATGGCGACGAGCTTCCTCGACCGAGCCCTCGCCGATCGCCAGCGCGCGGTGTTCCTGCTCCACGGTCACGGGACGGGCGCCCTGCGCGACGCGATCCGCACCGAGCTTTCCCGGTCGCCGTACGTCGCGCGGTTCCGCGCCGGCGAGGCCGATCGCGGCGGCGACGGCGTCACGGTCGTGTGGCTGGCCTGACCGTGGCCGTACCGGTGCACGCCTGCTACCTTCACGAGACATGCGCTTGGCCTGGCTCGGGTTCGTGTGCGGCGCCTTCCTCGCTTGTGGCGGTGGCAGCTTCAGCGCCGGGGGAGCCGCCGGCGACGGGGGAGCCGCCGGCGACGGGGGCGGTGGGGGCACCAAGGGAGGTGACGGCGCGACGGAGGCGGGCACGCGTGCCGGGCTCCGCTGCGGCGCGGACAACGTGTGCGACGGGGCGACCCCCGTCTGCTGCTACGCCTCGGACACCACCTCGTTCAGCTGCGCCCACCAGGAGTGCGGCTGCGATACGCAGCTCGGCTGCCGCCAGAAGAACGACTGCGCCGGGAACGACGTGTGCTGCATCGCCCGGACGACCGACGCCACGTGCACCGACGGTCACTTCGTGGCGGCCTGCTCGGGGATCGTGGACTGCAAGCCACCTTCGCGCGTGCTCTGCGATCCGGCGGCGGTCGGGGCGTGCGGCGCAGGCCTGACCTGCAAGACCGACGCGACCACGCTGGCCTCGGTCGGGCTCCCCGCGAACGAGGGCCTGGGCGTCTGCGGGTTCTGACGCGTCAGAGCTCGCCGTCACTCGTGGTGCCCACATGGTAGGACCGCGTCCGTGGGCGGCCTGCCCCGAGTCGCCCCGCGCGTGGAATAATGGCTCGATGGGCGTGACGGGTCACCCTCGCTCGAGCCGGCGACGCGCGCGCGGCTTCACCCTCATCGAGCTCATGGTCGTGGTGGTCATCATCGGCGTGCTCGCCGCGCTGGCCGTCGTCGGCTACCGCAAGCTCGTCGACGCCTCGCACGTCAACGAGGCGACCAACGTGCTGCAGAGCATCCGCGTCGCGCAGGAGGCCTACCACGGCGAGGCGCTCCAGTACGCGAACATCTCGGCGACGCCGCAGTCGCTCTACCCCCAGGCCCAGCCCACCGGCAAGGTGATGACCGCGTGGGGCGGGGTGTGCTCGAACTGCAACGACAACACCACGGGGTGGTCGGTCCTGCCCGTGCGCGTCGACGGACCGGTGCTCTTCGGCTACTCGACCGTCGCGGGGGGGCCGGGGACGGGCCCCGGGGGAGCGGGTGGGGGGGCCGTCACGGTCGGCGGTCAGTCGATGACGTTCCCGGCGACCCCCACGACCGACTGGTACGTCGCCGCGGCCGTGTGCGATCTGGACGGGCAGGGGCTGCCCAACACGGTCGCCTTCACGACCTCCTGGAGCAATCAGGTCTTCGTCTTCAACGCGGGGCAGTGAGGCGGGCCCCTCAGACGCTGATGGCGCCCTTGCGGAAGTCGCTCTTCGCGATCTTCACGTTGACGCAGGCCGGGACGCCGCAGGCGAAGGCCTCGTCGAGGGCAGGCCCCAGCTGCTCGGCGCGCTCGACCCAGAAGCCGCGACCGCCGCAGGCCTCCACGACCTTCTCGTAGCGCGTGTACTCGAGCGCCGTCGCGACGGCGCGCTGCTCGCCGTACATCTCGACCTGACCGCGGCGGATCTGCGTCCAGCCAGCGTCGTTGCCGATGACGGCGACCACGGGGATGTTCTGGCGGGCCATCGCCTCGAACTCCATCGCGTGGAGCCCGAAGCTCCCGTCGCCGTAGACGAGGACGACGCGGGCCTCGGGGCGCGCGAGCTTCGCGGCCATCGCGTAGCCGGGGCCCACGCCGAGGGTCCCGAGCGGTCCCGGGTCCATCCAGAGCTGCGGCCACTGCAGCTTGAGCACGTACGCGGCCGTCGCCACGAAGTCCCCGCCGTCGCCCACGACGATGTCGTCGCCGCGCAGGCGCTTGCCAAGCTCCGCGCAGACGCGCAGCGGGTTGGGCGGCGACTCGCTGGACTCGATCTCGGCGAGCATCTTGGAGCGTCGCCTGTCCTCGTCGGCCCGGACCGCGCCGAGCCAGGCGCTGGCCTTCTTGGTCCCCGCCGCGGCGACCAGCTGCTCGAGCACCAGGCCGCTGTCGCCGTCGATGGCCACGTCCACCCGCCGGTTGCGCCCGAGCTCTGCGGCGTCGAGATCGACCTGCACGATCTTCGCGCCCTCCGCCCACGTCGGCGAGCGCCCGTAGTCGACGCGGAAGTCGAAGGGGGTCCCGAAGACGAAGACGCAGTCGCTCTGCCCAAGCGCGAACCTGCGCGACCGCGAGAAGAGGCCAGGGTGATCGTGGGGGAGCGCGCCCCGCGCCATGCCGTTCAGGTAGAAGGGCACCTCGAACGCCTCGGCCGCCCGTGCGACCGCGTCGCGCCGGGGCGACCAGCGCAGCTGCGAGCCCACCAGGAACACCGGGCGCTCGGAGGCCCGCAGCAGCGCCGCGGCTTGCTCGATCGCGCGAGCGTCGCCTGCCGGGCGGGGAGGCTCGGGCAGGGGGCGCGTCGCCGGCTCCGCGTCGTCCGCGAAGTTCATGAGCATGTCCAGGGGCATCTCCAGGAAGACGGGCCCGGGCAGGTTCGCCTGCGCCACGCGGAAGGCGGCGTCGACGTACTCCGCGATGCGGCGCGTCTCGGGGATCTGGACCGCCCACTTGGTGATCGGGCGCATCAGGGCCACGTGGTCCATGTCCTGCAGCGACCCCATGTCGCACAGCAGCTTGGGGCCCGCGCCGCCGATGACGATCAGCGGGATGCCCGCGCGCTGCGCGTTGGCGACCGCCGTGACGACGTCGGTGACCCCCGGGCCGGCGGTGACGGCGCACACCCCGGGCCTGCCGGTCACCCGTGCCCATCCGTCGGCCGCGTGCCCGGCCGTCTGCTCGTGGCGTACGTCGACGACGCGGATTCCCTCGTCGAGGCAACCGTCGTAGATGGACTGGATATGCCCCCCGCACAGCGTGAAGAGATGCGAGGTCCCGTGCCGCTTGAGCGCCTGGGCGACGAGGCGCCCACCATGAACCATTCCCATACCGCCTCCCGTGACTCGAGGACGAAGCCCGAGCACAATACCCCGAGCGCGTGACTTCTGCCTCTGCCGCCATCCACCCCGGCACCGCCGTGGGGTCTCACGTCATCGAGCGCCTCCTGGCGGAGGGCGGGATGAGCGTCCTCTACCTCGCCCTGGACGATGCCGGGGAGCGCGTCGTGGTCAAGATGCTCCGCCCGGACCTCGTCACCTCCACGACGCGCGCCCGGTTGCAGCGAGAGGCCCGGGCGCTCGCCGCGGTGGAGCACCCTGGGGTCGTGCGCGTGCACGGGGCCGGGGAGCACGAGGGGGCCCCGTGGATTGCCATGGACTACGTGCGCGGCACGGACCTGAAGCGCATCCTGACGGACCGGGGCGCGCTGCCGATCGAGACCGCCGTGCTCCATGCCGTGCAAGCCACGGAGGCCCTGGACGCCGCGCACGCGGCAGGCGTCATCCACCGCGACCTCAAGCCGTCGAACATCCTCGTGACGCCCGAGGGGCGCGTCGTCCTCGTCGACTTCGGCATCGCCAAGCGGCGAGCGGAGCCGCGTGACGGGGACGTGCTCACGAGCGCTCACGAGGTCCTCGGCACGCCGGCGTACCTGTCGCCGGAGCAGCTCGAGCACGGCCTCGCCGACGAGCGCAGCGACGTCTGGGCGATGGGGTGTGTCCTGTACGAGATGGTCGTCGGGGCCCCGCCGTTCGGCCGCGGCGACGGGGCCACGACGGCGGCGATCCTGCGCGACGAGCCGCGGATGCCTCCCAGCGTGCCCCCGACCCTCGCGCAGATCATCGGGGCGTGCCTGCGCAAGAGCTCCTTCGCCCGCGTGGCTTCGGCCCGCGAGCTGCTCGCCATGCTGCGGGACGCGCACGTCGAGGCGCGGACCAAGCGCCCCTCGATGCGTCCGATCGCCGCCGCCTCGCCCAGCAGTCCGCCCCGCGTGGCGGTGTCGAGGGCCTCGTCCGCGCCGGTCGGCGGGCGCCCCCCCGCGACGCGCACCGCGGCCGCCTCGCGCGGCCGGATCAAGGGAACGGCCATTCGCGCCGGCGTGGCCTGGTTCGCGGCGACCTACGGGGACGCCGGGGTGTCGCAGGTCGTGCCCCTCGCGACGCCGGACCTGGCGGCGGTCCTGCGCACGGAGGACCCGGCCTTCGGTCTCATCGCGTCGGGGTGGTACGAGACGGGGCTGGTGGGCGAGCTCCTCGAGGTGCTCGAGCGCATCGCGTCGTCCCCCGAGCCGGCCGCCTTCCAGTCCAAGCTCGCCGACGCGATCGCCGAGGACAACGTGCACGGCATCTACCGGGTCCTCTTCCGGCTGGTGTCGTCGCCGGCGCTGCTCGAGGCCAACGCCCAGCGCGTGTGGCGCACGTATGTCGATGAGGGGACCCTGTCGGTGTCCCTGCGAGGCCAGGGGGCGTTCGCGGCCGTCGTGCGCGGCTGGGCCCACCACCACCCGGCGGTGTGCCTCATGATCCGGGCGATGATCGAGCGCCTGCTCCGCGCGGTCGGGTACCGCGGCCTGGTCGTCGAGCGCACCGGCTGCATCGACCAGGGCGATCCGCACTGCATGTACGCGGGGATCTGGCTGCCCTGAGGCGAGAGCGCCCGTCCCCGCGTGCGCTGCGACGCAAGCCTTGCGCGGTGCCCCGCGCGTCCCTCGCGGCAAATCGCTGCAGCGGGGCCCTGGCTCGTCTCCTGCTAATCCCTGCGCGCTGTGAGGCCTGGGGAAGACATCTTCGCCGCGGGACCGCACGGTGCCCTCGACCGGCTCCGCACACTGAGACGAGAGGCACGGCTGCGCGCCTACCTCTCCAGCCCGGAGCGGCTCTCCGCATGGAAGCGGCTCGAGGCTGCGCTCAACGACGTCGAGCGGGTGGCCGAGCGGACGCCGAACGCGTCGCTCGCGGAGATCTGCACGGCCGTCGCCTGCGTCCTCGAGTTTCTCGAGTGACGGGCGCACCCGCGATCGGGAGCCCACAAAACGAAGAGGCCCCCGGTCGCCTGCGCGAGCCGGGGGCCTTCCCGCAGGGCGCGCCGATCAGCCGACCGCGTCCTTGATCGCCTTGACCGGGCGCGCGCGCACGGCCTTGCTCGCCGGCTTCGCGGCGAACATCTGCTTCTCCTTCGTGAACGGGTTGATGCCCTCACGCGCCGGGCGCGCGGGCTTCTTGACCACGACGAACTTCGCGAAGCCGGGCAGCACGAAGATGCCGTTCTTCTTGAGCTCGCGGTGACCGATGGTCACCAGCGACTCGACGATCTGCTTCACGTGCTTGCGCGAGACCTCGTCACCCACCGCGTCCGAGACCGCCTGAAGGATGGCGCTCTTGGACAGGGGCTTGCTCTTCTTGCTCGTGCTGGGCTTGGCCATGATGAAGATTTCCTCCTCTGCAGACCCGAATGAGCTACGGCGAATTCGTGGCCCTTAGCAATGGAAAAAGTGCGCGCTGGCCGGGAAAAAGCGTCGATCCTCGCCCCGCGACGCCGTCGGCGGGAGGGAAGGACGGAGGGCATGACGCGTTTGACGCGTTCCGGCTTGCCGGGCCGCCCCGTCGCGGTGCCGGCTCGCTCGACACCGCGCCCCCGCTCGCGTATTCGCTTGACCTCGCATGACCTTGCAGGCCGGATCGCTCGTGCTCACGGACCCCGTCGCCGCGCCGACCTACGGCGACGGCCCCCTCTCGCGCTGGTGCCGCCGGCACCTGGCCGAGGCGCGCGACGAGGTCTTCGTCCGGCTCGCGCTTTCCACGGCGGCGCGCATGGCGATCCTCATGGGCGCGCTCTGGGCCGCCCTCCACGTGTGGCACGTGCCGGCGCTCCTCGCCGGCGCGCTCTACCTGGCTCTCTGGGGGTGGCACGTGCCGCCGGTCGTGCTGATGCTCCACAACACGATGCACCGGGCGTTCTTCCGGTCGCCCCGCTGGCTCAACCGGGTCCACTCGCACGTGATGTCGTTGTTCCTGGGCATCCCCGCGGCGTATCCCGACCACCACATCGGCATGCACCACGCCGAAGACAACATGGGGGAGGACCTGTCGTCGACGCTGCGCTACCGGCGCGACAGCTTTGCGCACTTCCTCGTCTACTTCTTCCGCTTCCTGTTGCTCGGCCACGTGGAGCTCTCGCTCTACCTGTGGCGCCACGGCCGCACGCGCATGATGCGCCGCATGCTGGTCGGGGAGGTCGGGCAGATCGTGGTCGTCGCCGGCGCCTGCTGGCTCGCGCCGACGTTCGGCGTGATCGCGTTCTTGCTCCCGACGCTCATCATCCGCTTCATGATGATGACCGGGAACTGGGGGCAGCACGCCTTCATCAACACCGGGCGCCGCAACGACGGCCTGTCAAACTCGATCACCTGCGTCAACAGCGCGTACAACCAGCGCTGCTTCAACGACGGCTATCACATCGGCCATCACCTCAAGGCCAGCCGGCACTGGACGGAGATGCCCCGGGACTTCGCCGACAGCGTCGAGGCCTACGTGGCCGCCGGGGCGATCGTCTTCGAGGGGGTCGACTTCTTCGCCGTGTCGGTCCTGCTCTGGACGGGGCAGTGGAGGGCCCTCGCCCGGCACTACGTGCGGCTCGACGGCGTGGAGCGCAGCGACGAGGAGGTCGCGGCGCTGCTCAAGGCGCGCGTTGCGCCCGTGCGCGCGTGGGCGGCGGAAGCGCTCGCCCCCGCGTCCTGCCGGACCCCGTCGGCCGCGAGCGGCCCGCACGCGGCGACCCAGGCGCCTCCGGCCCGCGGGTAGGCCACGGCCGCCCCGATCGCCTCGTCGATCCAGTGGTGGAGCCCCGACTCGAGCGCCAGGAACGACATGGCGTCGCTCCCGTGCGCTCGCACGAGAGGAAGAACGCGGGCGCGCGACGGGGCAGTCGATCCGGAACGCGCCGCGGCCGGTCCGAGTGCCACGCGTTGATCCCGCGCGATTCTCTTGAGCTTCTCCCCATCGAGAATCGCGAGCACCACCCGACTGCGGCGCTGCAACCGGCTCGGGGTCAGCGAGGACCGGGCCCACGTCTCCAGCTGCTGGCGCTTCTGCTTCACGGTCTCTCTCGGGCTGCACGCCGGTTGGACGGGGCTGGGCGAGATGGATTCACTACACGAGCGGGGCGCGCCCCGGGGACGAGCTCCCCGCGCGTCCCTCGAACCCTCCGGTCGACTCCGTGGCTCGAACCCGCGTGAGCTCGAACGGCGTGGACGGCGTGCTTCGCGGGGTCTCCGGGGCCGACGGGTTCGCCGCGGGGCGCGCCCTGCGCCTGGACCGTGCCGCGCGCGCCCCTTCGTCGGCGCAGCTGTCGCTCCGCGAGGCCATCCTCGGCGTCCGACGCGATCTCGAGCGCCTCCTCGCCGCGCTGCCCCCGCACGAGGCCGACCTCTTTGCGCCGGAGCTCCACATCCTCGGCGAGATCGAGCCGAATCTGCTCGCGCGCGACGCGGCGGGCGAGGCGCCCGAGCAGGTCATCTTCGCCGAGACGAGCTGCGGGTGCACCGACCTCGTCATCGATCTCCGCGAGCGCCTACTCGGCGCCGTTCAAGGGACGGTGGGTCACGAGGTCCACGCGCACGACGGGCGCCACGACGCCGACCGCGTGCTCCTCACCGACTTCGTGACGCCTTCGCTCGTGGCCTTCTTGCCCCGGCAGGTCGTCGCGGTCGTGGCGGCGCTCGACACGAGCGCGGGGCCGCGGCGCGACGTGGGCCGTGGCTCGCATGCGGCGATCCTGGCGAGGGGGCGCGAGCTCCCGATCGCGTACCTGTCCCCGCGGCTCCTGGCCTCCATCCCGGGCGGGGCCCGGCTCGTGGTCGAGGTTACCGAGCACGACGCGAGGATCCACGTGGATCCGGGCGACGACGTGTTCGAGGCCGCCCAGCGACGCGTCGACGACGAGGAGCGCGAGCGCCTACGGGCCGCCCGCGAGCCTCTCGACCATCTCGGTATCGCCGTGCGGGTCAACGTCGCCTCGGCGCACGATGAGATCCCGCCTGCCGCGGAGGGCGTCGGGCTCGTCCGGACCGAGATGATGTTCTCGGGGAGCCCCGGCGTGCCCGACGAAGTCGAGCAGGTCGCCGCGATCTTGCGGATCGCGTCCAAGGCGAGAGGCGGGCCCGTCGTCGTTCGCCTCTTCGACGCCGGAGGAGACAAGCCGGTGCCCTGGCTCGGCGACGAGGCGGATCCGTCCCGAGGGATCGCGAGGTTGCTCGCCCATCCCGAGGTCCTGGCGACGCAGCTCCGCGCCCTGGCGCGGGCGATGGAGCGCGCGGACGTGCGTGTCCTCTTGCCGTTCGTCGAGAGCGCCGGGCAGGTGCGGGCCGTGCGTCGCCTCGCGCCACCCGAGCTCCCGCTCGGGGCCATGGTGGAGACCCCGGACGCCGTCGCCGCGATCGAGGCCATCGCATCCGCGGCGGACTTCGTCAGCATCGGAACCAACGATCTGACCGCGTCGGCGCTCGGTCTGGAGCGCGTCGAGCACCTTCCGGTCGCCCATCCGCGCGTGCTCGACCTCGTGCGCCGCGTGATCGCCGGGGCCCACGCGGCGGGACGCCAGGTGACGATCTGCGGCGAGCTCGCGGGCGACGAGCGCGGGGCTCGACTCGCCGTCGGGCTCGGCGCGGACGCGATCAGCGTCGCGCCGGCTCGCGTGGCTCTGATCCGCCGGGCGCTCGCGCGCACCACGTCCGAGGCCTGTCGTGCCGAGGCGCGAGCCGAGCTTGAGACGCAGCATCCCCCCGAGGCGGGCGCCGTGACGGCGACGTGACTCTGCCGTGGGCACGAACCCTTTGGCGCGGCGTCCGGCTCTACCAAGATCATGGACGCCGCCGCCTCCCTCGGCATCGAGGTCGATCGGGCCGTCTCCGCCGCCTACGATCGCGCTGCGCGCCAGCCGGCGGGGCTCTGCTGTCCCTCCACGAACGATCCGAAGCTCCTGGCCGCCGTTCCGGCCGAGATCCTCGAGCGGGACTACGGCTGCGGCGACCCCACGAAGCACGTCCGTCCCGGCGAGACCGTGCTCGACCTCGGCTCCGGGGCGGGCAAGGCCGTGTATCTGCTCTCCCAGGTGGTCGGCCCGATGGGTCGCGTCACCGGCATCGACGCGAGCGACGAGATGCTCGCGCTCGCGCGCCGGCACCGGGCGCGCTTCGCGGAGCGGATCGGATACGACAACATCGCCTTCCGCAAGGGTCGGATCCAGGATCTCGCCCTCGACCTCGACGCCCTGGATCGGTTCCTGCGCGAGCATCCGATCGCGTCGAGCGCGGACCTCTCTCTCCTCGAAGAGGAGACCGGGCGCCTCCGGCGTCAGGCGCCGCTGGTCGCGAGCGACTCGGTCGACGTCGTAGTGTCCGACTGCGTGCTCAACCTCGTGCGCCCCGACGACCGCCCGCGCCTGTACGGGGAGCTCCACCGCATCCTCAAGGCCGGGGGCCGCGCCGTGATCTCGGACATCGTGAGCGACGAGGACATCCCCGAGCACCTGCAGCGCGATCCGGAGCTCTGGGCCGGCTGCGTGTCGGGCGCCATGCGCGAGGACCGGCTGCTGCAGGCATTCGAGGACGCGGGCCTCTACGGCATCACGCTGCTCGATCGCCCCGAGAAGCCGTGGCGCACGCTCGAGGGCATCGAGCTCCGCAGCGTCACGGTCGTTGCGTACAAGGGCAAGGAGGGCGCGTGCTGGGACCGCAAGCAGGCGGTCGTCTACCGGGGGCCCTTCCGCGAGGTGCACGACGACGACGGGCACGTGCTGCGCCGCGGGGTGCCGGTCGCCGTCTGCGACAAGACCTTCCGCCTCTACATGCGCGAGCCGTACCGCGAGCACTTCGCCCCCGTGGAGCCGCGCGTGCCCGTGTCGATGGACGAAGCGCGCCCCTTCCCCTGCGGCGCGGGTATGCTCGTGCGCGAGCCGCGCGAGACCAAGGGCGACGGGTATTCCGAGACGACCGAGGGGCCGAGCTGCACCGGCCCGGGGTGCTGCTGACGCCCGTCGGCGCGCAGGAGGCGAGGCGTCGACCATGAGCGCGATCGAAGAGCTACGGAAGGCGACGATGGCCCAGGCTCAGGGAGCCATGGCGCTCCAGCTGGCGTTCGTCGGCGTCGCGAACGGCCTGCTCGAGGCGCTCGCCGAGCGCGCGGAGGAGCCGGCCGGGCTGGCGCGGCGCCTCTCGCTCGACGAGGGGTACGTCACGCGGTGGTGCGAGGCCGCGTACGCCTTCGGGTACCTCGATCCGAGCGGCGCGCGCTACGCGCTGACCGATCTGGGGCGTGCCTTCCTGCCCGGAGCGCCCGAGACGCTCATGCCCTTCGCGATCCAGTCGGTCCTGGGCGCGCACATGGCCGAGCGCGCCGCGGGCCTGATGCGCACCGGCGAGCGTCCCGGCGAGAGCGTGCTCGCCGAGCGAGCCACGATCCTGCCCTGGTTCGGACCGATGCTCGAGGCCACGTTCGGTCCCCTGTTCGATCGCGAGATCCTCCCCGGCGTGCCGGCCTTCGCCGAGGCCGCGGCGCGGGGAGGCGCTGTCCTGGACCTCGGCTGCGGCAACGGCTGGTACCTGTGCCGCGTCGTGTCCCGCTTCCCGGCCCTGCGCGGGGTGGGGCTCGACGGGTTCGAGGAGAACGTGCGGCAGGCGACCGAGCGGGCGCGCCGCGAGGGCGTCGGAGACCGTCTGGCGTTCCAGACCGGGGACATCTACACCCACGCGCCGCTCGAGCCCGTCGCGCTCGTGGCGATGAACCGCGCCCTCCACCACGTGTGGGACCAGCGCGGGCGGGTATTCCGCCTGCTCCGCGAGGCCCTGCAGCCCGGCGGTGTCGCCGTCATCTGGGAGCCTGCCTGGCCCGCGGACGTCACCCGCCTGCGCGACCCGCGCGCGCGCGTGCTGGCCGTGCAGAACCTGAGCGAGCACGTGCAGGGAAACCACTTCCTGCAGCCGTCCGAGATCGAGGCCGCGTTCGCGCAGGTCGGGATGACGGCGCGTACGCAGCTCTTCGGCGGCGGGCTCGAGGCGATCGTCGTCGCGACCCGACCGGAGTGACGCGGGCTGCGGTAGGAAGGTTCCGTGTCCCGACTCTTCGCCGCCATCTACGATCCGTTCATGCGGAGCACCGAGCAGGCGTGCCTCTCGCGATGGCGCGCTGACCTGCTCACGCAGGCGAGCGGTGACGTGATCGAGCTCGGCGCCGGGACCGGGGTGAACCTGCCCTTCTACGGCTCCCAGGTGACGCGCCTGGTGCTGACGGAGCCCGACGGGCACATGCGGGCGAAGCTCCGGACCCGGGCAGGGCTGCGCCCCGCGGTGGACGTGCGCGCCGCGTCGGCCGATGCGCTCCCGTTCGACGACGCGACCTTCGACACCGTCGTCTCGACACTGGTGCTCTGCTCGGTGCCCGACGTCGGACGCGCGCTGGCGGAGGTGCGGCGGGTCCTTCGTCCCGGGGGGCGCCTCCTGTTTCTCGAGCACGTCGCCGCCGACGACCGGCCGGCGAGGCTGGCCTGGCAGCGTCGCCTCGAACCTCTATGGTGCCGCGTGGCCGGCAACTGCCACCTCACGCGGCGAACGGACGAGGAGATCCGCGCCGCCGGCTTCGTCGTGGAGGAGCAGATTCGCGAGAGCGTGCGCAAGGCGCTGCCGATCGTTCGCCCGAGCGTGCGCGGGGTGGCGCGCCGCGAGCGGTGAGCTCCCGCTCAGCTCCGCTCGCGCATCGCGAGCCGCCCCTCGTGCAGCACCGCGATCTCGCCCTCACGCAGGGCCTCCCACGGCTCGGTCGTCAGCGGCACGCTGGCCGCAAGCGCGACCTCCTGCTCGTGGCCGCGGTCGATGGACACGCCGGGGACGGGATGCTCGTCCTCGGCGGCCGAGCAGGACCGGCAGAGCACGTGCAGTCCGGGGGGCCGGATCTCGCCCGAGGCGTCGCGCCGGCGGTGCCCGTGAGCGAAGATCGCGTCGCCGTCGGCGTAGAGGAAGCTCGCGGGGCCCAGCGTGCGCAGCCCCGCGGCGAACGCCGCCACGAGCGCGAGGCGGTCTGCCAGCGGAGGCTGGCCGCGCTCCCATGCCGGCGCGAGGCGATCGAGCAGCGCGCAGAACGCGTGCTCGGAGTCGGTGTCGCCGACGCGCAGGAATCGGCGGGTCGGGAAGCGGGGGTCGGACTCGATGCCGGTCAGCATCCCGTTGTGGGCGAACAGGTGGGTTCGCCCGCCGAGCTCGCGCGCGAAGGGCTGCGTGTTGCGGAGCAGGCGCGGCCCCTGCGTGGCCTTGCGGATGTGGGCGATCACCGTCCCGCTGCGGATGTGCTGCTGCCGGAGGAAGGTGAGGCACCGGCTCTCGCTCGCCGCCTCGGGCTCGCGCACGAGCAGCGCGTCGCCTTCCTGCATGAACCCCACGCCCCAGCCGTCGCGGTGCGGCCCGGTCTCGCCCCCGTGCCGCGCGAGCTCGTCGAGCGAGAGGCGGACGGTGGTGGGGAGGCGGGCGGACAGGGCGAAGAGCTCACACACGGCAGGACTCGTGCTGGGGGGGCCGTGGAGGCCGCGCCTTGACGCCCGGCGCCCACGGAGGGCACGTGAAGTTGGAGCCGCCGCGCCGGGCGACGGGTTCGCAAGGGGTCAGGCGGTCACGCGCGAGGCGAGTGGAGGCCCGAGATTTCGCAGAACGATGGGTGACCGACGGGGTTCGAACCCGCGACACCTGGAGCCACAATCCAGTGCTCTACCAGCTGAGCTACGGCCACCGTGAACGCGGGGCGGTTCTAGCCGAGGATCCGAGGCCGGACAAGGCCGCTCCAGCGTTCGACCCGGCGACTCCAGCGGACGACGACGTCGTTCCAGCATGCTGTGCGCGTCGAGCTGCGCGTCGAGCCGCGTGCCAATGGCGCCGCGGGCGAGGCGACGAGCGCTCCGTTGGAGTCGTGCGTCCGGGCCGCCTCGTGGAACGACCGGGAGGCGCCCCACACGACCGTCGGCGCACGGGCAGTTGCAGAAGACCCTCGATTCCTCTTGTCCGGCCCTGTGCGTTAGAGCAGTGTCGCCCCGACGTGCCCCGAGCCCTCTTCGCATCCTCCCCGACCCGGCTACGCCGCCTCGAGCACCACTTCGCCTCCATGTCCCGCAGCCGCGGGATCACCTACGCCGCGCAGGGTCGGGTCGCGGTGTGCGACGCCAACGACACCTGGCTCGCCGCCACGGTGCGCGGGAGTCGCGAGTACCAGGTGGATCTCGAGCTCCACGGCGACCGCGTCATCGCGAGCTGCACGTGCCCGTACGCCGACGGGGGAGAGCCCTGCAAGCACGTCTGGGCGACGCTCGTCGTGGGCGAGGCCGAGGGGGCGCTGCCGTGGCTCGGCGAGGCGCGCAGCTTGATGCTCGGCGAGCCGGGCGACGACGACCGGCTGCACGCCGTGGAGATCGCGCCGAGCGCGGCGCCACCCCCGGTGCCCCTGCGGGTCGCGCCCGCGCCACGGGAGCCCAGCCCTCGGCCTGCCGCCGCCTCGTGGCGCGCCCTGATGGCGGCGCCCTCCCAACCCGCGCCCACCGCGTCGCGCGGCCCCGACCTGCACTACGTCGTGGAGATCTCGGCGACCCGCACGCGCGGCCGCCTGATTGTGGGCCTCCACTGGCAGCAGGCGGGGCGACCGGCCGGGTGGCGCCCGGCGACCGTTCACCGGCCGGTCGCGTCGTTCGTGCGCCCGGCCGACGCCCTGCTCATCGGGATGCTCGAGGCGTGCAGCGCCGGGGGCTCGTACTCCGGCCCGCTGTCGCGCTTCGACGTTCCCGCCGGGGCCGCGCGCGAGCTGGTCGAGCGTCTCTGCGCGTCGGGCAGGTTGCACCTGGACGATCCGGCGGCGCCGGCGCTGCGCTGGGACCCTGCGCCGTACGCGGTCGTGCTCGAGGTGCGCGCGGCGCGAGGGGCCGCGCGCTACGAGGTCGAGGCGACGCTCGTGCGCGAGGGCGAGCGCGTGGACGCGAGCGAGCCCGCGCTCGTCGTGGCCGGCGCGCTCGTGCTCTGGAGCGATCGGGCCGCCCCGCTGGCCGGCGGCGCGGGTGATGCGTGGGTCATCCAGCAGCGGCTCGGGCGCCCGGTCGTCGTGCCCGCTCGCGAGATCGACGATTTCGTCGAGGCAGCCCACGCCTCGCCCGAGGCGCCCGCCCTGCACCTGCCCCCGGAGCTCGCGTTGCCCGAGCAGATCGTCGAGGGCAAGCCGTACGTGCGGTTCGTGAGCCGGCGCGAGGGGCGCTTCGAGCCGCCGGGGGTCGGCGCCGAGGCGGGCTTCGACTACGCGGGCCTGCGCGTGCGGCTCGACCGGCCCGGCCGCGGCCTGCTCGACCGGGAGCGGCGGCGCGTCGTGATCCGGGATGCCGCGGGCGAGCAGGCGGCCGCAGAGCAGCTCGGGGGTGCAGGCGTGCGGCCCGAGCGCGTCAGCGCCTACGGCTACGCGCACCGCCCCGAGGCGCTGGGATACCGCGTCGCCGCAGGCCGGCTCGAGGCGGCGGCGCGCGAGCTCGTGGCGGCGGGCTGGCGGGTCGAGGTCGACGGAAAGCTGCGCCGCAGCGCCGGCGACTTCGCCGTCGCCGTCACGACGGGGATCGACTGGCTCGACGTGCGCGTACAGGCGCGCTTCGACGGCGTGGACGCGCCGCTGCCCGAGCTGCTCGCGGCGCTGCGCGGCAAGCGCACCACCGTCACGCTCGCCGACGGGTCGATCGGCCACATCCCCGAGGCGTGGGTCGATCGGCTCCGGCGCTGGTCGGCCCTCGCGCAGGCCCGCCCCGACGGCGAACAGGGCGCCGACTCGCTGCGGTTCTCGCCCGTGCAGGCGGCCCTGGTGGCGGCCCTCGTGGAACGCGAGGAGCGCGCGACGGTCGACCCGCCGTTCGCCGCCCTGCGCGAATCGCTCCGGTCGTTCGCCGGCGTGCGCCCGATGGATGCGCCCAGGTCGTTCCACGGCTCGCTGCGCGACTATCAGCGCTACTCCCAGGGCTGGTTCGCCGCCCTGCGCGAGCTCGGCTTCGGCGCTTGCCTCGCCGACGACATGGGCCTGGGCAAGACGGTGCAGATCCTGGCCATGCTCGAGCGCCGCCGCAAGGAGCGGCCGGCGCCCGGTCCGTCGCTGGTCGTGGCTCCGCGGTCGGTGGTGACCAACTGGGCGCAGGAGGCCGCCCGCTTCGCGCCGCGCATGCGCGTCCTCGTCCACGCGGGCACCGAGCGGCTGGCACCGGGCGAGCACCTCCGCGACTACGATCTGGTCCTGTGCACCTACGGCGTGCTGCGCAAGGACGCCCTCGCGCTGTCGCGCGTCGCGTTCGACTACGTCATCCTGGACGAGGCGCAGGCCATCAAGACCGCCGGCAGCGAGTCGGCCAAGGCTGCGCGCGTCCTGCAGGCCCGGTACAGGCTCGCGCTCACGGGCACGCCGGTCGAAAACCACCTCGGCGAGCTGGGATCCCTGCTCGACTTCCTCAACCCGGGCATCCTGGGCGTGGGCGGGATGTCGGCGCTCGGCGCGCGCGGCAACCGCCGCGTCGACGACGAGACGCTGGCCGTCGTGGCGCGGTCGGTCCGCCCGTTCCTGCTGCGGCGGACCAAGGCGCAGGTCGCGCGCGAGCTCCCCGACCGGGTCGAGCAGACGCTCGAGTGCGAGCTCCAGGGGGAGCAGAAGCGGCTGTACGACGAGCTGCACGCGCACTACCGCGCGTCGATCGACAAGCGGGTCCGCTCGCACGGCGTCGCGAAGTCCACCGTGTACATCCTGGAGGCGCTGCTGCGCCTGCGCCAGGCCGCGTGCCATCCGGGCCTGATCGACGAGAAACGGCGGGTCGAGTCCAGTGCCAAGCTCGAGGCCCTGCTCGAGCGGCTCGAGGCGCTGCGCGAGCAGGGGCAGAAGGCGCTGGTGTTCTCGCAGTTCACGAGCCTGCTGTCGATCGTGCGCGAGCGCCTGGACGAGCGCGGGATCGTGCACGGGTACCTCGACGGCCAGACGCGCGATCGCGCCGAGCCCGTCGCCCGCTTCCAGTCCGACGAGGGATGCGGCGTGTTCCTCATCAGCCTCAAGGCCGGGGGGCTCGGGCTCAACCTGACCGCCGCCGAGTACGTGTTCTTGCTCGACCCGTGGTGGAACCCGGCGGTCGAGGCGCAGGCGATCGATCGGGCGCACCGCATCGGGCAGACGCGCCACGTCATCGCGTATCGCCTGCTGGCGCGCGGCACGGTCGAGGACAAGGTCGCCGAGCTCCAGAAGCAGAAGCGCGAGCTGGCCGACGCGCTGCTGGGCGGCACGGGGGCGTCGCTCGGTGGCCTCACGCGCGAAGACCTGACGATGCTGCTGGAGTGAGGCCGAACGGATCAGGCCCGAGGCGAAGGCGAAGGCCGGGCCGTCCTCACGTCACCGAGGCCCACGCCTTCTTGGCGGCGCGGGCCGCGCGCTCGACGCCCTCGTCGTGCCGCGCGGGGGTGGAGTCGGGCGAGCGCTCGGCCCCGGCGTGCGCGGGGATCCCGAGCATCCCCCCGATGGCGCTCTCGAGGCTCGCCTCGAGGGCGACGAGGTCGTAGCCGCCCTCGAGCACGAGGGCCATGCGCCCCCCGGCGCTCTGGGCAGTGACCGACGCGATGGCGCGCGCCATCCAGCCAAAGGCGCCCTCGCTGAGCTCCATCTGGGCGAGGGGGTCGCGGGCGGCGGCGTCGAAGCCCGCGCTCACGAGCACGAGCTCCGGCGCGTAGGCGTCGAGCACGGGAAGGATGATCCGCTCGAAGGCGCAGGCGTAGGTGGCGTCGCCGCGGCCCGCTTCGAGGGGGACGTTGACGGTGTACCCCCTGCCTTCGCCCTCGCCCACCTCGTCGACGTCGCCGGTGCCCGGGTAGAAGGGGAACTGGTGCGTCGAGACGTACAGGACGCCCGGCTGGCGGAAGAACATCTCCTGGGTGCCGTTGCCGTGGTGGACGTCCCAGTCGACGACGGCGACGCGCTGGAGCCCGCGCGCGCGGGCGTGCGCAGCCGCGACGGCGACGTTGTTGAGCAGGCAGAAGCCCATCGCGCGCGCGGGGCGGGCGTGGTGGCCGGGGGGCCGCAGCAGGGCCACGCCCTTGCGGACGGGGCCGTCGAGCAGGCGATCGACCATCGCCACGAGCGCGCCCGCGGCGCGGCGCGCGATGGCGGCGCTCTCGGGGGACACGTACGTGTCCGGGTCGAGGTACCCGGAGCGGCCGTGGAGCCCCGCGAGCGCCTCGACGAAGCGTGGATCGTGGACGCGGGTGAGCTCCTCGTCGGTGGCCGCCCGCGCCTCGACGTGCTCGAAGGCCGCCCCGCTGGCGGCCACGGCGGCCACGGCGGCCCGCGCCGCCCGGAGCCGCTCGGGTCGCTCCGGGTGGTGGCCCGGGGGGACGTGCCGATCGAAGGCCGGATCGTCGACCAAAAGAGCCCTCGCCGCGGGCCTTCCGGAGGGGGGGTCGGCCTTCATTCGTGCGTTTTTCGCATGTTGCCGCGCTCGTCTCACGAATGGTAGCGTCATCGGCGTCGGGCGCGCGAGGCGCACGGGGAGGCTAACCGCCGAATGCGAATCAAGATCATCGCGGTCAACGCTCTGATCATTGCGGTCGTGGGCCTGCTGTCGTTTCTGCTCGTCCGGTCCGCGCTCAGCTCGGCCACGTCCAACAAGGACCAGCTGGCGCAGGACGCCCAGAACGACGTGAACGGCGCCGCGGGGCGGCTGCAGCTCGACGGGCTGCGCACCGAGCGCTGGCTCTCGGGGGCCGCGACCGAGGCGGCGATGCTCGACGCCCTGACGAAGGCCGCGCCCGCGGCCCGCGCCGACGCGGCGATGAAGCGCTGCGACGATCTGGTCAGCCGCATGAAGAACGAACCGCTCTTCGAGAAGAACGTGCCGACGCTCGTGGCGCTGGTCGATCCCTCCGCCAAGGTCGTCGGGCGCAACGGCACGAACGTGGGCAACGGCGAGTCGATCGGCGCCTACGCCGGCCTCAAGGCGACCCTCAAGACCGGGCAGTCCGGCTCCGACGTCTGGTACGACAAAGAGCGCGTGCTGGCCTCCTACGTCGTCGTGCGCGACAGCGCGGGCGCGATCGTCGGAGCCCTGGTGGCCGCGAGGCCGCTCAACGACACGCTCTCGCGCGTGAGCGACGCGACCACCGGCAAGGCCCTGGACCTGATCGTCCCGAGCGGCGACGGCTTCGACCTCGTCGGCAACTCGGCGCTGCGTCAGCCGCAGCTCGACGCCGCGGTGGGCAAGGACGCCAGGGACATGCTCAAGAACGCGCTCGCGCACCAGCAGACCGACAAGGTCCTCGCGGGCGACCTGTTCATCGCGGCCGCGCCGCTGTCGGCGCTGGCCGACGGCAAGCGCGCCCTGCTCGTCGGCGCCGCCCCTGCGGCCCTCATCCAGGACCCGACCGCGCTCGCCCTGATGCCCATCCTCGGCGCCGTCGCGATGGGGCTCGTGCTCGTCATCGTCGGCGGGTGGCTGCTCGGCAACTACATCACGCGCCCGATCAACATGCTCGAGGAGGGCCTGCTCGCCATTCTCAACGGGCAGTCGGACAAGCGCTTCGAGCTCGAGCACGCGGAGCTTGGGGGCCTGGCGTTCCGCATCGACCAGCTGCTCAACCAGCTCATGGGCGTCGAGGAGGACACGACCGACTCCGAGGGGCGCCCGTCGCGCGCGCCGAGCGCGGCGCACTTCAACGACGCCCTGTCGGTCGACGACAAGAAGGGGGCCGACGGCGGGCTCGATCCGGAGGCGGTCCGCCGCCTCGCGGGCGAGGCGCCGCCCCAGTACTACGGGCGCATCTACCGCGAGTACATCGCCGCCAAGCGCGCCCTGGGCGAGCAGACCGACCACATCACCGAACAGGCCTTCGTGACGCGCATCCAGGGCATGGAGCAGGAGGCCTCGCAGAAGGCCGGCCGCGCAGTGCGCTATCAGGTGCAGTCGCGCGGCCGCGAGGTCGTCCTCATCGCCGTGCCCTTGCCGTAGGGTCCGGTGCGCGCTACCTGAGGAGGCTCGAACGATGGGCCTCTTCGATCTCTTCAAGGCGGGTGACAAGGGCTCGCGCGGCAAGGCCACCCCCGCGTCCAAGTGGGCCGACCGCATCGACAAGCGCGCGCAGAACTACGATCGGCAGGAGGCCATCGGCGCCCTGGCGAAGCTGGCGACGGCCGACGCGGTCGAGGTGCTGCTCCGGCGCTTCACGTTCCACATCGATCCGTCGATCACCGACCAGGAAGAGAAGGACTCCGCGTTCCGCGGCATCCTGCGCGCGGGCCCCGAGGCCCTGGAGCCGGTGCGCGCGTTCGCGGAGCGGGCGGAGAGCCTGGCCTGGCCCATGAAGATCGCGCACGAGCTGCTCGACGAGGAGGCCTACGTCGAGGAGCTGCTCAAGTGGCTCTCCCGCTGGGACACCGAGTACGCGAAGTTCAGCGACCCCAAGCTGCAGCTCCTGGTCGCGCTCGAGGACCACAAGCACCCGGCCATCCGGGCCGCCGTCGAGCCGTTCCTCGAGGACGTCAACGAGCCCGCGCGCTTCCACGCCGCCTCGACGCTCCTGGCGCAGGACGATCCGGAGGTCGCCGGGCCGCTCGCGCGCGTGCTCGCCGACGACGAGAGCGTCCGCGTGCGCACGCGCATCGCCGAGGGCCTCGCCGCACGCGCGTGGCCCATCCCCGCGGCCGAGCGCGAAGGTGCCCGCGGGGGGCTCCCGCCGGGCCTCACGCTCGACGGCTCGGGTCGCGTCGCGAAGCGCGAGTAGGCGCTCGTCGGCCGCTCTCACCCGCCCAGCCTTCCCCTCGCCGGGCACGCCGCGAGGCCGACCGAACCGACGCTACTCGCTGATGCGCGGCTTCGTCGGGAAGAAGAAGCCGACCGAGATGGTGACCATCTGGTTGAAGTCGAACGTGTCGTCCTGCGAGTCGATCTTCTGGTCGGGGAAGTTGCCGTTGGTGCCGGCGCCGCGCGAATCGAACCCGCCGCGGTTCCACGAGAAGGGCAGGGCGCGGTACTCGATGCCCAGCGACCACCAGTCGCCCGGGAAGAAGGTGAAGCCGAGCGCGAACGTCGGCGCCACCTTCGTCTTGCTGGCGAGCTGGAACGAATTCGGATCCGCGCAGGACGGCTGCCCGGCCCCACCGCCGCAGTCCGCGCGCTCCTGGATACCCACCAGGGCGCCTCCGGCCGAGGCGTAGAAGTCGGTGTCGACGAAGATCTTGTTGAAGATGGCGAGCTTGCCGCGGAACGGGGTGAACGTCGCCTGCGCCGCCGCCACGTACTGCATCTTGGCGACCTGGTCGGCGAACGGCGCCTTCCCGAAGTTCGGATACGTGCCGGTGTGGTTGACGTTGGTGGCCGTCAGCGCGTCGCGCGGGGCCACGGAGTCGATCTGGTCGGTCATGTAGGTCGACGTGCTGATGGCGCCGAACGCACCCCAGACCCCGACGGCGATCCAGTCCGTGATGTTGTAGTTCAGTCGCGCTCCGAACAGGATCGTCCGGCGGTACTGATCGAGGAGGGTGAACGACATCGTGGGGGCCAGCTCGAACCGCCCCTCGCGGTGCAGGCGCAGGCCGCGGACCGCGGGCGCTCCCTTGAGCGGGCCGGTGACCTGCAGCTCCTGGGCGCTGGCCGCGCGGGACGTGGACGCGACCCCGGCCGCCACGACCGCTGCCAAAACCGTGCTGACGAAACGCCGCTTCATCGCCGTCCTCGTCTCCGTTCTCACTTGGGCAACCGGTATTCGAAGGACGTCGGCAGGAACATGGAGAGACCCACCTGCAGCTGAACGTCGTTGGTGAGATGACTGTTCGGGTCGGTCCAGGTGGCCGGGTTGTAGGCGCTGGTCGGGCTGCTCGCCGGCGCGCTGGTGTCGCCGATCTGCAGGTTCTCGAGCTTGTCGAAGAACATGATGTCGCGGACCTCGAGCGTCGCCGCGAGCCAGCGCGTGAAGAAGATGCGGAAGCCAAGGCCGATGTCGAAGTTGACCAGCGTGTTCCAGTCGAACTTGCGGTTGTCGGGATCGATGACGGCGATGGGCTCGGTGCGGATGACGCCGACGCCGCCCTCGAGGAACGAGTCCCAGTTGAAGATGAAGTCGCCGAAGCCGGCGAACTTGCCGTACATGGGCACGTACGTGAAGTTCACGTCGCCCGAGAACTGGTACTGGTTGAGCGGCACCGCGATGCGGGCCGCGCGGCGGTTCTGGAAGTTGAAGTCCGAGTCGCCGTTCAGGCCGCCGTACCACGTGCCGTTGACGCCGACGGCCATGACCTGGGTGATGTAGTAGTTGAGCGCCATACCCGGGCCCGGGTGGCTCACGAACTGGTCGTTCAGCGTGAACGCCCAGTACGGCTGGATCTCGAAGCGGTGCGCCTTCATGACGTACTGCTGCTGGACCGCGTACACCTCGGCGTGGACCTTCTTCTTGGCCTCTTCGCCGAAGTTGATCTCCTTGGCGGCCGTGCACTGCGGCGCGTCCGGGGTGATCTGGCAGATGTCCATGCCGCCCTGGTCGCCGCCGGCCGGCGCCGCCCCCGCAGCCGGCGCGGAGGCGTCCGCGGGCTTGCCGGTCGCGTCGGCGTCGGCGTCCGCGGAGGCGGGAGCCCCCGCAGCGCCAGGCGCAGGAGCGTCCGCGTCCGCCGAAGCAGGCGCCGGAGCCGGGGCAGCCGTCGTCTGTCCCTTGGGCTTCTTCTTCTTCTGCGCGTGGGCCGCCTGCGGCAACAGCATCAGGGCTGCCGCGAGTAGAAGCCACCTGCGAGCCTGCTTCATTGCTACCCCTTCCGCATCCTTCTCGGGCGTTGGCGAACCGCGTTCGAGCCCTTTCGTGGGCAGAGGCGGGGTCGCGCTGATCGAAACGAATGAGCCGTAAAGTGTCTAAACTGCTGGGGAATCAGGCTTACAGCTGAAGTCCGCGCGACTATATCACGCGCTATTTCGGCGTAGCAACGGGAAACTCGGCCTCAGGCCGCCGCGGGCTCCTCGTCGGCCTTGCCAAAGAGGGCCTCGACGAAATCCTCGGCGTGAAACTCCCGCAGATCCTCGGCGCGCTCGCCGAGGCCCACGTAGCGGACGGGCACCTTGAGCTCGTCGCAGATGCCGAGCACCACGCCCCCCTTGGCCGTTCCGTCGAGCTTCGTCAGGACGATCCCCGTCAGGTCCAGCGCCTCCTTGAAGAGGGCGGCCTGCGCCAGGGCGTTTTGCCCGTTGGTGGCGTCGACCACCAGCAGCGTCTCGTGCGGCGCGCCGTCCATCGCCTTGGCGATCGTCTTGCGCACCTTCTTGATCTCGTCCATCAGCGGCACCTTGGTGTGCAGGCGCCCCGCGGTGTCGATGAAGAGCAGATCGACCCCGGCCTCGCGCGCGCGCGTGGTCGCGTCGAAGGCGACGGCGCCGGGGTCGGCGCCCTCCTTGCCCTTGATGACGTCGGCGCCGACGCGCTTGCCCCACACCTCGAGCTGCTGGACGGCGGCCGCGCGGAAGGTGTCGCCGGCGGCCAGGAGCACCTTCTTGCCGAGCGCCCCGTAGCGGGTGGCGAGCTTGCCGATGGTCGTCGTCTTGCCCGCGCCGTTGACGCCGACCATGAGCACGACCGCCGGACGCGTGGTCGGCCGGATGGCGCCGCCGCCGATGCCCAGGATGCGCGTGGCCTCGGCGCGCAGCGCCGCCCAGACGGCGTCGGCGTCGGCCAGCTCGTTCCTGGCGAGCGACTCGCGCAGGCGCTCGAGGATGGCGTGGGTCGTCTTCGGCCCGACGTCGCTCGAGAGCATGACCTCTTCCATATGCTGCAGGAGGGCCGGGTCGATCGCCTTGGTGCCCTGGAAGAGCGCCGACAGGCGAGCGATGAAGCCTCCGCGCGTCGCCGCGAGACCCTTGCGCAGGCCCGCGACGTCGCGCCGCGCGGCCGGGATGGGCTCGGGCGGAGGGGGAGGCGGGGCCGGCGGCGGCACCGACTCCGCGAGGACCATCGGCGGCTCGGACGGGGCCTTCGGCGCCCCGGGCGCCTCGCGAGCCTCGCGAGCGGGCTCATGGCCGCGAGCACGGCGAACGCCGTCACCGAGATCCAGTGGTGGCACGCCATGCCGGACCAGCTGGGCGAGGCGACCAACGCGCTGGCGGCCGAGTTCAACA
>JAJYCT010000290.1 GCA_021778125.1 Myxococcales bacterium
GAGGCCGCGCGGCGGGCCGCGAGCGAGGAGGAGGCCGCGCGCATGACGGCACGGTGGCTCGCGCTCCGTCACGCCGAGGGCGAGCGCATCGAGCGCGAGCGCGACCGGACGATCGCCCTGGCCACGCTGCTGGCCGAGCGCCTCGTCGGCTCCGCGCTGGCGCTCGAGCCGTCGCTCGTCGCGAGCCTCGCGACCGCCGTGCTCGCCGAGGCGCGCGGCGCCAGGCGCGCGACGATCGAGGCGCACCCCGACGACGCGACCGAGCTCCGGCGTCACCTGTCCACCGCGGGCCTGCCCGCCGGCTCCGTGGACGTCCGCGACGATCCGGCCCTCACCCGCGGCTCGCTCAGGCTACACACCGACGTGGGAATCATCGATGCCCAGCTTGCCCCCCGACTCGAGCGACTCGCCGCCGCCCTCCGCGATGCCCTCTCCTGAGGCCCTGGAGGCGAGCCGCCCGGCGATGCGCCCGCTCGCCTGGCGCGCGAACGTCGGTCTGTTCGCTGCCACCGTCGCCAGCTGCTTTCTCACCTGGTTCGTCTACGACGGCACGGCCGATCGCGCGCGGCACGCGGCGCAGTTCACGGGCTCCTTGCTCGCCATCCTCCTGGCGCACGAGTTCGGCCACTACATCGCCGCGCGCGTCCACAAGGTCGACGCGTCGCTGCCGTACTTCCTGCCGCTGCCGCTGCTCTCGCCGTTCGGCACGATGGGGGCCGTCATCCGCATGCGCTCGGTGATCCCGACGCGCCGCGCGCTGCTCGACATCGGGGCGTCGGGGCCGCTCGCGGGGCTTGCGCTGGCCATCCCGATCTATGCGTGGGGCGTCGCGCACTCCCCCATCGTCCCGCTCGACGGCTCCGGCTCCGTCGAGCTCGGCGACTCGCTGCTCCTTCGCCTGCTCGATCACCTGTTCGCGGGCCCCGTCCCCGACGGCATGGACATCATGCTCTCGCCCGTGGCCTTCGCGGGCTGGGGGGGCATGTTCGTCACGATGATCAACCTCCTGCCGGTGGGGCAGCTCGACGGAGGCCACGTCGCCTTCGCGCTCTTCGGCCCGCGCCAGAACCGCCTCGCGCAGTGGGTGCACCGGTCGATGCTCGCGTTCTTCTTCGTGAGCGTCGCGAGCTTCGCGCTGCGCGACGTGCGCGCGGGCCTCGGGCTCTGGCGCCTGGGGCGCCACATCGACAACTCGCTCTTCTGGCTGGTCTGGTTCGAGATCCTGGCGGTCCTCGGCACCTTCGCGACGCGCGCCGACAACGATCGCGTGGGCAGCCGCACGCGCCTCGTGTCGGTCCTGGGCCTCGCGGCGATCGCGGGCACGTTCCGCGAGCGGTCGTCGCCGGCGATCTGGGCGGCGTGGCTGCTCGGCCTGGGCATCCTGCTCGCGATGGAGGTGCGCGGCGGCACGCTGCGACGCGCGAGCACGCTGCTCGATCACCCGCCCACGGGCGCCCAGCCGCTCGGCCCGGGCCGCGCCGCGATCGCGATCGCGACGCTGCTGCTCTTCGCTGCGCTCTTCATGCCGAGCCCGTTTTCGATGTAGCGGATGGCCTCCGATTGCCCTGGACGCTGCAATATTCGTCTTTCACGAGAGTCCCCCGAGCGTCGCAGAGGTCGGGGATCATGGCGGATGCGGCGGGTCTCGACCATGAGTCGGACCATGAAGCGCTTCTCCCCCGCCATCGCCTGGTCCCTCGCGCTCTCGGTCGCCGTCGTCGCCTCGGCGTGCGGCGGCAACAACACGCAGAGCGGCTTCGGAGACACGGGCGGGAGCGGAGGCTCCAGCGGCGGCACGACGAGCAGCGGCGCCCGCGACTCGGGCGCCACGGTCGTCGACGAGGGGGGCATCGTCGGGACCTTCGGCGAAGCGGGAATCCGCGACGCCGGCCTCGGCGACTCGGGCTGCGCCACGGCGACCGCCGCGGCGACCCGCAAGCCCGTCTACATGCTCTTCGTGCTCGACGGCTCGGGCAGCATGTCGCAGGACAGCAAGTGGACGGCGGCCACCACCGCGCTCAAGGCGATCTTCTCCGACATGCAGGCCAAGGCCGACCCCGGTGTCGGCGTCGGTCTGATCGTCTTCTCCGATACGCAAGACGCCACGTTCGGTTCGGGTCCGTACCCCGAGTCGGGGGTCGACGTCCCCATCGGCTTCGTCGGCGCCGCCCAGACCAGCGCGCTCGACAACCGGCTCGCGGGGGGTCCCCAGGCGGGCACGCCGACCGGCACGGTCCTGCAGGGCGGCTACGGGGAGCTCGAGGGCTACACGCCGCTGACGCCGCTGCCGCCGGGTGGGCAGAAGGTGCTCGTCCTCATCACCGACGGCGTGCCCACCGACAACTGCGCCCCGGGCAGCGGCGCGTACTCGAGCAACGCGTGCGTCACGGAGGCCGCGAGCGAGCTGACGAAGGCCTCCCCGGCCGGGCCGATCCTCACCTTCGTCATCGGTACCGGCGTGTTCCCGTCGACCAATCTCAACAACTTCGATCCCAACTTCCTGGGCAACCTGGCCCAGGCAGGAGGCACGGGGCCGACGGGGTGCAACCCCAACGAGAACTCGACGAGCACCGACCTCTGCTACTTCGAGGTCGATCCCACGGCCGGCAACGCCACGCAGACCGAGCAGGCGTTCGAGAGCGCCATCAACGCCATCCGGGGCCAGGTCCTCTCGTGCACCTTCCCGCTCTCGATCAACGCCGAGGCGGGCACCCTCGATCCGTCGAAGGTCAACGTGACCGTCAACGGGACGACGGTCCCTCAGAGCGCGACCAACGGCTGGTCGTACGACAACCCCGCGAGCCCGACCGAGATCGTCTTCAACGGCACGGCGTGCACGGACCTGAAGAACAACCCGGCGGCGAGCGTGCAGATCGTCCTCGGGTGCACGACGGTGATCAGCAACCAGTGACCTGGCTGCCCTACAGCCGGACCTCGTAGTCCTCGATCACCGGGTTCGCGAGCATCTCGTCGGCCATCTTCTGCAGACGCTCTTTGAGGTCGGGCGCCCTAGCGTGCACCTCGTCGATCTCGATCTCGACGATCTTGCCGACGCGCACGTCCGTGACGCCGTCGAAGCCCAGCTTGCCCAGCGCGCGGCGGACGGCATCGCCCTGCACGTCGAGCACCTCGCCCTTGAGCCGCACGAGCACCGTCGCCTTCATCGCGTCCCTCCGAGGCCCAGGTTCCTGTGCAGGCGCGACAGCGGCGGCTCCGTGTCCGGCACGAACGCCGTGCCCGTGATCTGCTCGTACGCCGCTACGTAGCGCTCGGCGGCGCCCACGCGCACCTCGTCGGGCATCGCCGGCGCTTCGCCGTCGCCCTTGTAGCCCTGGCCGAGGTACCAGCGCCGCACGAAGTCCTTGTCGAGCGGATCGGGGTCCTGGCCCGCGGCGAACTTCTGCGCGTACGTCCTATGTTGCCAGAAGCGCGACGAGTCGGGCGTGTGGATCTCGTCGATGACGACGAGCTTGCCGTCGTGCGTCCGGCCGAACTCGTACTTGGTGTCGACCAGGATGAGGCCCCGCGCGGCGCAGACGCGCTGTCCTGCGGCGAAGAGCCTCATCGCGAGCTCGGCGGCCTCGTCGAAATCGCGCGCGGTCACGTGGCCCGTCGCGAGGATCTCCTCGCGCGACCCCGACACGTCGTGCTCGCCCTTGGGCGCCTTGGTGGTCGGCGTGAGGATGGGCTCGGGCAGCTTCTGGTGCTTCTTGAGGCCGTCGGGCAGCTTGTGCCCGCAGTAGTCGCGGACGCCGCGCTCGTAGTGCGTCCAGAGGCTCGTCGACGTGGTGCCCGTTGCGTACGCGCGCACGACCATCTCGACGAGCACCGGCGTGCACTCGACGCACTCGAGCACGTTGGGATCGGGGACGCGCAGCATGTGGTTGGGGACGATGCCCGCCGTCTCCCGGAACCACCAGGCCGCCAGCCCGTTGAGCACCTGCCCCTTGAACGGGATGGTCCCGAGGACGCGATCGAAGGCGCTGATGCGGTCGGTGACGACGATGAACCGCCGGCCGTCGCGCGTGGTGTAGTTGTCGCGGACCTTGCCCTCGTACTTCGCGCCGAGAGCGTCGAGGTCGGTGTGGTCGAGGCAGCGCGTCAGCGCCGCGCGGAGGACGTCGGGGGCGACCATGGCAGCCCCTGCTACTAGCGCAGCGTGGTAGAAATGCCCACTGCCGCACGGGTGGCGAAACTGGCAGACGCAGCGGATTTAGGTTCCGCCGCCGAAAGGCATGCGGGTTCGAGTCCCGCCCCGTGCACGAACGCGAAAGCGTTGGAGAAGACGCCCGCCTCCCTGTGACCCGAGGGGCAGGCGTCGCGTTTGCGGACGATTCGATGGAGGCTCTGATGCGCGGGCAGAGCGCTCCGGGGGGAGCCCGACGTGAGGCCCTACTTCGCGAGCTTGTACACCCCCCCGCGATCCACCCAGTAGACGCTCTTGGCGTCGAGGGCGATGCTCGCGGGGCTCGCGGCCGGCGCGAGCAGTGTGGCGCTTCCGCCACCGAGGGCGACGCGGTTGAGCCCCACAGGGCCCCAGTACACGCTCCTGGCGTCGACGGCGATGGACCCGGGGGACCACGATACCGCCGGGTAGAGCGTCGTCGGGCTCCCGCCGCCGAGCGCGACCTTCATCACGCCGCCAGGGGTCAGCAAGCCTACGCCGTTGTTGGCCCAGTAGACGCTCGCGGTATCGACCGCGATGCCGATCGGCCACGGCTGGCTGGAGGCGAGCGTGACCGGGGCGCCGCCGCCGAGCGCGACCTTCATCACCGTTCCGTCCTGGTGGCGAGTGCCGTTCGAATCGGTGGTGCCGCCGTTGGTCCAGTACACGCTCGCTGCGTCGACCGCGATGCCGGTCGGCCACGGCTGGCTGGAGGCGAGCGTGACCGGGGCGCCGCCGCCGACCGAGACCTTCATCACGCTGCCGTGGCCAGGGTCCGTCCAGTAGACGCTCGTCGCATCGACCGCGAGGGACGGCCCGTTCACAGGTCCCGGCGCGAGCGCGGTGGGACTGCCGCCGCCGATCGGGATCTTCATCACCGTCGCGTCGGTGTAGCTGCTGTTGGCGGTGCCCGCGTTGATCCAGTAGACGCTGGTCGCGTCGACCGCAATGGGCCCGGGCGAGGCCTGCCCCGTGGCGAACGTGGTCGGGCTGCCGCCGGCGATGGGGACGCTCAAGACGCGCCCGGAGGCCGTGGCCGCGTTTCCTCCCGAGAACACCTCCGTCCAGTAGACGCTCGTCGCGCTGACCGCGATGGCGAAGTTCTGGCCGCCGCCAGGGTCGAACAGGGTCGACACGAGCGTCGCCGGCTGGCACGCGCTGCCGTAGCACGCGCCGCCGAGGCAATCGTGCCCACAGGCGCCGCAGTTCTTCGGGTCGATCTCGACGGGCGCGCACTGGCTGCCGCAGGCGCTGAACCCCGCGTCGCACGCGGGCGCCGCGGACGAGTCGCCGGCGGTCGAGGCGTCACCGGCGGTCGAGTTGTCGCCGGCGGTCGAGCCGTCGCCGGTCGCCGGCCCGCCAGGGCCTCCATCGGCCGGGCCAGCGCTTCCGCCAGCGGAGCCGCATGCCACGGAGGCGGCGGACACCGCCGCGCCAAGAACGAGGGATCGAAATCGTGTGATGGAACGAGCGCAACGCATGGACAGATCCTCCTGATAGCCTCGGGGATGGCGGGAGCTCGCGCCTACATGCCCCAGGCCCCGCCGAGGGGCCCGAACGCGCTCTCGTAGCCCGTGTCCGTGACCACCGGCGCGCCGATGACCTGTTTGCTCGCGGGGACCAGGCCACCCGGGCCGCCGTAGTACACACTCACGTAGGGGAGGGACACCCAGGCGTCCGGGCTCACGACGGCATCCGAGAATCCGTCTCCGTTCAGGTCGGCGCCGATCATGACCATGCCGCCTCGGTTGGTGAAGTCCACGGCGTCGGTGCCGCCTCCGAGATCATGGGGGGGCGCTTGAACACCGGAGGCCGAACCGAGATCCTCCTGGGCGACGAGCAGCCCGCTGCTCCCCGTGCTCGAGACGAGCGTGTCGTCATAGCCGTCGCCGTTGACGTCCCCCGCGCCGCCGACCGCCTTCCCCCAGCCCGCGCAGGAGACGTTCGCCGGCGCGCCGGGACCGCCGCTGGCTCCGTAGTAGACGTACACGAGAGGATTGTTGCTGTTGCCGCTCGCTGGAACCGCGATGATGTCACCGTAGCCGTCCGCGTTCACGTCGCCCGCCGAGACGGTTGCGCTGGCGACGCCGCTGGCGCTGCCAGCCACGAACGGGATCCCCGGGACCACGGAACCACTCGCGCCGCCCAGGAACAGCGTCTGCCTGTTGACGATGTCGGCAAATCCGTCGCCGTTCACGTCGCCCACGGGCCCGTACCCTCCAATCGCCTGGGTCGACGACTGGGGCGGCTGGACTCCGACGGTCAGATAGGCCGCGGACACGACGGGGGTCGGGTCGAGGCCCGAGCTCGAGCCGTGATGCAGGCCGTCGCCGAGCAGGACGTCGGCGAAGCCGTCCCCGTCGATGTCGCCCGCCGCGACGGTCCACTCTCCGATGGATGCTTCGTCACCGAAGCAGGAGGGCATGTCCTCCATGTTGTTCGGGCACGCGCAGCTCTTGCCGAAGGTCCGATCGCCGGACTTCGCCTTCGCCCCCTGCAGCGTCTGCGACGGGGTCGCCGGCAGGCCACCGGGACCCCCAAGGTAGAGGTACGCCTCGTCGGTGTCGTAACCGGGAGGGCTGCCTCCGCATTGCGGCCCGTACGACCCCGTCCCGACGATCACGTCGGCATAGCCGTCACCGTTGACGTCTCCGACGGCCGAAAACGCCTGGGCGAACCCGCAATCGATCGCCGGGGATGGCGGCGATAGGGTCGTGCTGGGCTGGGCGGCGAGCCCGAACGGCCCGCCCGGGTAGACGTACACGTGCCCGGCAGGGAATGGGGATACGTCGGGGATGCACCCGATGCCGTCGGCCACCAGGAGGTCGGCGTACCCGTCGCCGTTGACGTCGTTGGTCGTGCCCCAGGAAGTGTCGACCGGCGCGCTCTTGTGCCCGACGGTGAACTCCCACACCGGCCCGGTCGTGGTGCCGCGCTTGCCGCCGCGGGTCCCGGCGAGCTTCC
>JAJYCT010000291.1 GCA_021778125.1 Myxococcales bacterium
CGCGCGCAGCTCGTCGCGCTCCGCCCTGGACGCGGCGTGCGCCGCGCGCTCGGCCTCGAGCTGCTGGCGAGCCTGCTCGCCCTCGGCCTTCTGTCGCTCGAGGCGGCGTCCCGCCTCCTCGGCGCGCCGCAGGATCGCTTCCCGCTCGGCGCGCGCGAGCGCCAGCCTCTTCTCGGCTTCGCTCTGGGCCCCCTCGAGGTCGAGCAGCCGCCGCTCCAGGGAGACTTGGCCCTCCTCGACGACCCGTGCGCGCTCCCTCGCCTCGGCGCGCCCCTGCCTCTCCGCCTCGATCTCCGTGCGCAGCGCGAGGATCTCGTAGTCCCTGGTGGCCAGCGCCTCGCGCAGCGCCGCGGATTCGGAGGGAGGGATGGACGGGCTCGGAGGCGCCGCGCTCGGGCGAGGACGCCGCAGCTGCTCGGCCTCCGCCCGGGCGACCGCGGCCGTGGCGCGAGCCTCGGACAGCTCCTCGGTGAGGCGGGCGATGCGCTGCTCGAGCTCGTCGGCGTGCGCGCGAAGCGGCGCCACCTCGTCCGCCTCGCGCCGCGCCTCGGAGAGATCGCGCGCGAGCCTCTGGACGGTCCCGTCGTCCTTGACGGGCGCCCGGGGCGGCAAGGTCCGCGACGCGGGGGCCACGCCCACCACGGTCGCCATGCGAGCGCGCGGCGGGGGAGGGAGCGGGCGAGGCTGCGAACGCGCGGCAACCGGCGCGGGCGCCGGTGCGACGACCGCAGCGCGTCCTGAGGGCTGCGGGGCCGCCGCTCCCGCCGGCGGGTCGGCGCTCGCTCCACGCGAGAGGACGTGCGTCCGGACCTGTGCGACCAGCTCGGCGAGGACGACGGGCTTCTGCAGGTACACGTCCGCGCGCGTGGGCAGCTCCCGGTGCTGCTCGACTCCCGACGCGGACGAGGGGCCCGCGAGCAGGAACACCGGCACGGACTTCGCGCGCGGGTCCTTCTTCATCCGGTTGCAGAGCCGGAAGCCGTTGACGCCGCGCAGCTCGGCCGACGCGATGACGAGGTCGAACGGATCGGTGACCGCGCGCGCGAGCCCCGCGTCCCCGCCGGGCAACGACGACACTTCGCAGCCCAGGCCTCTGAGAGAGGCTTGGGCCTCCTCGACGAACTGAGCGTCGTCGTCGAGGAGCAGCACACGCGGCCCCATGGTTCCGAGGGTATCAGGGCAAGGGGCCGAGCGGAGCAAGGTTGTGGCCGGCGAGCTCCGACGACCAGCGCGCCGCGCCCATGACGTGCGCCTCGATGGTGGCTAGGATCTACGACCGATGGTCGACGCCGAGGAGCCGCAAGGACAGGGCGCCAGGCTCTCGGTGGGCGACACCGTGGCCGAGCGCTACCGCATCGACGCCGTCCTCGGCGAGGGCGGCATGGGGCTCGTCTACAAGGTCCTTCACCTGCACCTGCGCAAGGCGTACGCGCTGAAGGTCCTGCTGCCCGAGTGGACGTCGACGCCGGAGGTCGTCGCGCGCTTCGAGCGGGAGGCGGTCGCTGCGGGCAACATCCAGAGCCCCCACGTCGCGGCGGCGACGGACTTCGGGCGCCTGCCCGACGGATCGTTCTTTCTGGTCATGGAGTACGTCGACGGCCGCACGCTGCGCTCGGCGCTGGCCGACGGCGCGATGGCGCCCTCGCGCGCCGTGCACGTGCTGCGCGGCATCACGTCTGCGCTCCAGGCGGCGCACGGGCTGGGCATCGTTCACCGGGACCTCAAGCCCGAGAACGTGATGCTCATCGACCGCGACGGAGACCCCGACTTCGCCAAGGTGCTCGACTTCGGGATCGCCAAGCTGGAGGGAGGGCCTTCGGGGCCGTCGGCGACCGCGGGGGCAGCCCTCACGCAGCTCGGCGCCGTGATCGGCACCCCCGACTACATGTCCCCGGAGCAGGCGCTGGGGCAGCACGTCGACGCGCGCTCGGACCTCTACTCGCTGGGCGTCATTCTCTACGAGATGCTCACGGGGCGGTGCCCGTTCGAAGGGGGCGCCGTCACGCTCCTGCGCCAGCACATCATGGGCGAGGTGCCGGAGCTCCCCGAGCCGGTGGCCGCGGGGGCCGACCCGGCGCTACGCGCGATCTTGCGCCAGTTGCTCGCCAAGTCGCCGGAGAACCGCTTCGCGAGCGCGGCCGAGCTGGTCGCAGCGCTCGACGAGCGGCTGCCCCCTCCGGCGCCCATCGTGATCGCGCGGCCTCGCGTCGAGTCGGTCCCCGCGATGGCGACCCCGGTCGCCGCCCGGGTGCGTCGCTCCATGGTGGCGGGCCTCGAGGCCTTCGAGCAGAGCGCGAGGAGCTGGCTCGCCGATCCGAGGGCGCGCCTGCACGAGACGACCCCCGGGCAGGCGGTGGCCGCCGTGAGCGTCGCGGTGCTCGTCGTCGCGCTGCTGCTCGTCCTGTTCCTCCACACGGGGGCTCCGTCGCCGCGCGCGGCGACGGCGGGCCGGGCCTCCGCGCGACCGACACCGTCGGCGCTCGACGCCGCTCCGTCGGCGCCGGCGGCGAGCCTGGAGTCGCTGCCCGCCCCGGTGCTGCCGCCGCCACCGGCCCCGTCGTCGTCGGCCGCGGGCACGTCGTCTTCCTCCGGGTCTTCCAGGTCCTCGCACCGGACCGGTCCAGGCGGCATCTACATCCCGCCTCCGAGCCAGTGGTTCAAGTAGTAGAGGAGGCGTGCCGCCGGATGGTCACGAGACTGACCACCCGATGGCAACCGCCCTCCGCGCGACAAGGCCTGGCACCGCGTTTCTATGCGGCTAGAGAGCGGAACGAAGTGTGCAATGATTCCGGCCATGCGGATCCAGACCCTGGTCCAGGCGGCCATCACCATGCTCGCACTCGTGGGGCTCGTCGCGTGCGGCGGTGGCGGCGGCTCCGGCGCGAGCGCCGGCGACGGTGGATCCGACGGCACCGTGGGAGACGGGGCCCTCTCGGACGCGAACCTCTCCCCGGACGTCTTCGGTGCAGGCCCCGGAAACGGGAGCTGCCTGGCGCTCGGCGCCTCCTGCAAGTCCAACGCGGACTGCTGCAGCAGCGACTGCGCGAACGGGTTCTGCAACTACCCGCAGTGCCAGACCGACAATGGCGCGTGCACGGCGAGCGGCCAGTGCTGCAGCCAGAACTGCAGCGGCGGCAAGTGCGTGGCGCTCAACGCGACGTGCGGTACCATCGGCAACCAGTGCACGTCGAACGCGGCGTGCTGCTCGGGTCTGTGCTCCAGCGGGACCTGCCAGCCGTCGTCGTTCTGCGTCCAGGCCGGCGACGCCTGCGCGACCAGCGGCGACTGCTGCACGGGCGTGTGCAACATCGCGAGCGGCCAGAAGCTCGGCACCTGCGCGGCGACGCCGCCGGCCGGCGCCGCCAACTGCGGCATGGTCGACGGCCAGCTCTGCGGCGGCACCGCCGCCGATGGAGGCGCCACGTTCCTCGACAGCGGCCTCCCGCAGTGCGGCGGCCCGTGCTGCAGCCGCTCGTGCGCCCCGTGGGGCCCCACGGGCGTCCTGGTCTGCCAGCCCGCGAGCGGCTGCCACCCCGTGGGTGACCTCTGCACGACGGACACCGACTGCTGCGGCTCGGCCGGCCTGCCGGGCGGCTCCGGCCAGCCCGTGACGTGCGACAGGAGCGGCGGCGGCCCGCTCGGCGTCTGCCGCCTGCCCATGGGTTGCAAGCCCAATGGCGACGTCTGCAAGCTCGCGACGATGACGTGTAACTCGTCGTGCGACTGCTGCGCGGGCAACTGCGAGAAGGAAGAGACGTGCAAGCAGGACAACGTGGGCGTCCCGCGCTGCGCGAACCTGAACTGCGGCAACGCGGGGGCGTCCTGCGCCTCGAGCGCCGACTGCTGCAGCAACGTCCCGTGCGTGCCCAATCCGAGCGGGAACCCGCCGTACGTCTGCTACGGCTCGTCGTGCGTGGCGGCGTGCGGCGCCTGCACGAACAACGCGGACTGCTGCCCGGGCAGCGCATGCGAGATCCCGCAGGGGAGCACGAAGGGCGTTTGCGGCCCGTGCAGCGGCACGACCGGTACCGACGGCGGCACGACGACCTCCGACGGCGGCACGATCACCGGTGACGCCGGGACGACGCCGCCCAGTGACGCCGGCACCTGCGCCCTCTTCGGGCAGGTGTGCACGACGTCCTCCCAGTGCTGCTACGGCCTGCCCTGCTCGAACGGCCGGTGCGGAGCGATCCAGTAGCCGCCTGGGGTACACTCCGGGAGGGATGCCCCGTTCGAGTCGCTTCGAGCCTCAAGAGCGCGTGGCCGGCAAGTACCGGCTGCGCCGCCTCCTGGCCACCGGGGGGATGGGGGAGGTCTGGGTCGCGCGCAACGAGGCGACCGAGGCGGACGTCGCGCTCAAGGTCCTGCTGCGCCACCGGGCAGGCGGCGCCGCCGAGCGCGACGTCGAGGAGCGCTTCCGTCAGGAGGCGCGCCTTTCCGCGACGCTGGCCCATCGCAACATCGTCAAGGTGTTCGATCTGGTCGAGGAGCCCGACGGGACGCTCGTGCTGGTCCTGGAGCTCCTGCGCGGCGAGACGCTCCACGACTACGCCCGGCGCCTCGGTCCGCGGCCCGCGCTCGAGGCGGTCGCGATCGTGGCGCCGATCCTCGGGGCGCTCGCGCACGCGCACGCCGAGGGGCTCGTCCACCGGGACGTGTCGCCGGCGAACATCTTCCTGGCGATCGAGCCCGACGGGCGCGTGATCCCCAAGCTCGTCGACTTCGGCATCGCGAAGCGCATGGAGTCGGTGTCGCCCTCGCTGACCGTCGCCGGCGACGTGCTCGGGACGCCGCGTTACATGGCGCCAGAGCGCGTGCGCGACAGCACCGACGTCGACGGCCGCGCCGACGTCTTCTCCGCGGCGGTGGTCCTCTACGAGCTGGTCACCGGCGTCTGCCCGTTCGCGGCGAACAGCGCGGCGGGGTCGCTGGCGGCGGTGCTCGAGCGGACGGTCGATCCGGATCCGCGCATCGAGCCCAGGGTGTGGCTCGAGCTGCGGCGTGCCCTCGCCAAGCGGCCCTACGAGCGCCACGCGACGGCCTCGGAGCTGGCCACCGCGTTGCGCACGGCGCTGGGGGTCACCGAGGACGCGCTCGAGGCGGCGCTGCAGGCGACGCTGCCCCAGGTCACCGACACGCCGGCGGAGGATGTCCCGCGTACCAGCCTCGAGCTGATCCGCAGCGGACCCAGCCCGCGGCTCCTGCGGCGCCGGGTGCCGGGGCTGGCGTGGCTCGCCGGGGCGGGAGCCCTGGCAGCCGGCGCCGCCATCGCGGCGCTCGTCCTGGGGCGGGGAGCGTCACGGCCACCGCCCGCTCCGGCGCCTCCGGTCCTGCCTGCATCGTCGGGCGAAACCGCGGCCCCGCAGCGAGCCACGGCGGCTCCCGCGGAGCCTCCTGCGACGGCCCTCTCGCCTCCCCCGGCGCCCGCGTCCGCCAGCGCATCGGCCCCGGCCTCGCCGTCCGCTGCCGTGCCGAGACCGCGGCCTCTCGGCCGGCCGAAGCCGGTGGCCACGACCCCTGGATTCTAGGGGAGGGCTCCAGTATCGCCCCGCACGAGCGGCGCGCGCGCCCTCGCTACGGGAGCAGCCCTTGCACGGCGAGCCCGCCGCCGCGCGCCATGAGCACCGGCGCGGCCGTCCAACCGCTCGTGGACGACCGCGAGGCCGACGCGAACAGCCAGGCGCCGATCCCCACGGCCGCCAGCGCCCCCGCGCCCAGCCCGATGCCGAGGGGACCTTCCACCTTGGCCGCGTCGTGCGCGGCGTTGACCTCGCTCTTCGCCCAGCTCGGACACGCCAGCGTCCCCGAGGGGCTCGTCGTGCAATCGCGGTCGAGGGTCTGGAGGTTCGAGGCGCGGAGGACCAGAGCGATCACCGAGCCGGTCGCGAGGACGCCCCCGAGGCCGATCGCGACCCACGCAGCCACCGCGCGGCCGTCCCCGGCGTCGGCCGCGGGAGGCGCCGCAGCTGGGAGCGAGCCCGTCGCAGCGGGTGAGGGCGCCGCCGGCGCTCCGGGGCTCGCAGGCTGGGGCTGGCCGGGTACGGGAAGCGTCACGGAGATCGAGACGCGCCCGCCGGGCGGAAGGTCCACGACCGTCTCGAACGGCGTCCGCCCCGGCGCCGACGCCCGGACGGTGTGGTGACCCGGCTCGAGGGGGATCGAAGCCGCGAGCGCGAAGGGCTCGACGGGGGCGTCGTCGAGGCGGATCTCTGCGCCTGCAGGCGCATCGGGAGGCAGCTCGATCGCCAGCCGGGACACGAGCGGCTCGAGGTGCGCGGCCCGCGCGCGCGCCGCGACGACGACCTCGGACGAGGCCGGGTCCTGCGCGCCCAGCCGCATCGCGGCCTCGAAGCTCGCGACCGCCTCGGCGTTGTGCCCCATCGCCTCGAGGCAGGTCGCGACGCGATAGCGGACGTTCGCCGTCTCGCGCACGGCCAGGACCCTGCGAAACTTGTCGAGCGCAACCTCGTAGCGCCGGCCCTGTTCGTCTGCGACGGCCTCGGTGAAGAGCCGTCTTGCGGCGGCCAGGGCGTCGTCGGTCTGCGCCCGGCACGGCGCGGCGTGGAGCGTGGCCGCGAGGGCGACGACGAGCGCGACGGGGCGCATGACGCGCGACCTTACCACCGGAAGCGGACGCACGAAGCTGGTAGGATGGGGGCAGATGGCGACCGAGGAGTCCAGCGGCAGCACAGAGGTCACCTCGACCCTTCCGGTGCGGACGGCGGGCGCCGTGCCCCGGCTCGTGGCGTCGAAGGGCCCCGGGGCGGGCCGCGCCCTGGCCATGTCGAGCGCCCAGGCCACCGTCGGTCGGCACCCGACCAACGACCTCGTGCTGCCCGACCCGCAGGTGAGGCTGGGCGCGACCGTAGACTGCAGCCCCTGCCAAGCGACGACGACCCTGAAGGCGGGGGGCGACGCTCCCGCGACCTGCTCGATGCATCCACGTCCGCCGATCATGGCACCGGCATTGCTGCTGCCGGCCTGCTCGCTGACCCCGGTGAGTTCGTGGCTCCATTCGCAAAGATCTCGTG
>JAJYCT010000292.1 GCA_021778125.1 Myxococcales bacterium
CGCGTCGGGCGTGGTCTCGGCCGCCGGCTCGGCCGGGGGCGGAGGCTCGGGGGTCGGCGGGGCCGGGCTGAGCGGTGGCGGCGGCGTGAGGGCCGCCGTCGCTCGCGGCGGCGCAACCGACGACGCTCTGGCCCGGTAGCCACGGCTCACCAGCACCCCGCCGAGGACGAGCGCCGTGACGACCGCCCCCGTCGCCGCGCCGACGAGCGCGGCGCGGCGGCCCTTGCGCGGCTCCGGATCGAGCGCCATCGCGCTCGAGCCGAGCGTCTTGCCGGCCTCGGAGCCCGTGTGGATGGAGGCCACCGACGGCGCGGAGCCGCGCGAGCCCGGCTCGGACTTGCCCGGGTTCGTCGTGTCGGTGTTGGCCATCATGACGTCGGCGAGCTTCTCGCGCTCCTCGGCTGCCTTGAGCCCGACCGCGATCGCGTCGCGTCGCTTCTGCGCGCGGTCCCCCACGTACTCGGCCAGGTAGCTCGCGACGGCGGCGGTCGTCGTCGACAGGCCCGCCTTGACGATCGCCTCCTCGAGCGCCTGCTGGAGCGCGGCGGCCGTGGGGTAGCGCCGCTCGGGCGCGTGCGTGAGCGTCTTCTCGAGCACCGCGCGGACGGCAGGGTGCACGGCGCGCAGCGGCTCTGGAGTCTTGCCGCTCGTCAGCAGGAAGAGCGTCTGGATGTCGTTCTCCGCCTCGAACGGCGGCTTGCCGCCGAGCAGGTGGTAGAGGACGGCGCCGACGGCCCACACGTCCGCGCGCCGGTCGACCGCGCGGCCGAGCGCCTGCTCGGGCGCCATGTACTGGATCTTGCCCTTGACCGTCTCGGCGTTCGTGTCGCCCGAGACGCGGTCGCGCGCCTTGGCGATGCCGAAGTCGATGAGCTTCGCGACGCCCTTGGTTGTCACGAGCACGTTCTGCGGCGACACGTCGCGGTGCACGACGCCGAGCGACGTGCCGTCCTCGCCCTGCAGCTCGTGGGCGGCGTGCAGGCCGCCGCACACGTCGGCCATCACGCGCAGCGCGATCCCCGGCGGGATGGCGCCCCCCTTGCGCCGTGCGGCGCGGTTCACCTTCGAGAGCGCGTCGCCGTCGACGTACTCCATCACGAGGTAGGTGACCTCGTGCTGCTCGCCCACGTCGAGGATCTGCGCGACGTTGCCGTGCTCGATGCGCGAGGCGATGCGCGCCTCGTCGATGAACATGTGCTGGAACTGCGGGTCGGAGGCGAACTTTGGGAGGATCGTCTTGACCGCGACGAACTTCTGGAAGCCGTGCTTGCCGTGCTGGCGGGCGATCCAAACGCTCGCCATGCCGCCCTCTGCGATGGGGCAGATCAGTTCGTATCGGTCGAGCTTGTAGCCCGGCGCGATCGGCGACGGCCGGGGCGGCACGAGGCTCACGGCGAAATTATCGCGCGCCTGCGGCCGAAGCGCGAGCTTTGATGATACGAACGTGGGGCCGTGTGGGTACGCCCGGCCCCCCGGGGCGCCGCCCACCCGCCGCAGCCCCCGTGCCGCACCCGCCTCTCCTGTCCCGCGTCGAGGTCCGAGCCCCCGCCGATCCGCTGTGGGTCGCGCGCGCCCTGCGGGGGCGTCCAGGGCTCGCGGCGCTGGTCAGCCGCCCTGCGGGCGCGCCGCGGCCCGGGGACGCCCGCTACAGCTTCGTCGCGGCCGATCCCCAAGAGGCGAGCTCCTCGCTGGTCCCGCCGGGCACGGGGCGAGGGGACGCGCCGGGCTGGATCGGCGCGATCCCGTACGAGGCGCTGCGCGCGCTCGAACGCCCGGCGTGGACGCGCGCGCCGGATCTGCGCCCGGCCCCGATGCTCTCGGAGCCCGCCTGGCGACGCTACGGCGCCGTCGTGCGCATCGACCACGCGACGGGCGTCGTGGACGTCGTCGGCGACGACCGCGCGCGCGTCGAGCGCCTCGCCCGTCACCTCGCGACCGCCCCGGCGCCGGCGCCGCGGCCCTTCTCCCTGGAGCTCCGGTCGCCCGAGGAGCCCGAGGCGCGCCACGTCGAGCGGGTCCGCGAGGCGTTGCGGCTCATCGCCGCGGGGGACCTCTACGAGGTCAACCTTGCGCGCAGGATTCCGGTCGTATTCCAGGGAGATGCGCTGGAGCTCTTTGCGTCGCTTCTCGAGGCGGCGCCCGCGCCGTGGGGCTTCTTTCAGGATCTCGGCGAAGTGCTCGTGATCGCGGCGAGCCCCGAGCTTGCGCTGTCGGTGCGCGGCGACACCCTGCGCACGTCGCCGATCAAGGGCACGCGCCCGCGCGGGCGCGACGCCGGGGAGGACGCCCGGCTCGCCCGCGAGCTCGACGCCGACGCCAAGGAGCGCGCCGAGCTCACGATGGCGGTCGACGTCCATCGCAGCGATCTGGGACGCGTCGCCGTCCCAGGCAGCGTGCGCGTCCTCGGCGAGCCGCGCGTGCTGCCGGGGCGCACCGTCTGGAGCCGCGTCGCCGAGGTCGTCGCGGTGCGCAGGCCGGAGGCGAGCCTCGAGGACGTCGCGCGCGCGGTTCTGCCGTGCGGCAGCGTGACGGGGGCCCCCAAGGTGCGGGCGATGGAGGTCATCGCGCGGCTTGAGTCCGCGCGCCGCGGCCTCTACACGGGCTGCTTCGGCCACGCCGGGGCGCCGGATCTCGAGCTCGCGATGGCGATCCGCACGCTGCAACTGCGCGCCGCGACGGGCGAGGGGGACTACTTCGCCGGCGGCGGCATCGTCGCCGACAGCGATCCCGCGCGCGAGCTCGAGGAGACGCGCTGGAAGGCGCTGCAGCTCACGCGGTGTGCTAACTCGGGGCCATGAGCCTGGCCGAACGCGTCCGCGACGCGCTCACCTCCGCCCTCGATTCCTGCGGCCTCGGCGAGCACGTGGGCGCCGTGAGCTGGACCGTCGAGCGCCCCAAGCGCGCCGAGCACGGCGACCTGGCGACCAACGTGGCCATGGCCCTTGCCAAGAAGGTGGGCAGGCCGCCCCGCGCCATCGCCGAGGAGCTCGTGAAGGCGCTCGCGTCGAGCGACGCCGTGGCGTCGGCCGAGGTGGCGGGCCCCGGGTTCGTCAACCTGCGCCTGCGCCCCGCGGTCTTCCACGCGGAGCTGGCGGCGATCCTGCGCGCGGGGCGGGCGTGGGGGCGCGCGCCCGCCGCCACCGGGGAGCGCGTCGACCTGGAGTTCGTCAGCGCCAACCCCACGGGCCCGGTCACCGTGGCCAGCGGCCGCAACGCCATCCTCGGCGACGCGGTCGCGCGCCTGCTCGAGGCCCGGGGCTGCCACGTCACGCGCGAGTACTACGTCAACGACCGGGGCAACCAGGTGCGCCGGTTCGCCGAGAGCGTGAAGGCCGCCGCCGACGGGCGCGAGCCCCCGGAGGACGGCTACAAGGGGGCCTACGTCGCGGAGCTGGCCGCGTGGCTGAGGCAGGTCGAGCCGGCCGTGCTCGGGGGAGACCTCGAGGGGCTGGGGCGCGTGGCGGTCGCGACCATGCTCCGGGGCATCCCGGGCTCGCGCACCCTGCCGGGGATCCGGCCGTCGCTCGCCGACCTGCGCGTTCGCTTCGACGTGTGGTCGAGCGAGGAGGCCCTGCACCGCTGGGGCGCCGTCGACGCGGTGATGCGCAGGCTCGACGCGGGCGGGCACCTGGTGCGCAAGGAGGGCGCGCTCTTCTTCAAGGCCCCCGAGGGGGCGACCGACGACAAGGACCGCGTCGTGCAGAAGAGCGACGGGACGTGGGCCTACTTCGCCTCGGACGTCGCCTACTTCGCCGACAAGATCGCGCGCGGCTACGACCGCCTCGTCATCGTCCTGGGCGCCGATCACCACGGCTACGTCACGCGCGTACGAAACTCGATGGCCGCGCTGGGCCTGCCCGCGGAGCGCTTCGAGGCCCTGCTCTACCAGCTCGTGTTCATCACCAAGGGGGGGCAGGCGGTCAAGAGCAGCAAGCGCGCCGGCAACGTCCTCACCGTCGACGAGGTCATGGACGAGATCGACGAGGCCGCGGGCCGCAAGGGCGCGGGCGCCGACGCGCTGCGCTTCTTCTTCCTGTCGCGCAGCGCCAACGTGAACGTCGAGTTCGACATGGAGCTCGCCAAGAAGAACTCGCTCGACAACCCCGTCTTCTACGTCCAGTACGGCCACGCGCGCCTCTGCTCGATCCTCCGCAAGGCCGAGTCGCTCGGGATTGAGGCGCCGCGCCACCTCCCGGAGGGCGCCTGGGCCAAGCTCGCGCACCCCGACGAGCTCGCGATGGCGCACAAGCTCGCGGACTTCCCGGGCGTCGTGACCGAGGCCGCCGCGCTCCGCGAGCCGCACCGCATCGTGTTCTACGTGCAGGAGCTCGCGCGCGACTTCCAGAGCTACTTCACGCGCCTCAAGGGCGAGCGCGACCCGATCCTGCCGCCGGACAGCACGCGCGCGGAGGAGGGCTGGGAGGCGCGGTGGGATCTCGGCAAGACGCGCGCGCGCCTCGCCTGGATCCTCGCGATCCGCGACGTCTACGCCGCGGCGCTCGATCTGGTCGGCGTGAGCGCGCCCGAGCGCATGGATCGACCGCCGGCCGAGGGCGACGACACGCCCGACGAGTAGGCGCGCGCTCGCGCGCAAACTTGGCCGTCCTTGCGCGCCAGCGCTAGGAGGCACAAGCAGCGCCATGAGCGATCCGGGCACGATCCGCAACCTCGAGCAGCTCCAGGAGGACGACGACGACCGCGGGACGCCGCGCGCCGTCACCATGGTCCTCGTCGCACTCGGCGGCGCGTGCGTCGTCTTCGCGGGCCTCGCGCTCGGCGGTCGCACGAGCCAGCCGGCCGCGCCCAGGAGCGATCCCCTCGGGGACCTCGTCGCACAGCGCCCGCGGTCCGGGGCGGCGCCGACCACCAGCGTGCGCCCCGCCACGGACCTGTCGCCCAGGGAGGTGACGTTCCCGGGGATGCTGAGCGACGACCTGCGTCCGCCCACCGCGCTCGCCGCCGTGCGCGTCGCGCCCGTCGCGAGCGTCCTTGCGGCGCCTCCGCCTCCGCCGCCTCCGCCGACCGATCGTCTCCCGGTCGTCCCGCTGCCCGCCCAGGCGGTGCTCGAGGCGTCGCCGATCGTGACGCGACCGCGCGACGCGCTGACCAAGGTCGCGAGCGACGCCGCGCAGATCGACACGCCGCCTTCCGGCGCGGGCGCGGCGCCGGCGGGGCACGACGGGGGATATCAGCTCCAGGTCAGCAGCTTCCGCACACGCCCGGAGGCGCAGGGCTTCGCGGACCAGCTCCGCGCGCGCGGCCACAAGGCGTACGTCCTCGAGGCCCGCGTTCCCGGGCGCGGCACATGGTTCCGCGTGCGCGTCGGCCCGTTCTCGACGCAGCGTGCCGCAGCGCAGTACCGCAGCGCGTTCGAGGCGCGCGAGCACGTCGTCCCCTTCATCGTCGCCCCCGAGTCGACCGCGAAGGTCGACTGACAGAGCCGCCCCGGCGGTGTCGTGCTACGGCACGATCTCACCTTCGCACACCGCGATCGCCGCGTCATGGCGGTGCGGCCGATACGCAAGATGGTTGGCATTCCCGTCTGGGTCGTTGCGCTCGCGCTTGCTGTGGTGGCGCCGCTCGTCGTCAGCGCGCTTCAGTCGTCGCTCGAGGAGCGAAGACGGCGGCGAACCCGCGAGCTTCTGCGGAGCGCCGGGCTGCTGCATGACGATCGGAAGCGCGGCACTTGATGGAACCGCCGCGGGCCTTAACTGTAGTGGTATGCGGCGTGCACTTCTGGCGAGGCAGGCGCGAGAGCGCGCATGTCCCACCTTTTTCCGCGCAAAGTTTGCCTCGCGCGCACGCTCTTCCGTAGGCGTTTCGTAGCAACCAGTCAGAAGGAGGTCGGGCGGGCGCTCGTCACACGATCGATGGCACGACTCTTCGGAATCATCGGCAACCGGCCGGACCTCGCGGCGCGGGTCCTGGCGTTCGAGGGCGAGGCGCTCAAGGCGCGGTCGCGCGACACGCCGCTCGGCTGGGGCCTGGCCTTCTACCAGAGCGGCGAGGTGCTGATGCGCCGCCGGCCCATCGACGAGCGCGCCGTCGTCGATCTGGCCGCGCTGGCGTCCGACGTGCGCGCGGATCTCGTGCTCGGTCACGTGCGCCACGCCACGGTCGGGCCGCTGCGCACCGAGAACACGCACCCGTTCCGGTACCGCCAGTGGATCTTTGCGCAGACCGGCACGATCGCCGACTTCGACCACGTGCGCGAGCGCCTCGTCGCGAGCGTGCCGGACTTCCTGCGCAGCGGCATCCGCGGCGACACTGACGCCGAGGTGCTGTTCCACATCTTCCTCTCGTTCCTGCACGACGCCGGTCGCCTGAGCGACGGGCCCGTCGAGGCGAGCCTCATCGCGGAGGCGTTGCGCTCCAGCCTCGCGGTGGTCGACGGCATGACCTCCGAGGGCGGGGCCGCGGCGGCGAAGATCAACCTCATGGTGTCCGAGGGCGACAAGCTCGTCGCCGTGCACCGCGGCGACACGGCGATGCGCCTGCGCGTGTTCAGCGGCAAGGGCGACGCCGACGCCGTCATCGGCGACGATCCGCAGCTCCGCCGCAAGATCCCCGAGGTCGCTCGCACGCACTTCACGCTCTGCGCCAGCGACTTCGACGACGCTCCTCCGAACGGTCGCTGGAAGGCCGTGCCTGACTGTGCGATCGTCACGATGTCGCGTGACGAGGACCCGCGCATCGAGACTCTCTGAGACGATCGCGCGCGCGCTCCTCGTGTTCGCGCTGCTTGCCAATGTTGAATGATGCCACAGGCCGATGATATCCCATCACTCTTGTCCAAACTTCACATCTTTGTCTTTGAATATTTTGTTCACCCATTTTTTTAAAATTAATTTTTAAATAATCTCGTAGCAACAGCTATTAGATCTTTTTATCCATAGAATAGGATAATTAACCCTCCAAACTTACCTCCATTAAACTTACTCCTTAAATAATATAGATGTTTTGATGGAACTATCTAACATCTTTATAACAATATTATAACACTATATTAACAATTTATTCACA
>JAJYCT010000293.1 GCA_021778125.1 Myxococcales bacterium
CTCTCGCAAGTCCCCAATCACAGACAGATGGAAGGAGGCGCAACTTTTCAACATTCTTCTATCCCACACCGGCTACGCGGCGGCGGCCGGTCTCGGGAAACTCCAGTACCGTCATCTGCAACCGTGATGAATCCGCCGTCGAAGGCCGCGTCGATGTGCGGCGCCAAGAGGAGGCCGTTAAACACGTCGAGTCGCTCGGCATCGGTCTCGCAGTCCGCCCACGGCTTGACATGACTTGCGCGCAACAATTCTTGAACGGCAAGCCCCGCCACCGCGCAGCGGCCGTCCCGGTAGTCGAGAAGGTCCTCGCGGAACATGTCCTGCCCGATCCCCTGGAGGACGAGGCGCTCGACCTCTGTCGCCCGGGGCAGGTTCCTCGTGCGCGCCTCGAAACGCCGAAGGGGCGCGTCCGGCAGAGCGCGCGAAAACTGAAACGCCCTGCGAAGCACGCCGTGCAGCGCCGGCACATCGTCGACGCCGACCACGGCGCGGGCGCCTAGCGGCATCGGGACATCCGTCGGATGCGTCACTGACGCTAGTGCGGCGGTTAGCCGCCTCGATGCGGCGCAGATCGCGCTGGTACTGGCGCTCCGCGGCCACCTCGGCACGGGCGCGCTCGATGTCGTTCTTGATGGCCCGCGCGTCGCCCAGGCGGACCGAGCACGCCTGCCGCGCGGCGGCCCGCTCGGCGCGCATGGCCTCGCGGAGGTCCTGGAGCACGCGCAGGCGTATCGACCGGGCCCGCTCGCGGGCGGCGAGGGCAAGAGCCATCCCGACACGCACAACCAAACGCACAACCGAGACGAACCCCCGAGACGTATGGTCACCGCTTTCGCTTCTTGATCCGCCCCCAGGACGCCGCGATCTGCTCGCGGATGACCGGCATGACCTCCCTCTCGAACGCCTCGAGCTCGGAGCTCGGCACCTCCATGGGGCGACGGACGACGCGCCCGGGGGCCGAGGCCTGGTCCTCGAGCACCCCGAGCCCGAGCGTCACCGCCTCCCGGAGAACGTCGCTCACGCTCGCCCGCTCGGCGTCGAGGCTCAGCCGGGTCGCCACGAGCTGCCCGACGTCCTTCGCGCTGGCGCGCTCGAGGATGTCGGTGGATAGCCGCAACGTCTGGATCTTCGTGCGCCTTCCGACGCGGACACCTCGCATCGAGACGAGAGGCTACAACAGGTCGCGCGCCGCGCGATCGTGTAGCATACTTGGTAGATGCTATGTGTGACCGACAGGCTCCCCGGCGGCCGCCAGCCGCCCGATCCGCGCGCGCCCTACCGCCGTGCATCCGCATCGCCTTCGGCCCTCCCCCCTCTGGAGGTCGCGCCCACCGCCCGGGCTCCGGACGCGGCGCTCGACCCCGCCGAGCTCGATCCCGCGGCGCGGGCCGCTCACAGGTGCTCCGAGGCGATCTCTCGCGGCGAGCAGCTGGTTCTCGTTCCCGACGGCCTCGGCTTCGAGCCCCAGTCCTCGTACGACCGCGTCTACGAGGACTGCGTCGACCCCCTCCTCGAGTACGACGCGACGCGGCGACACGCCGCCGCCGCGGAGGCGGGCGCTCGCCCTCCCGAGCCGGGGCCCGCGGACGGCGGGCGCAAGGCTCGCGTCGCTCGCCGCGCTCGACCCGCCCCGCCCCTGGACCGCAACCTCGTGACCGTCGCCGAGTTCGCCGCGGCCCTCGACGTGGCCCAGTCCACGGTCTTCGAGCTGCTCAAGCGCGGCCTGCCGGCCGTCAAGACGACGGGCCTGGGCCGCCGCATCCTCCGCCAGCAGGCCGAAGCGTGGCTCGTCGGCGGCGGCGCCGAGCGAAGCCGCGCGGCGAAGCGACTCGCAAAGGCGCGCGCGGCGGTCGGCGGCCCTCCGCCGGCGGGCCCCACCACCGACCTCGATCGATCCGGCACGGACGGAACTCGCCGTGGCTAGCCCCGATCGCTCGTGGTCGATCGGCTGGAACGACAAGGCCGGGCAGTTCTTCGCCCGCTACCGCAAGCTCGCCCCCGGCCCCGGCGAGGATCGCTGGGGGACGAAGCGCCTCCCGCGCGGCTTCGCCCGCCACCAGAAGCTCGACGCCGAGCGCTTCATGATCGCGTGGTACTCCGCGTACATCGCGGGCGGGGGCCTGAACGTCCCCTCCCCCAGGATCACCCCGGCCACCAAGACTCTGCGCCTGCTCGGCCCGCGCTGGCTGCAGTACCGCTACGAGGACCGCGGCACGAAGATCAACACGTACAACGGCCACAAGCAGTCCCTCACCAACTGGATCCTCGACAGCGACCGCTTCGAGCACGCATCCATCGAGACGCTCGACATGGAGCGCGACTTCACCTCCGAGGTGTGTCTGGGCTGGATCGCGAGCCTCCGAGGCGAGGACAGCACCGTGCTCGTTCACACGCTCGCGCTCTCGACGCTCTTCAACGACTGCATCGCGCTCGAGTGGCTCGATCCCGATCTCGCGAACCCCCTCGGCCGCCCCGCGATCAAGAAGGTCATCGCCAAGCTCATGGCGGCGCGGGACGCGTCGCGCGTCGTCACCTATCTCTCCGCCGACCAGGTCACGGCCCTGCTCACCGGGCCCACGCGCAAGATCCCCGACTTCCGCCGCGTGCGCTACCTCGTGGCCCTGGCCCTGGGCCTGCGCGACCACGAGGTGCAGGGCCTCGTCTGGGAGGACCTCCGGTTGGAGGAGGCGGTGCCGTACGTGATGGTGGATCGGCAGCTCGACAAGATCGGGCGGCTGCCGTTCTTGGCGGCCGACGATCTGGCTCGGGCGGGAAAGAGCAAGGACGAGATCATGGCCGTGCCGAACGCGCTCGTCTCGCCGCCCAAGAGGGGCAGCCGACGGGCGCTGCCGCTCGTGGAGATCGTGGTCGCGGTGCTCAGGTGGTGGCGGGCGGTCGGGTGGAGGCAGTACGTGGGCCGCGCGCCGTCGAAGGACGATCCCGTGTTCCCGTCCGGCAAGGCCAACCGCCACAGCCCGCCCGGGCAGTTCGTGCTGGTGGAGTCGGCGGAGCTGGTGCGCAAGGATCTCGAGCGCGTCGGGCAGGAGACGACGTTCAAGGGGATCCTGCTTGATTTTCACGCGATCAGGAGGTCGTTCGCGACCCTCTTGAACATGAACGGCGTCAGCGAGGCCGAGGTCGGGGATCTGCTCGGGCACGGGGCCAAGAGCACCGCGCGCGGGCACTACATCTCGCCCGAGCTGCTCGGGCGGCGGCTGGAGCTGCTCAGGCGGTTGCCGCTTCCGGGGTGGGTGCAGATGCAGGCGAGGGTGATCGAGATCGCGGCCACGGGGATAGGGCCCGGGGCGGAGGTGATCGAGATGCGGGGGCGGGCGCGTCGACGTTAGGAACCGGGGTCACGCCGCCCCCTCCGCTGGAGCGAGAGAACATCGTCGCGGCAACGAACGCCGGGCGCAAGAGAGGTTCCGACGAACTACGGCGAGCAACACAAGGGCGTACCGCCCCAACACGAACGGCGTGCGACCGTTCCTGCCTCTGGTCGGCGTGGTGAGGTCGAGCAGCGTGAAGGGCGGACTCCACACCTGGTCCACCACCGTCAGGTGCTTGAGGTAGTCTTGTCGGTGCGATGAGGGTCTTCATCAGCTGGTCGCGTGACCGCTCGAAGATGCTGGCGCTGAAGCTCCAGGAACTGCTCCCTGTCTTCTTTCAGGGCGTCGAGGTGTTCGTGTCGCCGTTCATTCCGGCGGGTAAGCGCTGGTCCAACGTGCTCGCCGAAGAGCTAGAGGGGGCGGACTTCGGGATCGCCTGCCTCGTTCAAGAGACCAAGGAAGAGAAGTGGATCCTCTTCGAGCAGGGGGCGATTGCCGTCGCCGGAGCAATGAACGCCAACGGTCCCTTAGCTTGTTACGGGTCGTAACAAGCGAGGCTGCCGTGGTTGCGGATATGGCTTGATTTCAAGCGCACTCAAGACTCACGGCGCTTGTTGAGGAAGAGCAGACAGGTGCCGCCGCGGTACGCTGCGGCCGTGAGCTTGCGCAGCGCCTGGCTCATGAGCCGCGCCTGCAGCCCCATGTGCGCGTCGCCCATGTCGCCCTCGAGCTCGGCCTTTGGCGTGAGCGCCGCGACCGAGTCGATGACGACGATGTCGACGACGCCGCTGCGCACGAGCATCTCGGTGATGTCGAGCGCCTGCTCGCCCGTGTCGGGCTGCGAGATGAGAAGCTTGTCGGTCTCGACGCCGATGCTCCGCGCGTAGGTGACGTCGAGCGCGTGCTCGGCGTCGATGAACGCCGCCACACCTCCCAGGCGCTGCGCCTCGGCAATCGCGTGCAGCGCCAGCGTCGTCTTGCCGCTCGACTCGGGGCCGTACATCTCGATGACGCGCCCGCGCGGGTACCCCCCGACCCCCGTCGCCAGATCGAGGGCGAGCGAGCCGGTAGGGATGACCGCCACCGGCTCGACCTCGTCGTCCTCGCCGAGCGTCATCACCGCTCCTTTGCCGAACTGCTTCTCGACGGCGACGATCACCCCCTTGAGCGCACGCATCTTGTCCGCAATCTGTTCGATCATCATGGGTCTGTCCTTTCTCTGCTTCTTTCTGTTCACGCGGCCGCGGCAAGAGCGCCGCGGTCGAGCACTCGGAGGCCGATGGCCTCGGCCACGTGGGCGGGGCCGACGGCCGCAGCGCCCTCCAGATCGGCGAGCGTGCGCGCGACGCGCAGCACCTTGCCGTAGGCGCGGGCCGACAGGCCGAGCCGGTCGACGGCCGCCGCGAGCATGCGCGCGCCGTCGGCGCAGAGCGGCGCGACGCGGTCGAGATCGCGGGGGCCGAGCGCGGCGTTCGTGGCGGCGTTCACCTCGCCGCGCGCGTGACGCTCGCGCTGGATCGCCGCCGCCCGCTCGACGCGCGCCCGCACCGCCTCGCTCCCCTCGCCCCGCGCGGGGCCCTGGAGCGCCGCGACCTCGACGGGCGGCAGCACGACGTGCACGTCGATGCGGTCGAGCAGCGGACCGCTGACCTTCGCGCGGTACGCGCGGATCCGCTCCGGCGCGCAGGCGCAGCGCCCGCTGCCGTCGCCGAGCCACCCGCACGGGCACGGGTTCATCGCGCCCACCAGGAGCAGCCGCGCGGGGAACGTCGCCTTGCCGTGCGCGCGCGAGATCGTGACGACGCCGTCCTCGAGCGGCTGGCGCAGCGCCTCGAGCGCGCCGCGGCGGATCTCGGCCAGCTCGTCGAGGAACAGGACGCCGGCGTGCGCCAGGCTCACCTCGCCGGGGCGCGGCCCGTCGCCCCCTCCGACGAGGCCGATCTCGCTCACCGTGTGGTGAGGCGCGCGGAAGGGCCGCGCGCGAGAGAGGCCGCGCGACGCGGAGAGGAGGCCGGCGACGCTGTGGATCGCGGTGACCTCGAGCGCCTGCTCGTTCGTCAGCGCGGGCAAGATCCCGGGCAGGCGGCGCGCGAGCATCGTCTTGCCCGAGCCCGGCGGCCCGATCATGAGAAGGTTGTGGCCCCCGGCGGCGGCGATCTCGAGAGCCCGCCGCGCGGCGGACTGTCCACGCACGTCGACCAGATCGTCGAGGGCGCGGGCGGGCGACGTCTCGGCGACCGCCGCGGCGCGTGGGAGCTCGGAGCGACCGCACAGCGCGGAGAGCAGCTCGGCGAGTGAGCCCACGGTCCGCACGTCGAGCCCGTCGACGAGCGCGGCCTCGGCGGAGTTGGCGCGCGGCACGATCGCGCGCGCGACGCCGCGCCGCCGCGCTTCCAGGAGCTGCGGCAGCACGCCGCGCAGCGGCTGCACCGTGCCCTCGAGCGACAGCTCGCCCACCAGCAGCGCCCCCTCGATCGCGTCGCGAGGCGCCGCCCCGAGCGCGCCCAGGGCCGCAGCGGCGATCGCCAGGTCGAACCCGCTGCCCGTCTTGCGCACGTCGGCGGGCGCCAGGTTCACGATGACCTGGCACTCCGACAGATGCACGCCGAGCTGCGCCAGCGCGCTGCGGACGCGCACGCGACTCTCGCGCACGGCGGCCTCGGCGAGCCCGACGAGCTCGAAGGTCGGCGGTCCCCTGCGAGCCTCGACCTCGACGCGAACGAGGTGCGCCTGAAGACCGGCGAGCGTGGCGGTGAGGGCGGTCGCGAGCATGGGACCGGGCAGAGCGAGAGGCGTGCCGCGCGTCGATCCTTCGGTTCTCGCGGAGATCGCGTCCGCGCGAGGTGTCCCGGGTCAGATCGGGGGTGTCCGGGGACACCGTCGGCCGCTCCCGATCACGTGCCGGTGGGTCGCTGGCGTGATCCCGTCGACCGACAGCGCGTCCTCGTCGCTGAGCGCCGGACCGCCCTGCGGGGCTTTCCCGGCGTTCCGCCATGGCAGCCGCCGAGACCGGGTCGTATGATGCCCCCCTCACCCAAGGGGGGGCCTTCATGTCGAAACGACACCTTCGCCGTACCGGCCCGGCGCTCGCCGCGGCCGTCGTCGCCACGTCCGCCACGTTCATCGCGTGGGCGGGGCACGCCGCGACCTACTACTACACGAGCTGGAACACCGCCGACGTGGCGGGAGGCACCGCGACCGGGACGATCGTCCTGCCCGGCGACGCCGGGGTGAACATCACGTTCACCGCGGTGACCGAGGACGGCGGCGCGGGCAACCTGTTCGGCGCCCAGACCGGCGGCACCGGATCGAACTACTGGGTTCCGGCCGCCACCTTCCAGAGCGCCCAGGTCCAGAACGCCCCGCCGACGCCGGACATCATCCAGCTCGCGGGCGGCCAGAACGAGACGTACGTCGTCACCCTGTCGGAGCCCATCGTCGATCCCATCATGGCGATCGTCAGCCTCGGGGCCGCCGGGACGCCCATCACGTACAACTTCGACTCCCCCTTCACGATCGTCAGCCAGGGCACCGACAGCTGGGGCGGCAGCTCGACGTCGCTGACGGAGCTGACCAACAACGTCCTGCAGGGCGCGGAGGGCAGCGGGACCATCCAGTTCATCGGCACGTACTCGTCGTTCTCGTGGACCGTGCCCACGCCGGAGGTCTGGCACGGATTCACCTTCGG
>JAJYCT010000022.1 GCA_021778125.1 Myxococcales bacterium
TCTCTGCTCTTCCTGCGCTGGATGGTGCGCCCCGCCGACGGCGTCGACCTGGGCCTGTGGGACGTCGATCCGGCGCGCCTGCTCGTCCCGGTCGACGTGCACATCCACCGCCTCGCCAGAAACCTCGGCTTCACGCGCCGCGCGTCGCTGTCGTGGCAGACGACCGAGGAGATCACGGGCGCGCTCGCCAGGCTCGATCCGCGCGATCCGGTCGGCTACGATTTCTCCCTCTGCCATCTGGGCATGCTCCGGCGCTGCCCGTCGCGCAGGGACGCGAGGCGCTGCGAGGGCTGCGGCGTCAAGCCCGTCTGCCGGCACTGGGCCGGGAAGACGCACGAGGGGCCCGCAAAGTCTGGTAAGCTGGCGTCCCCCTCGCGTCGCGCATGAGTCCTCCCAAGCCTCGAGAGTTCGACCTCGACGCCGTCCGCACCGACGGATGGTTCGAGCGCATCGGGGAGGGGATCGGCAGCTTCCAGGCGCTCTGCGAGATCGTGGGGGAGCGCTTCTTCGCGTTCTCGATCATCGTCGGCGCCCGCATCACGGCGCTCACGGTCGACCGGCGCAACCCGGAGCTGTCGCTGGTCGACTTCGTCGTGGGCGCCGGCGACGGCGACGACGGGCTGGACCCGCAGCGCCTCACGCTCGCCGACTTCCGCCGCCGCCTGGTGGGCGCGCTCCTGGTCGAGGACGACAAGCCCGCCCCCGAGCCGACGCGCGACACCGAGACCGAGGTCATCCAGCTCTACATCGGCGTGCGCTACCTGCTGCTGGCGCCGCTCTACGGCTACTCGCTGCGCAAGCTCGTCCTCGACCCCGACGAGGGCGCGCAGCTCGTCGTTCTGCACGACGGCGTCGCGGAGACGCACGATCTCGACGCCTTCCGGTTCCGCGTCCGCGCCCTGGTGCGCGAGGAGCTCGAGCGCGCGGCGACGGGGGCCCGCAGCGCCATCGACCTCTCCAAGGTCACCGAGGCCGAAGCCGCCGCCCTGAAGGAGGACTGGAGCAAGGTCCTGCAGATGCTGGGGAGCTGGCCGGCCCCGCTCGCCATCTTCCTGCGGACGCCCGAGGGGCAGCTGCTGACCGCCGACGCCCGCGCGCTCATCGCCAAGGGGCTGGGCCTGCTCGGCAGCGCGTGCGTGCACCTGGGCGAGATCGAGCAGGCCGAAGAGGTCTTCCGCATCGGCATCCAGTACGCGCAGGAGGGCGTCGCCGCCGCCGATCTGTTCCGGCGCCTGGGCGAGGCCCTGCTGCACAGCGACCGGCCCGGCGAGGCCATCGGGCCGCTGCGCCGGGCGCTCGCCTTCGGGGGCGGCGCCGTCGACGTGATGCCGCCGCTGGCGCGGGCCTTCGCCGCGCGAAAGAAGTGGGTCGCGTCGTACGCTTGCATCCGCGAGGCCATCGAGGCCGGCGTGCCTCCGCGCGAGCTCGCCGACGAGCTGCGCCAGGTCGAGTCCGCCCTGGGCGTCGGGCTCACGGGCTGGAAGGCCAAGCGCATCGAGAGCAGGGACTCGTGACACGTCCGAGCGAGCGCGCGACCCCCCCAGCGCGTCGTTGACACCCCTAGTCGCAGGCACTAGAAAACCCGCGGGTTTTCCCGCTCGGAGCACCATGATCGCCACGTATGCGCCGCTGTTCATGCTCCTCTTCTTCGCCGCGTTCCTCGCCAGCGTCTTCTACGTCGCCGCGACGTTCCTCGGCGGCCAGAAGAAGCCCAACCCGGGCAAGCAGGCGCCGTTCGAGTGCGGCAGCGAGAGCTCCGGCGGCCGGCACCTCAAGCTGTCGGTCAAGTTTTACCTGACGGCCATCCTCTTCGTCGTCTTCGACATCGAGGCGGTGTTCGTCTACCCGTGGGCCATCCACTTCCGCGCCCTCGGGTGGCTCGGCCTCGCCGAGATGCTCGGGTTCCTCGCGGTGCTGGTCGTGGCTCTCGTCTACGTATGGAGGAAGGGAGCGCTCGAATGGGAGACATGAACCCCGGCGGGGCGGTGGTCCTCGAAGGCAGCGAGCAGGGCTTCGCGCTCACGCGCGTCGACGCGCTGCTCGGCTGGGCGCGCAAGTACTCGCTGTTCGCATACCCGTTCGTCACGGCGTGCTGCGGCATGGAGTTCATGGCGCTCAACAGCCCCCGCTTCGACCTCGCGCGCTTCGGCGCCGAGGCCCCGCGCTTCTCGCCGCGCCAGGCGGACCTGCTCTGGGTCGTCGGGACGATCAGCCAGCGCCAGGCACCGGCCCTCAAGCGCATCTACGACCAGATGATGGAGCCCAAGTGGGTGCTCGCGTTCGGCACGTGCGCGTCGAGCGGCGGCTTCTACGACAACTACACGACGGTGCCGGGCATCGACAAAGTCATCCCGGTCGACGTCTACGTCCCGGGCTGCCCACCGCGGCCCGAGGCCGTGCTCGACGGGCTGATGCTCCTGCAGGACAAGATCGCCCGCAACGAGCGGCGTCCCGGCGTCGTCAAGCCGCGCGTCGACCCGCCGGTCAAGGTCGCCGAGCTCGTGCAGCTTCGCCGCTCGGCCCACGATCCCAGCGAGCTCGTGCCCCGCCTCGGAAGGGGAGAGACCAAGTGAGCCAGGCCGTCCTCGACAAGCTCAAGGCCCGATTCGGCGCGGCCATCCTCGAGACGCACTCCGATTTCGGCGACGACACCGCGCTGGTGGACGCGAAGCAGTGGCGTGCGATCGGCGAGTTCTTGCGCCAGGACCCCGCGTGCGAGTTCGACCTGCCGGTCGACCTCTGCGGGGTCGACTACCCCAGGCGCCTGCCGCGCATGGAGGTCGTACTGCACCTGTACTCGACGACGCGCCGCCACCGCGTGCGCCTCAAGGCGCGCGTCGGCGACGAGGACATGGAGGGCGCGGAGCTCGATAGCCTCGTGGCCGTGTGGCCGGGGCTCAACTGGCTGGAGCGCGAGGTCTACGACATGAGCGGCGTGCGCTTCCGCGGGCACCCGGACCTCCGCCGCATCCTCATGTACCCCGAGTTCGTGGGGCACCCGCTGCAGAAGACCTACCCGGCGCAGCGTACGCAGCCGCTCGTGCCGTACCGCACCGAGGACGAGGCGGGCGTCCCCCTGGAGAAGCAGGCGCCGTTCGGTCCCGACGAGGGCATGCCCTTCGGGCGCCGGGCGCTTCCGCGTTCGGAGGAGAGCTAGATGGAGCCGCTCGACGTCGAGCTGGAAGAGGGCGAGCTCGAGCTGCCCGCGGAGCCCATGCACCTCAACATGGGCCCGTCGCACCCCGCGATGCACGGGACCGTCCGAACGGTCGTCGAGCTCTCGGGCGAGACGGTGGTCAAGGCCGACGTGCAGATCGGCTACCTGCACCGCGGCTTCGAGAAGATGTGCGAGCGGGGCACCTGGGCGCAGGTGTTCCCGTACGTCGATCGGCTGAACTACGTCTCGCCGATGCTCAACAACGTCGGCTGGGCGCTGGCCGTCGAGAAGATGTGCGGCATTGCCGTCCCCGAGCGGGGGCAGTGGTACCGCATGGCGCTCGGCGAGCTCGCGCGCATCGCCGACCACCTCACGTGCACGGGCGCCATCGCGATGGAGCTGGGCGCATTCACCCCGTTTCTCTGGTGGGTCAAGGCCCGCGAGATGATCTGGGACGTGCTCGAGGAGGAGACCGGCGCGCGCCTCACGCACGCGTTTGGCCGCATCGGCGGGATGGCGAGCCCGCCCACGCCCGGTTTCAAGGGCCTCTGCCGGGCGACGCTCGAGAAGGTGGAGCAGATCCTCGTCGAGGGCGAGAAGCTGCTGCTCAGGAACCGCATCTTCATCGACCGGCTCGAGAACGTGGGCCCCATCAGCGCGGCCGACGCCATCGCCCTGGGCTGGACGGGGCCGTGCCTGCGCGCGTGCGGCGTCGCGTACGACGTGCGCAAGTCGCACCCGTACCTCAAGTACGACGAGGTCGACTTCGAGGTTCCCGTGGGGACCAACGGCGACACGCTCGACCGCTTCCTCGTGCGCCTCGGCGAGATCCGCCAGAGCAAGCGGATCATCGAACAGACGCTCGACCGCATGCCCGACGAGGGCCCGGTGAGCTGCGACGACCCGCGCGTGATGCTGCCCGCCAAGAGCGACGTCTACTCGACGATCGAGGGCACCATCCAGCACTTCAAGCTCGTGATGGAGGGGGCCAAGGTCCCCGCGGGCGAGTGCTACTCGTACACGGAGGGGGGCAACGGGGAGCTCGGCTTCTACATGGTGAGCGACGGGTCGGGCACGCCGTACCGCGTGCGCATCCGTCCCCCGTGCTTCCAGATCGTCGGCGGCCTCTCGAAGCTGGTCGAGGGCCGCCTGCTGAGCGATATCGTCCCGACGTTCGGGTCGCTGAACATGATCGGCGGCGAGTGCGATCACTAGTTGCGTCCGGGGAGGAGCGGCGGTCCCGCTCCCCCTCGAACTTCCCCAAACCGCAGGCCTGAGACGACAACCTCCGATGCCCACGTTCAAACTGGACGGCAAGACGATCCCCTTCGAGCCCGGGGACAGCATCATCAAGGCCGCCGAGCGGCAGGGCGTCGAGATCCCCCACTACTGCTGGCACCCCGGCCTGAGCTCGCCGGCCAACTGTCGCATGTGCCTCGTGGAGCTGGTGCCCAAGCCGGGGCAGCGCCCGATGATGCTCGACGTCCTCGAGCTCGACGAGGCGACCGGGCAGTACAGGCCCGCGCAGAAGCCCAAGCTGCAGCCGGCCTGCTACACGCCCGCGGCCGAGGGGCTCGAGGTCCTCTCCGACACGAGCCCGCACGTCACCCAGGCGCGCCACGACGTGCAGGAGCGCCTGCTGCTCAACCACCCGGTCGACTGCCCGATCTGCGACCAGTCCGGCGAGTGCAAGCTGCAGGACTACTGGCTCGAGCACGACAAGAGCGGCAAGCGCATGCGCGACGAGCCGGTCCACAAGTCCAAGGGCGTCGAGTTCGGGCCGACGATCGTCTACGACGGCGAACGCTGCGTGATGTGCACGCGCTGCATCCGCTTCATGGCGGAGGTGGCCAAGGACCCCGTGCTCGACATGCGCGAGCGCGGCAACCTGAACGAGATCACCGTCGGTCCCGGACGGCAGCTCGACGGGCACTATACGTTCATGACCGAGCACGTCTGCCCGGTCGGCGCGCTGACGACCAAGGACTTCCGCTTCAAGGCGCGCGTGTGGTTCCTGCGGACCGCGGCGAGCCTCTGCCAGGGCTGCGCCACCGGGTGCAACGCGCACCTCGACTACGATCCCCGCTACAACAAGGCCTACCGCTTCCGCCCGCGCGACAACGAGCAGGTCAACAAGTACTGGATGTGCGACGAGGGCATGCTCTCGTACCGCGAGGCGCACGACGGGCGGGTGCTCGAGGCGAGCGTCCGCGGCAAGCCGGCCTCGGTGTCCGAGGCGCTCGCGGCGGCCAAGGACCTCTTCGCGGGCGTCGCAAAGGAGTCGGTCGCCATCGTGCTCGGCGCGCAGCACTCGCTCGAGGACAACTGGGCGCTGCGCGAGCTCGGCACGGTGCTGATGGACTCCAGGCACGTCTACGTGTCCGGGCGCCCCGACGGCTACGAGGACACGATCCTCGTCCACCGCGACAAGAACTCGAACACGCAGGGCGTCAAGACGCTCGCGCCGGGCGCCCGGCCGCTCTCGGCGCTGCTCGGCGACGTCGCGTCGGGCGCGGTCACGCACGTGATCGCGCTCGGGGGTGCAGCGCCGGTCGACGCGGGCGACCTCGAGGACGCGAAGCTCGTCGTCGTCGCGGCGCACGAGGGGCCGCTGACGAAGCTGGCAACCGTCGTGCTCCCGGCCACGTCCTGGGCGGAGCACGCGGGCACGTACGTCAACGCCAGGGGCCTGAAGCAGGTGGCCGAGGCCGCGCTCGAGCCGCTCGGGAGCAGCCGGACCGCGTGGAGCCTGGTCGCGGCCCTGGCAAGCGCGCTCGGCTACCAGCCCTCGTGGAGCAAGTTGAGACAGATCCGGGCGCAGCTCACGGCCCCCACCGCAGCAGACGCGCCGGCGGCAGCCGCGCTCGCGGAGTGAACGAATGACCGCGACCCTCCTCCTCGCGACGATCGTCAAGATCCTCATCATGGTCATGTTCGTCCTGAACCTGGCCGCGATCCTGACGTGGGCCGACCGGCGTCAGAGCTCGATGATCCAGGACCGCGTGGGGCCCAACCGCGCCGTCATCAAGATCTTCGGCAAGGAGCTGCGCCTCGCCGGGCTGCTGCACCCGCTGGCCGACGGTCTGAAGTTCTTCACCAAGGAGGACTTCATGCCGCCGAACGCCGACCGGCTGCTCTTCACGCTCGCGCCGATCATGGCGATGGGCATGGTCTTCACGCTCGTGGCGACCATCCCGTTCGGCGACACGATCTGCCTGCACCAGTTCCGCCTTTTCCCGGACTTCTGGCACGTGCACACCGGCCCCCACGGTGAGCTGCTCGACGGCGTCGAGCGCTGGGGCACGTGCGCCGCCGACTCCCGCAACGGCTACGCGCCGCTCGAGCTCGTCGTCGCGCCGCTCGGGGTGGGCATCCTCTACGTCTTCGCGATGTCGGGGCAGGGGATCATCGGCGCCGCCATCGCGGGCTGGTCGAGCGACAACAAGTTCAGCCTGATGGGCGCGCTGCGCGCCGCGAGCCAGATGGTCTCCTACGAGGTCACGCTCGGCATGTCGCTCGTCGGCGCGATGATGATCTACGGGACCGTGCGCCTCGACGACATGGTCCGCTGGCAGCAGGAGCACGCCTGGGGGATCTTCGTGCAGCCCCTCGCGTTCTTCCTGTTCTTCGCCGCGGCCGTAGCCGAGAACAAGCGCATCCCGTTCGACCTGCCGGAGGCCGAGAGCGAGCTCGTGTCCGGGTACTTCACCGAGTACGCCGGCATGAAGTTTGGCATGTTCTACTTCGCCGAGTACGCCGAGGTCGTGACGGGCTCGATGCTCCTCGTCACGATCTTCCTCGGCGGCTGGGCGCTGCCGTTCTTCCACCGCGATGGCCTGCTCGTGCAGTTCGGCGACACGACGCTGCTGCGCGTGGCGATCCCCCACGTGTTCGTGACGCTCCTCGGCGTCCTGGCCTTTTTCGGCAAGGTCATCGTGGTCTGCTGGATCCAGGTCTTCGTGCGGTGGTCGCTGCCGCGCTTCCGCTACGACCAGCTCATGAAGCTGGGGTGGCGGCTGCTCCTGCCGGCGTCGCTGGCGAACATCCTGGTAACCGGCGTGGTGTGGCTCGCGGTCGACAAGGCGGGCAGCGCGGCCTCCGACGGCCTGCGCATCGCCGCGGACGTCACGCAAGCCGTCGTCGCGATGGCGATGACGTACCTGATCGGGCGGGGCGTCGTCGGGATGTTCGGTACGGTCACGCACGAGCGCAACATCATCGGAACCTCGGCCGGAATCGCCGCCAGGCGCGGCGGCACCAAGACCGAGCCCATGCAGGCCTAGATCCCATGGCAACCGCGACCTTCCCGAAGAAGCCCGCCGACCACATCAACGCCAAGCCGGTCGAGTACGCCCCACACGATCTCGAGGTGAAGAGCTACCTACCCGAGATCTTTCGCGGGGTAGGCGTCTCGATGAAGCACTTCTTCGAGAACACGCGGGAGATCGTGCGGGGCAAGCTGCCCGATCCCGTGCTCGACCGCTACGACGACGGGATTACGACCATCTCGTACCCGGAGCAGAAGCGCCCGTACCCCGAGCGCTTCCGGGGCGTCCACCGCCTGACGACGCGCACCGACGGCAGCATGCGGTGCGTCGCGTGCCTCTGCTGCTCCACGGCCTGCCCGGCCCAGTGCATCTACATCGAGGCGGGCGAGTACCCGCCGGGCGACAAGCGGCGCGGCTACGAGAAGTACCCCGTGAAGTTCGTCGTGGACGAGCTGCGGTGCATCTTCTGCGGCTACTGCGTCGAGGCGTGCCCCTGCGACGCCATCCGCATGGACACCGGCATGCACGCCGTGCCGTACGACTCGCGCGACCAGTTCATCTATGACCGCGACCTGCTCCTGTCGTTCGAGGGGCGCGACGGCAGTCACGTCACGGCCAACGCGCGGCACGAGCCGGGTGACCCGACGCACCCGGGCCTGACCCGCGAGCACTCGCACTGAGGGGCCCGCGAGGGCCTGGGTCACGCCTGTCATGAATCCGACGACCGACATCCTGCGCGCAGAGCTGGAGCGACTGTTCTCACTCGACGAGCTGACGTTCATGAGCCAGCGGCTGCTGGGGCTCGATCCCGAGCAGGTGGGCGGCGCGGGCGCCAAGGCGACCTTCGCGCAGGCGCTGACCGAGCGCTGCCTCGACGGGGACCGGATCGACGCACTGGTCGACGTGATCCTCGCGTCGCGGCAGGGGGTGGACCCTCGCGTGCACGACGTCGCCGCGCTCTCGGGGCGCGAGGAGCTCGCGACCGGCGCAGCGCTCGGTCCGTTCGCCGTGGTCCGCAAGCTGGGCGAGAGCGATCTCGCGTACGTCTACCTCGCCCGTCGCGGCGAGGATGACCGCGTGCTCAAGGTCCTGCGGCGCGAGGCGTGCCGCGATCGGCGCGCCGTGCAGCGGCTGCTGACGGCCAACCGGCTGGTTGCGGGCGTCGAGCACCCCGGGCTGCCCCGCGACATCGACGCGGGCGAGACCGACGGCGCCTACTGGATCAGCTATCGCCACGTCGACGCCGCACCGCTGAGCGCGCGGCTCGCGCGCACGGGCCCGTCGCACATCAACGAGACCAAGCCCACGCTCCGGGGGATCCTCGACGCGCTCGCAGCGCTGCACCGCGCCCGCCGGGTCCACGGCGACCTGAAGCTCGAGAACGTCCTCGTCGGCCGCGCGCCCGGCGGCGGGCCGCAGGTCACGCTCGTCGACTTCGGCACCGATCGGCTGCGCCAGCGGCCGACGGTATCCAACGGCCACACCGGCATCCTGGCCATCGTCGGGTCGCCCAAGACGATAGCGCCCGAGCAGGTCCGCGGGCTACGGTCGGACGCCGCGAGCGACGTCTACGCGTTCGGCGCGATGATGTACGAGCTGCTCTCGGGACAGCCGGTCTTCGCGTTCGAATCGGCGACCGAGGCAGCCTTCCTTCACGCGTCCAAGGCGCCGCTGCCGCCGAGCGAGAAGGCGCCTCGCGGCTGGATCACGCGCGAGGTGGACCAGTTCGTCCTCGCGCTCCTCGCGAAGGATCCGGACCGCCGGCCCAAGGACGCGGCGGCCGTGCTCGACCTGCTCGAGTCGCTCGGGCGCGCCTCGTCGACGATGCGCGCGGCGCAGGGCGCGTTCTCCGAGGAGCGCCTCGCGCCGCTCGTCGACGCCCTCGTCGGAGCCCCGGAGGACGCCGAGGCGGCGCTCGCGCTCGAGGCGGCGATCGAGCAGGGCGCCGACGCGCACAAGGTCGCCGAGGCCTTCGACGTCGCGGCGCACGGGGTCGACGCCGCGGCCCCCGACGGGCTCGAGGTGAAGAAGTCGCTGCTCTATCGGGCGGCGCGCATCTTCGACATGGCCGTCAAGGACAAGGAGCGCGCCGAGCGCGTCTATGCCGAGATCGTGCAGCTCGATCCCGGCGACGAGATCGCGCTCATCGCGCTCGACGAGGTGCGCAAGTCGCTGGGCAAGTACGGTGAGATCGTGGAGGCGCTCATGATGCGCTCCGAGCAGGAGGCGCCGGGCCCCGAGCGCGCGCGCATCTTCGCGGAGATCGGGCGCATCTGCTCGACGGAGCTCGAGGATCCGGAGCAGGGCGTGCTCGCCTTCGCACAGGCGTTCTGCGAGGCCCCGATGACGCACGAGTACGCCGAGGAGATCGAGCGGCACGCCGAGGGCAAGCCGGCCCTCTGGAGCGACCTGCTCGCGACGCTGACGGGCGCGATCCAGCGCGACACGCGGTCGTCGGCCGAGCGCAACCAGCTGCTCGCGCACACGGGCCGCTGGTACGAGCAGAAGCTCGGGCGCGCGGACCTCGGCCTGCTGGCCTTCCAGCAGATCCTGGCGAGCGAACCGTCGAACGACGAGGCCCTCGAGGGGGTCGAGCGCATCTACCGCAAGGCGCAGCAGTGGCCGGAGCTCGTGGCCGTGCTCCTGTCGCGGGCCGACGCTGCCGGCGCGTCGCCGCGCGCGCGCGACGCTCGCGCCGAGGCCGCGGAGGTCCACGAGCAGCGGCTCAACGACGCCGCGCGCGCCAAGGACATCTTCGCGCAGGTCCTGGAGGAGGACCCGGGGCACATCCGCGCGGGCGACGGGATGGCGCGCATCGCCGAGCGCATGGGCGACTTCAGGGCGCTCGTGGCGGTCCTCGAGCGGCGCGCCGAGGCCCGCCGCGGGCGCGAACGGATCGACGCGCTCCTGCACGTCGCCGAAGTCTACGAGGATCACCTCGAGGATCTGGGCGAGGCGACGCGCCGCTACGAGGCCGTGCTCGTCCTCGAGCCCTCGGAGCTGCAGGCCCTGAAGGGGCTCGACCGCGTCTTCAACCGCACCGGCAAGTACCGGGAGCTGCTCGAGAACCTCGAGCGGCAGGTGGAGCTGGCCGCCACGCCGCGCCAGAAGATCACGCTCTACGAGCGGATGGCGGGCCTTCACGACGAGGAGTTTCTCGACCACAGGCGCGCGGCCGAGTGTCTCGAGGCCGTCCTGGACCTCGACGCGAGCAACGACCACGCGCTCACGGCGCTGGTGCGCCACTACCGTGCCCTGGAGGAGTGGGAGAGGCTCGACAAGCTCTACGAGAAGCACGCGAGCGTCACCGGCGACGACGCGCGCCGGGTGGAGCTCCTGATCCAGCGCGCCCGTGTCCTGTCCGAGAACGTCGGCTCGCCCGAGCGCGCGATGCGCGCGTACGAGCACGTGCTGGAGCTCTCGCACGGCCACGCCGGGGCGCTCGAGGCGCTCGCCCGGCTGCGCGAGATGACGGGCGACTCACACGCGGCGCTCACGGCCATCGAGGCGCTGGCGGCGAAGGCCGCGACGCCGGAGGCGCGCGCCGAGCAGTGGATGCGGGCGGCGCGCCTGCTCGAGGGGCGCGGCGACCGGGACGGTGCCATCGAGCGCTACAAGATGGCGCTCGAGGCGAGCCCCAGCGATGCGGCGGCCTCCGTGGCGCTCCGCCAGGCGTACGCGACGCGCGGCGACGCCACGAGCGTGGTCACGCTCATCGACAAGGAGATCGAGCACGCCGAGGGCAAGATGGCCAAGGCGCGCCTCCTCGCCGAGAGGGCGCGCGTGCAGCGCGAGAAGCTCCATGACAGCGACGCGGCCGAGGCGAGCGCGAAGGCCGCCGTCGAGCTCGATCCCACGAGCGCCGGAGCGCTGCTCGTCTTGGGCGACCTCGCGTTCGAGGGCGCACGCTACGTCGAGGCGAGCAAGCACCTGGAGTCCCTGGTGGGCCGGGCGACCGTCCTGGCGAAGGACGACGCCGTCCGCGCCATCGTGCGCTACGTCGAGGCCTACGGCCGGAGCGTGGTCACGCGCGTGTCGTCGCCGAGCCTGGGCGAGGGCAGGGAGTCGATCCCTCCGGCGTCGCTCTCGTCGAACCACCCGCGGCTCGCGGCGGCGATCGACGCCATGGAGCAGATCGCGCCGGACGACACGAAGGCGCTGGCAAGCGTGGCGCGCGTGATGTTCGACGCAGGCGACGCGATGGGTGCGCGCACGCTCTACGAGCGCCTGCGCGACCGACTGGGGCGCGACGTCGCGCAGGTGGAGCGGGCCGACGCGTTGTGGCGCCTCGGCGAGTCGCTGCGCAGGCTCGGGGAGCTCGACAAGGCCGTCGACTGCCTGCGCGAAGCCGCCGACGCCGACCCGGCGAGCCCCGATCCGCTGCGCGCCCTGGCCCGCGTCTACGAGCAGACGGGCGACTGGGAGGAGTACATCCGGACCAAGCGGCGGCGCGTCGAGGTCGCCTCGGGCGCCGAGCGCTTCGAGCTCCTGCTGGAGATCGGCGACGCGGAGTTCTCGAAGCTGGGCGACCGGGGCCGTGCGAGCAAGACGTACGTCGCGGCGCTCGAGGAGCGCCCGGACGATCGCAAGCTGCTCACCAAGCTGATGCAGCTCTACTCGGAGGAGAAGGACTGGGCGAAGCTGGTCGAGGTCGTGCTCCGCCTGGCCGACTTCGTCGACGACCCCAAGCAGCGCGCGAAGTACATGCACACGGCTGCCATTGTGAGCTCGCGCCAGCTCGGGGAGACAGACCAGGCGCTCGAGTTCTACGACCGCGCGCTCGAGTTCGATCCGTCGCTGCACAAGGCCCGCGAAGAAGCCCTCGAGCTGCGGCGGCAGCGCGGCGATCACGAGGGCGTCGAGAAGCTGCTCAAGATCCAGCTCGAGCAGGCCAAGGAGGCCCAGGATCGCGCGAAGCTCGTCGTCGTCCTCGACCAGCTCGGCGATCTGTACCGCCGGTTCCTGAACGAGCCCGAGCTCGCTATCGACGCGTACGAAGCCGCGCAAGCGTTCGACCCCGAGGGCAAGGAGCGCGCGGAGACGCTCGCGGAACTCTACGCGAGCGACGTCGAGCAGTACCTGGACAAGGCGGTCAAGGCGCAGGCGCAGATCCTCCAGCGCAACCCCTACCGGGTGGAGAGCTACAAGCTGCTGCGGCGCCTCTACACCGAGGCGCGCCGGCCCGATCCGGCGTGGTGCCTCTGCCAGGTGCTCGCCGTGCTCAACGTGGCGGAGCCGGACGAGGAGCGGTTCTACCGGCGCCACAAGGCCGACAACGCGGCGCCCGCGCAGTCGGTGCTCACAGACCAGGACTGGACCGAGCTGCTCGCCCACGGCGACGCCGACCCGCTCGTCACGCGCATCTTCGCGGCGATCCAGCACACGATCATTCGCGCAAGGACGCAGCCGCTCGAGGCGCTCGGGTACGACCCGCGCTATCGCATCGACCTCGCGCAGCACCCGTACCCGGTCACCCAGACGCTGTACTACGCGCAGGGCGTCCTCGGCTTCGACGCGCCCCCCGTCTACCAGAACCCCAACGACCCCGCAGGTCTGGGGTTCCTGCACGCGCATACGCCTTCGATCGTGCTCGGGCGCGCCGCCTACGAGAGCGTCGTGCCAAACCAGTCGCTGGCGTTCGTGGCCGGGCGTCACCTCGCGTACTTCCGCCCTGGCTTCTACGTCCGGCACCTCGTGCCGACCGGCACCGGGCTCAAGGCGTGGCTGTTCGCCGCCATCAAGCACTGCGTCCCGCAGTTTCCGGTAGCGCCCGACCTGCAGGGCCAGGTCAGCGAGGCGATGGCGCTGATGGCGCAAGACTTTCAAGGGGTGAACAAGGAACTGCTCTCGAGCATGGTCTCCAAGCTCCTGCAGTCCGGAGGGGCCGTCGACCTCAAGAAGTGGGTCGCCGCCATCGATCTCACGGCCGACCGCGCCGGCTTCGTGCTCGCGCACGACCTGGGCGTGGCGACCGAGGTGATGCGCGCCACGGAAGACGCCGCCAGCGTTCCGGCCAAGGAGCGCGTGAAGGAGGTCGTGCTCTTCAGCATCGGGCAGGAGTACATGGCGCTGCGCGAAAAGCTGCAGATCACGGTCGAGTCCTGAGGGCGTGCCTGGCGCGGGCCGGCTGATTTCTGCCGGAGGAACTTGCCAGGTGGCGGGCGTTGGGCTTTTCACAGAGGTCGATGCACCGTACCGTTGCCTCTGCCCTGCTCGCCGTGTGCGCCTGCGCGTGCTCCAAGGACGCGCCCCCCGTGCTGGCGCGCCCGGCGCACGCAGGCACGCTGCCGGCCGCGACGGCCTCCACCGGCACCCCCGTGGGCTCCTCGAGCGCGACCTCGGCACCGGCGGCCTCCGTGCCCGCGTCCGTCGCCGCCGCCCCGCCGCCCGCTCCTATCGCAGGGCCACCGAAGGACGCCAACGTCATTCTGCTGTCGATCGACAGTCTGCGCGCGGACATGCCGTGGACGGGCTACGGGCGCGCCATCGCGCCGCGGCTCACGGAGCTCGAGGGCAAGGCCGTAAGCTTCACGCGAGCCTACGCGGTGTCGTCGTACACGTCGATGAGCCTCGGCGGCCTGCTCGCCGGGCGCATCCCGTCCGAGCTCACGCGCAGCGGGTACTTCTTCGGGACGTACAAGGGCAACGTCTTCTTCCCCAGGCTGCTGCAGTCCGCGGGCATTCACACGATGGGCGTGCAGGCCCACATGTACTTCAAGGCGGCCGGCTTCGAACAAGGGTTCGACGACTGGCAGCTCATTCCGGGGATCACGTTCGATCCCAACACCGACCGCGACGTGACCTCGCCGCAGTCCGAGGCGATCGCCGAGAAACTGCTCGGCGATCCGGCGAACGAATCGCGCCGCTTCTTCTTCTGGGCGCACTTCCTCGATCCGCACGACCTCTACATGCACCACGAGGGGATCGACTGGGGCCCGAAGGCCCGCGACCGGTACGACGGTGAGGTCACGTACACCGACCAGGCGCTCGGCAAGCTGCTCGACTTCATCGCCGCGCGCCCGTGGGCGTCGCGCACCGTCATCATCGTGACCGCCGACCACGGCGAGGAGTTCGGCGAGCACAACATGACGCGCCACGGGTTCGAGGTGTGGGACACGCTCGTGCACGTGCCACTGATGGTCATCGCCCCCGGCGCCAGGCCGCGCCGCGAGACGGCGCTGCAGAGCGACATCGACCTCGCGCCCACCATCCTCGACCTCTTCGGGCTCCCGGCGGACCCCGGGTTCGAGGGCAGGTCGATCGTCCCGCAGGTTTACGGCGCGCCGGGCGAGGCGCGCGACGTCGTCGTCGACCTGCCCGCCACGAGCGACAACGGCAAGCGCCGCGCGCTGCTGCACGACACGAAGAAGATCATCTGCTTCGACGGCGACGGGTACTGCAAGCTCTACGATCTCGCGACTGACCCGCTCGAGCGGTCCCCCGTCACCAAGGGCGACGACTTCCAGGCCATGAAGGACCGCTACCTTGCGTACACCAAGAACGTGAAGGAGGTCGCGCCCTACGCGTGTACCGGCGACTGCCTCAACAGCAGCGCCAAGCGGATGAAGAAGTAGACCCGAGGGGAGGGGAGAGCCATGCGCGTCGTCCCGGTGCCGTGCCTCCAGGACAACTACGCCTACCTCGTCGTCGCGAGCGGGGGCGAGGCCGCCATCGTCGACGCCTCGGAGGCGGCGCCGGTGCGGGCGACACTCGCCCGCGAAAGGGTGCGCGCCGTCGCCATCTGGTCGACCCACCATCACTTCGACCACGTTGGCGGCAACGAGGAGCTGGCCCGCGAGCTCGGGCTCGAGGTCGTGGCGCACGTGTCGGACCGCGAGCGCGTTCCGGCGTTCGGCCGCGGCGTCGACACGGGCGACCTCCTGCGCTTGGGCGACGTCGAGGCGCGCTGCATCCACATTCCGGGTCACACGCTCGGCGCCGTCGCGTATTTCGTCGACGCTCCCGGCCAGCGCTGCGTCTTCACCGGCGACACGCTCTTCTGCGCGGGGTGCGGGCGCCTCTTCGAGGGCACGGCGGCGCAGATGCACGCGTCGCTCGGCCGCCTGGCCGCGCTCCCCGGTGATACCCGCGTCTTCTGCGGGCACGAGTACACCGCAAGCAACCTGCGCTTCGCTGCGCACGTCGAGCCCTCGAACGCGGACGTGGCCCGCGCCATCGACCGCGCCGCCCGGTTGCGCTCGGAGGGCCTGCCCACCGTCGGGACGACGCTCGACGAGGAGCGACGCGTCAACCCGTTCCTGCGGATCGGTTCCCCGGAGCTGCGGACCACGCTCCGGATCGCCCCGGACGCCGACGAGGTCGCCGCTTTCGCGGTCGTGCGCGCCTCGAAGGACCGGTTCCGGTAGCGGACGTGCGGTCTGGGTGCGGGCCTACTCGCCGTCCTGCAGCGAGGGCACCGCCGGCGCTGGCGCGGGCTGCGGCTCCCAACGCGCGCGCTGCGCGCCCGACAGGTCGACGATGCCCAGCCAGCCGAGGACGCGCACGAACTGGTAGGTCGGATCGACCTCGAACCAGCGCACCGCGAAATTGGGCGACTGCCCCCACTTGTGGTGGTTGTTCTGGAAGAGTTCTCCCATCGTGAGCATGTCGAATACCAGCGTGTTCTTCGAGTGGTCGTCGCTGTCGTAGTTGCGGTAGCCGAGCTTGTGGCCGAAGTAGTTCACGAGGGCGCCGTGCGTGGGGCCCATGAACCAGTGCAGAGGCAGCAGGAGGAACATCCACCAGTGCGTAGCGAACGCCAGGTAGTACAGGGCGTAGACCGTCCCCCAGGCGACGCTCGCGGCCCAGCCGCCGAGCGTATCGTCGAGGAGCTTCCATTCCGGGTAGCCGCCGTCGAAGCGAGCCTCGGGGGCCACGCGCCGGTACTTGAGGTTGGCGTACTGGACCTTTGTCTTCCACATCATCGTGAGGAAGTTCGGCGTCTGGATCGGCGAGTGCGGGTCCTTCGGTGTGTCGCTGTACGCGTGGTGCATGCGGTGCATCACCGCGTATGCCCGGGGGTTCAGGTAGCTCGAGCCCTGGATGGCCCAGGCCAGGAAGTGGAAGGTCTTTTCCCATCCCTTGCTCATCGTGAACTGCCGGTGAGCCCCGTAGCGGTGGTGGAAGAAGCTCTGGAACAGCACGGAGAGCTGCCAGTGCAGGACGAAAAACAGCAGGATGGACACGAGCTTACGCTATGGGTGCCCCATCTCGGTCGCCGCCACATTTCCGTCATCAGGGCCTGACCATTGTCATGGCTCGGTCAGGAGCGCCTGCACCCGGGCCCGCTCGTGGGCGAGCCACGGCCCCAGGGCGGCCCACAGCCTGGCGTCCGCCACCCAGTGGGCCGAGCGCGTCGGGGCGGCCCGGAAGCCGCGCGACCGCTTGTGCTCGTCGCGCCCTGCGCCGCCCTCGAAGACGTCGAGGCCCCGCTCGATGCACGCGCGGATGCCCTCGTAATAGCAGATGACGAAGTGCAGGTTCGGCACCTCGATCGACGCGCCCCAGTACCGGCCGTACATCCGCCGGCCCTTCCATGCGTTGAACGCCCCGCCGACAGGGCGCCCCCCGGTGTCGCGGGCGACGACCCACGCAAGCCTGTGGCGGAACCGCTCGGCGACGCGCTCGAAGAACGCCTCGTTGAGGTAGCGCCGCCCCCACGGGCCGTGCCGGTCCACCGTCGACGCGTAGAAGCCGTACATCGCGCGGGCGACCTCGGGCGTGTGGCCCTCGGGCGCGAGCGTCTCGACGCGGATGCCTTGCTCCGCGACGCGCCGCAGCTCCCGCCTGATCTGGTTGCGCCCCTTGGAATCGAAGCGTTCCAGGTACTCCTCGAACGTCGTCGCCCCGTCGCGCAGGTAGTGGTACTGCGCGCCGTCGCGGCGCGGGTAGCCGGTCGCCTCCCACGCCTCAGCCTCGGCGTCGCGCGGAAAGAGCAGGTGCACGCCCGACGCTCCGGCACGCAGGCAAAAGGCCCGCGCCGCGTCGGCCACGAGCCCCATGGCGCGCGCGCGATCCTCGCCCGGCACGACCAGGACGCGGTCGCCAGTCGCCGGCGTGAACGGCACGGCGACGACGAGCTTGGGGTAGTAGCGCACGCCCATACGCTCGGCGGCCTCGGCCCAAGCCCCGTCGAAGACGAACTCGCCCTCGCCGTGGCCCTTGGCGTACGCTGGCGCCACGGCCACCAGGGCATCGCCCCGCCAGAGCGAGAGGTGCGCCGGCACCCAGCCCGTGCCCTCGCCGACGCAGCCGGTGTCCTCCAGCGCGGCCAGCCACTCGTGCTCCACGAACGGCGACCCGTCGTCGCCCACGAGCGCGTCCCAGCGCTCCGCTGGCAGCTCGTGTACACTGTCGAGCACGCGGAGCGTGAGCTCTCTGCCGCCCTTGACCGTCACGAGGCCTGTGCGGGGTCCTCGCGAACGAGGATGAACCACGCGTCGAGCCAGCCGCTCTTCTTGCGCGCCCGCCCGATCGACACATGCGAGGAGACGCCGCGCATCACGTCGACCATGCCATGGTAGATCAGCACGCCGAGGCGCGACGAGTTGGGGACGATCGTCGGCCATGCGGCGGGCTTCTCCGTGGGCGCCATCGTGTAGTCGATGTCGACCTCGCCCTCGTCGGCCGCCGGGTGCGCCACGTAATAGCCAGGGCCCGTGAGGCCCGACAGCGACTGGTGGTTATAGCCCACGAGGCGGTCCTTCACCTCGGGGTCGGACGGACGCGCGAAACGCTTCTGGAAGTGGTTATGTACGGGCAGCGTGTTCATCCCCCACGTGATCACCTCCGTGAGCGACGCGACGCCGGGCGGGACGTAGTCGTCGAGGGTGACCGGGCGGAAGCCTTTGGCGGCCTCCCACAGCCTGGCCTGCGTGTCGCGCTCCCAGTGGCGCGTGGCCCAGACCCGCGCGGCGTGCCCGATCTCGTCGAGGTCCTTCGAGAGGCGCGGAAGATCGAGGTGGGTTTCGATGAGGTTCTTGAGCTCCATCGCGGGTCGCAACAATATGGGAAACAGCCCCATGAACCGCAAGGCCTTGCGTCCCGGTCTGGCTCTTCCGGCCTTCCTGGGCCTCACCCTGGCGTGCGACCAGGGCGGGACGTGGGTGGCGCCGTCGCTCGATCTCGGGGGAGGGTACCGGGCGGCGTTCGATCCCTCCGGCGGCTTCGCGATCACGCTGGGCGGGCGGGTCGTCGTCGCGAGCGTGCCCGGCACGCCGCTGCTCGAGCGCACGCCCGACCCCCAGGCGCCCGACGCGTGGCACGACCCGACCCAGCCGCACCCCGATCTCGCCGCGGTGCCCGTCGACGGGTCGACGCTTTCGCTACAGTCGGTCGACGACGGCAGCGGCGTGCGCGCGCTGCACCTGGTGGTGCCCGACCAGCCCGACGACACCGCGCTGCTCACGCTGACGCTGGCCGCCGGCGACGGATTCCTCACGGGCCTCGGCGAGCAGTACGCGCACGTGTCGGCGCGCGGGCGCGTGTCTCCCATGTTTCTGACACTCGGCGGGGGCACCGAGTCGAACCTCAACGACGTGCACGTCCCGGTGCCGTGGCTCGTCTCGTCGCGGGGCTGGGGCCTGTTCGTCGCCTCGCGCGAGGCCGGCGCGTTCGACGTCGACCGGACCATCCCGGGGGCCGTGCGCGTCACGTTTGAGGGGCGCGCGCTCGACGTCTGGCTCTTCGTGGGGGCCGATCCGCTCGCGCTCGTCGCCCGCTACAACCGCCTGGCGGGCCTGCCGCGCCCGCTGCCGCGCTGGGCGCTCTCGCCCATCCACTGGCGGCACTGGGCGAGCGCCGACGACGTCCTGTCGATCGCGGGCGAGTACCGCCGCCGCCACATCCCGTCGAGCGCCCTATGGTTCGACGACGGCTGGCAGACGGGCTTGAACACCTTCGAGATGTCGAGCGCAATCTTCGGTGACGTCCCGTCGATGATGAGCGCCCTCGCCGCCGCGGGCTTTCGCACGCTCGCGTGGAGCACGCCGTACCTCCAGCAGCCGCAGGGCGCGCCGTCCAACGAGGCGCAGCAGCTCTACGAGCAGGCCGCGGGCCGGCACCTGCTCGTCCGCGACCTTTCCGGCCGCGTCTACGTCTCGCCCGCGACGCCCATCCCTGGGGGAGCGGGGATCGTCGACTTCACCAACCCCGACGCCGTGACGTTCTGGGAGGCGCTCGTGGCGCGCGGGACGCAGACGGGCCTCCACGGCTTCAAGTGCGACTACGGCGAGGAGCTCATCCCCAACCTGGCGCGGGTGCGCAACCCCGTCGCCTTCGCCGACGGGACGACGTCGCGCACCGCGCGCCTCTACCCGATCCAGGAGCACGCCGCCTACCATGCCGCGCTCGACGCGGCGTACCCGGGCGACGGCCTGATCATCGCGCGCGCGTCGTCGTACGGCGGCGCGGCGCAGGCTGATGTCATCTGGCCCGGGGATCTCGACAGCGGCTTCACGCGCTACGGCGACCCGATCGGCGCGTCCACCTCCGTGGGGGGCCTCCCGGCCGCCGTCGTTGCCGCGCAGACGCTCTCGGCGAGCGGCTTCCCGGCGTTTGGGTCGGACACGGCCGGCTACCGCGGCCAGCCCACCGAGGAGTCGCTGCGCCGGTGGATGGAGCACACGGCGCTCTCGGTCGTCATGCAGGTCTACGAGGATGGAGACACGCGGCTGCCGTGGGCGGTGAGCGCCGCGGCGGGCGACGAGTACGCCGCGATGGCGCGCCTGCACCAGCAACTCGAGCCATACCTCGCGGCGATCATGACGGCGGCGCAGGCGAGCGGCGCGCCGCCTCTCCGTCCGCTGCCGCTCGTGTTCCCGGCGGACCCCGGCGCGCCGGCCCGCGCGGACGACGAGTACCTACTCGGGCCCGATCTGCTCGTGGCGCCGGTCGTCGACGCGGGCGTGACCATGCGCACGGTCCACCTGCCGCCCGGGCGCTGGGTGCACTGGTGGACCGACCGCGTGCTCGATGGGCCCGCGGACGTCGCGATACCGGCCCCGCTGGGGCAGCCGCCGCTCTTCGCGCGCGCCGGGGGGCTCGTGCCCATGCTCCCGCCCGACATCGATACGCTCGTCGACGCGACGTCGCCGGGCGTCGTCACGCTGGCCTCGCGCGCGTCGGAGGTCCTGGCGCGGGCGTGGGCGGCGGGTACTTCGCAGATCGCGCTCGACGACGGCGCGCGGATCGAGCTGTCCGACGGCGCGCAGGGCGTCACCGTCTCGTGGACCGCCGGGAGCTCGGCGCACGACCTCACGCTCGACGTGGACACGCGCGTGCGCGGCTCGGGCGGCGCGGCCGTGACGACAGCCCAGGGCCTGGGCGGTACCACGCTCGCGGCAGCGGCCAGCGTGGGCGCCGTGCAGGGGGCCTCGTCGCCGGCGTGGGCGGTTGCCGGCGGGCACGCGTGGCTGCGACTCCCCGGCTCCGGCAAGGCCGTGCTCCGCTAGGTCCGCGTCCGATTGACACCTCCGGCCCGCCCACTACGTTCCCCTCGTTGGATCCCGTCATCCGCTACGCCGAGGCCGAGGTCCCGACCGAGTACGGCGTCGTGCGCACGGTCGTGTACCGGGTCGGGGAGGGGGAGCCGCCTGAGGAGCACGTTGCGCTCGTCATCGGCGACGCGGCCTCCGGCGACGCACCGGTGCTCGCGCGCGTGCACTCCGAGTGCTGGACCGGCGAGGTACTTCACTCGCGCAAGTGCGACTGCCGCGAGCAGCTCGACCTCGCGCTGCGGCGCGTTTCGGAGGCGGGCCGGGGCGTTGTCGTCTACCTGCGCCAGGAGGGCCGCGGCATCGGCCTGGGCAACAAGGTCCGCGCCTACGCCCTGCAGAACGAAGGGGTCGACACCGTCGACGCCAACCGCCTCCTGGGTTTCGCCGACGACGCGCGCACCTACGACGTCGCCGCGTCGATCCTGCGCGAGCTGGGCGTGCGGCGCGTCGCCCTCATGACGAATAACCCCGCCAAGGTGCAGGGCCTCGTGCAGTGCGGGATCGAGGTCGTCGAGCGCGTCGCGCTCAAGGCCGAGCCCAACGTGCACAACGCCGAGTACCTCGCCGTCAAGGCCCGCAAGATGGGGCACGAGCTGTGAAGGAGCCCATGCTCGCCGCCGTCGTACAGCTCAACTCGCAGGACGATGTCGCGCACAACCTCGGGCGCGTGCGCGCCTGGGTCGCCCGCGCCGCCCAGGCGGGCGCGCGCCTGGTCACGCTCCCGGAGAACTTCGCCTTTTTCGGCGACGAGACCCGAAAGCGCGAGCTCGCGGAGCGCCTCGACGACGCCTCGCCGGGTCCCATCGTCTCCGCCTTGCGCGACGAGGCCGCCGCGCGCGGTGTCTGGGTGCTGGGCGGAGGCATGCCCGAGCGCAGCAGTGATCCCGCGCGCCCATACAACACGTCCGTCTTGGTCGACCCGACCGGCCGCGTGGCGGCGGCGTACCGAAAGGTGCACATGTTCGACGTGAGCCTGTCCGACGGCACCGAGCTGCGCGAGAGTGCGGCCACCGCCGCCGGCGACCAAGCCGTCACCGCCGAGGTCGCAGGTGTCCGCGTGGGCCTGAGCATCTGCTACGACCTGCGCTTCCCGGAGCTCTACCGGCGCCTCGTCGACGAGGGCGCGCGCGTCGTCACCGTCCCGAGCGCATTCACCCTCACGACGGGCAAGGACCACTGGCACGCGCTGCTGCGCGCGCGCGCGATCGAGAATCAGGTCTGGGTCCTGGCGCCCGCGCAGCACGGCAAGCACCCGCGCGGCCGCCAGACGTACGGCAAGTCGCTCGTCGTCGACCCGTGGGGCGAGGTCGTGGCGCAGTGCATTGAGGGCGAGGGGTTCGCCGTGGCGCCCCTCGACCTCGACTACCAGGACCGCGTCCGGGCGTCGCTGCCGGCGCTGCAGCACCGCAGGCTCTGATCGGGAGGGTTCCGTCGGCGTGCCGACATTCGTGGGCGGCACTTCAAGTCTTGAGGTGCTCCCGGGCCACGTTGGCCCAGGTGCCCGCCGGCTCGAGCTCGAGGTACTTGCGCCAGTGCGGGCGCGCGCGCCCTCGCTCGCCGAGCTGCTCCCAGGCCATCGCCAGGTTGAAATGTGCGTCGGCGAAGCGCGGGTCGCCTATGAGCGCCTGCTCGAAGTATGCCGTCGCGGCGCGCGCGTCACCTCGCTCCAGCATCACGTAGCCAAGGTTGTAGTGCGCCTCGGGCTGGCGCGCGTCGGCCTCGATCGCCCGGCGGTACAGCTCCAGCGCGCCGGCCTCGTCCCCCCGCCGGAAGCGAATGTTACCGAGGTTGGTGTACGCGATGGCGAGCGACGGATCGAGGCGCATCGCCCGCTGGTAGAGCTCCTCGGCCTGGTCGTACGTCGCCGGATTCTCGTCGAGCGCGCTCGCCTGGACGTACAGCTCGTAAGCCGTCTTCGCGCGCGCCTGGCTCGCCTGCGGGCGCAGCACGCGGACGACGTCGTCGCGCAGCGACTGCACCTGGAAGTCGAGCACCATCTGGCCGGTCAGGGCCTCGAACGAGCCCTCCTCGGCCTTGACCACGACGCGGCGTCCGTCGCCCACGATCCGCAGCTCGTGCAGCGGGCGAGTCACGCGCGGCAGCGCCTGGCGCAGCGCCCCAATGGCGCGCGCCACGTCTTGGATGCGCACGCGGCGCTCGAGCAATTCGCGCGTGGCGCGCAGCGCGATGAGGTCCTGGAAAGTGTACGCCCGCTGCTTGCCCTTCTGGCCCGAGGGCGACACGACCTTGGCCCGGTCGAGCGACCGCAGGCGCGTCTCGGACACGCCCAGCAGCTTGGCGACCTCGCGCCGACTGAACAGGTCGGATACGGGCTCGCGCCCGTCGGGGGCGGATGGCTCGCTCGGCACGGTCGCGGCGGCGCCGCCGGCAGCCGCCATGGGCGGCTGCACTCGTCCTCCGCCCGCTCCGAAGGAGACATGAATCACGTTGCCGCCCTTGCGGCGCTTGCGCTTGGTGTCGTCGGTCATCCGCGGCATGGGAAAAAGGAGGTCATCGCCCCCGCCTGGCGTGGGCGCGCCTCTCTATCAACGGCGCCTGGACGTCGACGTCAATCCTCAGGCCTCCGGGGTCGGCCGAGACACGAATTTCGCAGCAAAATCGCCCCAGCCCTCCCGGCGCCCGGCACGCGGCCTCGCGGTGGGCGGTCCGCACGGCCCGTAGTCGCACGTGCGGGTTGCGCTCGGCGACGGCTGCGAGGTACGCCGCGTCCTCGGGCCCCACGGGGACGATGAGGCTCGTCGAGCCGTACCAGAAGCGGCCCTCGGCCTCCTCGCGGACGCTGCCCTCGCTCACCACGTCGGCGTGATCGAAGGCCTCCCGCCAGCGCGGATCGAGGGTGCGGACCAGGACGGCGGAACGCGCGAGGACAAACGGGAGCCCTCGCGCCTTGGCGAGGCCAGGGCGTGTCACGAACGCGATCGTGGCAGGGTCGAGGCCCGACGATCCAGTTTCGCGCAGACGCGGTCTCTTCCGGGGTCGCGCGCGCGCGCCGCCTCAGGCCCGCGCCTCGACGTGCGCCGGCTCCTCGAGCGGAACCGCGATCGGCTCGACGAACAGGCCGCGCGGCGTCGACTCGATCCACGTCGCGTGCGCGAGGCGCATCCCCGCCGCCGGCGCCTCGCCGACGGAGCCCACGTTGATGATGCGCACCTCGCCGACCATCCGGTCGAACGGCACGTGACTGGCGCCGCAGACGACGACATCGGCCGGATCGTCGCCGAGGAGCGCGTTCATCTCCTCGTCGCTCATGTCGTGCGTGAGCGCCTCGCCGGGATCGACCGGCGAGCCGTGCACGAGCAGGAGCTCCCGTCCGTCCTCGAGCGGGATGCGCTGGTGCGTGGGGAGCTTGCGCATGCGCTGCAGGATGAGCTCTCCCAGAACGTCGCGCGCGGCGCGCATGCGCTCGATGCGCTCGCGCTCGTGCTCGCTGCGCGCGCGCAGCGCCTCGGGATCGAGCGTGGCGACGGCGCGATCGGTCAGACCCTGGACCAGGACCGCGCCGGCGGCCGTGAGGCGCCGCCACGTCTCGAGCGGCTCGGGGCCCGGAAAGACGAGATCGCCGGCGACGAGCAGCTTGTGGAAGCTGCGCCGCTCGGCGGTGGCCAGGACCGCCCGCAGCGCGTCGAGCTGGCCGTGAACGTCGGAGATGCACAGGAGAAGCATGGCGGGCCTGTTCGAGGATAGCGCGGCCCCCGGCGTCGGCGAAGCGCGCCGGGGACCGTTCTTCAGGCCTCGTCGACGCCCGCGCGCAGCTCGCGGACGAGCTTCTCGACCGCGGCCAGGCGGGCGGCGGGATCGGCGCCGCTCTCGATGGCGCGCACGAGCGCCGTGCCGGCGACGACGCCGTCGGCGGCGCGGGCGGTCTCCAGGGCCTTCTCCCGCGAATCGATGCCGAACCCTACCACCACGGGCAACCCCAGCTCGGCGCGCAGTGCCGCCGCCCGGCCGCCGGCGGCGCGCGCGTCGACGTCGGCGCTTCCGGTTACCCCCGTCAACGACACGTAGTAGACGAACGGCATTCCCCCGCCGGCCGAGGCGCGCCGGACCGCGACCACGCGCTCGTCGCGGCTAGTCGGCGCGAGCAGCGGCACCACGCCCATGCCCGCCTCCGCGGCGGCCGCGCGCAAGGGCCCGCTCTCCTCGAGGGGCAGGTCGACGACGAGCAGCGCGTCGACGCCCGCCTCGGCGGCCTCGCGCACCGCGCGCCGCTCGCCCCGCACGAACAGCGGGTTGTAGTACCCGAAGAGCACGATCCCGGCGTCGGGCTCGTCGGCGCGGATCGCCTCGGCGACGCGCAGCGTGGCGTCGAGCCCGCCGCCGCGCGCGATGGCCCGCTGGCTCGCGCGCGCGATGGCGGGCCCGTCGGCCGAGGGATCGCTGAAGGGGACGCCCAGCTCGAGGACGTCGGCCCCGGCGCGGATGCATGCGTGTGCGAGCGCCACGCTCTCCTCGACACTCGGATCGCCGACGCACAGGTATGCGATGAGCGCCTTGCGGCGCGACAGGGCCCGCGCGAGCCGCGTCACGAAAGCCTCCTCAGCAGCGTGGCCAGGTCCTTGTCTCCGCGCCCCGAGACGCCCACGAGAATCGACACGGGTCGCCCGAGATCCTCGGCCAGCCCGCGCGCCACGTCCTCGATGCGTGCGAACGCGTGCGCGGTCTCGAGCGCCGGCAGGATGCCCTCGGTGCGCGTCACGCGCCGCACCGCCTGGAGCGCCTCGTCGTCGGTGGCCGACAGATACAGCGCGCGCCCCGTCTCCTTGAGCCACGCGTGCTCGGGGCCCACGCCCGGGTAGTCGAGGCCCGCGCTGATCGAGTGCGCCTCCTGGATCTGCCCGTCGGCGTCGCACAGGAGGTAGCTCTTGGAGCCGTGCAGCACGCCCACGCGCCCCGCGCCGAGTGTCGCGGCGTGCTTGCCCGTCGCGACGCCCTCGCCGGCGGCCTCGACGCCGAAGAGTGCTACGCCCTCGTCCTGCACGAACGCGCGGAACAGGCCGATGGCGTTCGAGCCGCCGCCCACGCACGCGATCGCCGCGTCAGGCAGGCCGCCGCGGGCGAGGCACTGCGCGCGCGCCTCCTCGCCGATCACGCTCTGCAGCGTCGCGACGATCTCGGGGTAGGGGTGCGGCCCCGCCGCGCTGCCGATGCAGTAGTAGGTCGTGCGGACGTTGGTGACCCAGTCGCGCAGCGCCTCGTTCATCGCGTCCTTGAGCGTGCGCGAGCCGCTCTCGACCGGGACGACCTTGGCGCCCAGCAGGTGCATGCGCCCGACGTTGGGCGCCTGGCGCGCGACGTCCTCGGCGCCCATGTAGACCTCGCAGGGCAGGCCGAACAGGGCGCACGCGGTGGCCGTGGCAACGCCGTGCTGGCCGGCGCCCGTCTCGGCGATGACGCGCGACTTGCCCATCGCGCGGGCCAGAAGTACCTGCCCGAGGGCGTTGTTGATCTTGTGCGCGCCGGTGTGGCAGAGGTCCTCGCGCTTCAGCCAAAGGTGCGAGAGGAAGGCGCCGTTCGGGTCGACCTCGCGCGCCAGGTGGTGCGCCTGGCCCAGCGGCGTCGGCCGACCCACGTACGACGCGAGCAGGCTGCGCCACTCCTGCTGGAAGCTCTCGCCGCGCACGATCTGCTCGAACGCGGCTGAGAGCTCGTCGAGGGCCGGCACGAGCGTCTCAGCGACGAACCGGCCGCCGAACCGGCCGTAGTAACCGGGGCGCTGCGCGAGGACGACCATCGGGGGAAGGCCGTTGTAGCATGTGCGGCCCATGCACGACGAAGCGCCGCTTTTGGCCGCTCGGGCCGAGTTCCCGACTCTGGAGAAGGGGGTCCACCTCATCAGCCACTCGCTGGGCGCCATGCCCGGCCGTGCCCGGCAGTACGCTGGGCAGTTCATCGACGAGTGGGAGAACGACTCGATCGACTCGTGGGGCCTGCACTGGCTGCCGGCGGTGCGCTCGCTCGGCGACCTGGTAGCCGGGGTGCTCGGCGTCAAGTCCGCCACGGTGGCCATGCTCCCGAACGTCTCGATCGTGCAGGCAATCCTCGCGTCGTGCTTCACGTTCGAGGGCAAGCGCAACAAGGTCGTCTACGACGATCTCAACTTCTCGACGGTGCACTACGTCTGGCAGGGTCAGAGGCGCCGCGGGGCCGATGTCGTCGTCGTGCCGAGCGACGACGGCGTCCACCCGCCCACCGAGAAGCTGCTCGACGCGATCGACGAGCGCACGCTGCTCGTGCCCATCAGCCACGTGCTCTTCCGGTCGAGCGGCCTGTACGACGCGCGGCGGGTCATCGAGAGGGCGCACGCGGTGGGCGCGATGGTCGTGCTCGACTGCTACCAGTCCGCGGGCACCGTTCCGCTTGCGCTCGAGGAGTGGGGCTGCGACATCGCGTGCGGCGGCTCGGTGAAGTGGGCGTGCGGTGGCCCGGGCGCTGCGTACCTCTACGCCCGACCCGACGTGCTGCCGCGGCTCGAGCCGATGGCCACAGGCTGGTTCGCGCACGCCGAGCCGTTTGCGTTCGACATGGGGCCGATGCGCTACGCGCCCGACGTGTGGCGCATGATCGGCGGCACGATGCCCATCCCGGCGATCTACACGGCGCGCGCCGGCTGGGAGACGATCGCGCGCCTGGGCGTCGACAACATCCGCAGGAAGTCGCTCCGGCAGACGCGCCTGCTGCGCGATCTCGTCGAGTCGCGGGGCCTCCGTGTCAACACGCCGCGCGACGACGACGCGCGCGGCGGCACGATCTGTTTCGACTTCGAGGGCGCGCAGGCCGTCTCGGCGGAGCTCGTCCGCCACAAGTTCTTCCACGACTACCGGCCACGCGCGGGCCTGCGCGTCTCGCCGCACTTCTTCACGACCGACGATGAGCTGCGGGCGTTCGTCGACGCGCTCGATGACGTGCGGCGCAACCCGCCCACGACGGCCGCGCGCGCGTCCTACTAGGGGTCGTCATGGCCGCCCCGTACCGCCTCCGCGCCACGCAGTCCGCCCGCGGCTCCACGGCGGACAAGCTCCTCGGGCCGCGCGTGCGCTCGTACTACGCCGCGGCGCACCGCGCGTCGATCGTGGCCATGGCGCCGTTCGTGCTGCTGCTCGCGTACGTCGTGTGGCTCCAGCACAGGGGCGAGCTTCTGCGCTGGTTCAACTCGACGTTCTCGGCGGGCGCGGTGTCGATCATCTTCGTGCTGGCCATCGCGCTCATCGCGTACAGCTCGGCGGTAGGGGGAGGGGAGCTCGTGCGCGTGCACGAGGGGGGGCTGTTCGACCTGCGCGCCGGGCCGCGCTCGGTGCGCTGGGATGAGATCGAGTCGCTGACGGCGGAGGTCGACGAGCGCGGGCACCTCGTGCGCCACATCCTGCGGACGACCGACGGCGCGGCGCTCAGCCTCGGGCGCTCGATCGCCGAGGTGGCCGATCTCATCGAGCACGTGCGCGTCCACATGAGCGAGCACGATCTGCCGGCGCTGCGCGCGCGCATCGACGCGGGCGAGACGGTGCGCTTCGGCGCGCTCTCGGCGAGCGGCGCGGGCCTCGCGCTCGGGCTGCGCGTCGTGGCGTGGAGCGAGGTCACCGATATCGAGGCCGAGGGCGGCGAGATCGTCGTGCGCGGAGCGAGCGGCGAGCGCCTCGGCGCCGCGCGCGTGGAGGACGTGCCCAACGCGTTCTTGCTGGCGGAGATCGCGCGGGAGAAACGCAAGGCGTAGGGCGGCCCTCAGGCCCCCCGCCACACCGGCGCGCGCCGCTCGAAGAACGCATCGACCGCCTCGGCGTGGTCGGCGCTCGTCCATGTCGCCACGAAGCGCGCGCGCTCGCAGGCGAGGAGCGCCTCGTCGCACGTCGCCTCGCGCAGGAGCGCCTTTAGCCCCGCCACGGCCGCCGGCGCGCCGCGCGCCACGTCGCGCGCCCACGCCTCGGCGAGCTCCACGCACGCCCCCGGCTCCCCGCCGCTCACCGCGTCGACCAGGCCGAGGCGCAGCGCCTCGTCGGCGCCCACCGCGCGCGCCGTCAAGAGCAGGCGCGCCGCCGCCGCCGGGCCCACCGTCGCCACCAGGCGCGGCAGGATCCCCCATGCCGTCGTTACGCCCATCTGCGCGTGCTTGAAGCACACGCTCGCCCCCGGCGCCGCCACGCGCAGATCGCACGCCATCGCCAGCTCGGCGCCCCCGCCGATCGCTGCGCCCGGCAGTGCGGCGACGACCGGCTGCGGCAGCGCGCCCAGCCCGTCGCACACACGCCGCCCTGCCTCGAGCAGGCGCGCCGCGTCGGCCTCGGTCACCGCGCCCCGCAGCTCGCGCAGGTCTCCGCCCGCCGCGAACGTGTCGCCGTCCGCGGTCAGCACGAGCGCCCGCAGCGAGGCGTCCGCCGCCGCCGCGTCGACCGCGCGCGCCATCTCCTCGAACGTCGCCGCGTCGAGCGCGTTCTTCGCGCGCGGCCGGTCCAGCGTCCAGACGGCAACCTCGCCCCGCCGCTCCACGCGCACGGCCGCCTAGCTCCCGCTGCCCGCGAGCCTCCGCGGGCGCGATGAAGGCGGCGGCTCGCCCGGCCGGATGCGCGCGTGGCGGCGCTCCTCGTCGAGCGCCGCGCTGCGCTTGCGGTGTTTGCGCTTTGCGAGGTGCTTCTCGGCATGCCGGATAATCGCGCCCGCCACGTCGACGCCGCTCGTGCGCTCGATGCCCTCAAGGCCCGGGGAGCTGTTGATCTCGAGGATCTTGGGCCCCTCGCGTGTCTCGAGCATGTCGACGCCCGCGACCTCCAGGCCCATCACGCGCGTCGCCGCGATCGCCACGCGCCGCACACGCGCGTCGAGGTCCACGCGCACGCCCAGGCCCCCGCGGTGCAGGTTTGAGCGGAACTCGCCGGCCTTGGCCTGCCGGCGCATCGCCGCCACGACGCGGCCGCCCACCACGATGGCGCGCAGATCGCGCCCCTTGGCCTCGGCGATGTACTGCTGCAGCACGATGTCCTGCCCCATCGCCCAGAGCGTCTCGAGCAGCGACGTGACCGCCTGCGTCGTCTCGGCGATCATCGTACCGATGCCCTGCGCGCCCTGCTGGAGCTTGACGATAACCGGGGGGCCCCCCACGTGTGCCAGCGCCAGATCGATCGAGTCGGGCGTGCGCGCGCAGACGGTCACAGGAACGTCGATGTTGCGCTTGGTCAGAAGCTGCATCGCTCGCAGCTTGTCGCGCGAGCGGGCGATCGCCAGGGCGGTGTTGAGCACCGGGATGCCCATGAGGTCGAACTGGCGCACCACGGCGAGGCCGTAGTTGGTGATTGACGCGCCGATGCGCGGCAGCACGAGGTCGACGCGCCCCATCGCCTTGTCGCCCCGGAAGACCGACGGCCGGCCGCGCGAGATGACGATGCGCAGATCGAGCGGGTCGACGACCGTGACCTCGTGGCCGCGCGACCGCGCGGCGAGCACCAGGCGGCTCGTCGAGTAGAGCGTGGCGTTGCGGGAGAGCAGGAGCAGGCGCATGACCGGGGGGGAAACCCGGAGGCTACGCGCCGACGGCGCGGATGCAACGGCCGAGGTCAGCGATCGGCGATCGCGGCCTGTACCGCCTGCCCGCCGTGTGGCGCTGCGGGCACGCTCGAGGCCCACAGGCGGGGCCCGAGCTCCAGGGCAACGATGACGGCGAGACCGACGGTGCGGAGCCAGAAGTGGGCGCGCGACGACATGGGCCTTCCTGCACGTGGGAGCACTGCATGTCGTGTGCCGAGGGGCAATGCTCGGGAAACGGCCGTGCGCGCATGCACACGGGCATGACAGACGCGTCGTGGTGGCTACAGGGCGTCGTCTTTCCGCCACGCTCGCGCGGTGTGCCGCAGCGCGTCGTGCGTCACCTGCACGTTACTTTGAGGGGCGGCTTGTCCGGAGGCCGAGCCTGTCTCGGATCCCCGCGGATCCCGACGAAGCGCGTCGAAAGCGGCGCCCCCGCGCGTCCGCGTTATTCTCCTTGTCCCGCGATGCCGCTGCCGCCTCCCCGGGACGACGAGGTCGATCCGCTGCCGCCCCCCGACGGCGACGCTGGCGATGAATCCGACCGCGAGCCGCAGCCCGACGCCGCGGACCTCGATGACGCCGCCACCTCCGCCGGCCTCGACGACGCCACGGGCGAAGACGACCCCGTCGAACCCGACGACCTCGAAACCGACGAGTCCGAGACCGGCTGGCTCGACGAGCCCCCGGACGCGCCCGCCCTCGATCTCGGCGACACCGGCCTCACCGACTTCGTCGCCGCCGACCCCATCGAAGACCTCGACGAGCCCGGCGTCGGCGACGACGACTTCGGCCTCGGCGGCGGCCCCGAGCGCGTCGATCTCGACGCCGGCGAGGAAGGACCGACCGACGCCGACGAGGAGCTACGCGACGCCGACCTCCCCGATCTCGACGCCGACGACGAGGGGGACACCCCCGACGCCGCCCTGCTCGACGCCGGCTTCGGCGGCGACGACCGCCTCGGCGTCCCCTGGGCGTACGCGCCGTGGGAGCGCGTCGGCGCCCCCCTGCCGCTCGCCAGTGCCCAGGCGGTCGCGTGCGCAGGCCCTGGCGCCATCGTCGCCGGACGCACCGAGTCCGGCGCCGCCGAGTTGCTGCGTGTCGACCTCGAGGGCACATCGAGCGTCCTCGGGGCCCAGGGCCTGCCCGTCGCGCGCGTGCGGGCCATGCGGGTCGCGCCCGGCGGCGCGCTCGTCGCCGAGCTCGAGGCTGGCGAGGCGCTCGTCTCGCTCGACGGCGGCGCGAGCTTCTCGCC